>DBKQ01000027.1:0-2845 GCA_002298545.1 Prevotella sp. UBA746
TCAAAAAGATGTATGGTCGCCTACTTCGTGGCTTGATTTACACAGATTCTATGATAAAATCTATATAAATCAGCTCTCATCTGTGTAATCTTGCGGCGAAGCCAGCAACACTAAATCTGTGGGCATAGCCTGTATTTAGATATAAAAATCCGTGTCATCTGTGCTATCTGTGGGAGATTGTAATCATCACTCCAAATATCGGATGAGTCTAAACTAATTGTGAATAGCTACTTAATGTCCTCACTTTTTAAATTGACAAGTGTAACTGCTCCGCCCCCGGAGGGGGAGGCGGGGGAGGGGAAGAATAAAAAATCCGTTGAACCGTGCAGACTAAATGACTCCGAACTGATGCAGGAATACGATGAGTATCAGCAACGGACAGATGTATTTCACGCTTATCAGATAAAGGCGGAAGAATCTGCCGCGCATTGAATCCATATTGGTATATTCCTCGCGAAGCATCTTCTTTGGCAGATACCAGCCTACGAATAGGCACGTGAGGAAACCTCCCATCGGCAACATTATCTGACCCGTTAGGAAGTCGAAGCAGTCGAAGAGGGACTTGTCGCCGATACTCAGAAAATCCCATTTACCGAGCGACAGCGAACAGCAGGCTGCTATCACGGAGCATATCACGGTTACGGTTGTGGCGGCTTTCTTGCGACTCGTGTGTAGCTCTTCCTGGAAGAATGCCGTACTTACTTCGTGGAGCGAGATCAGGGATGTCAGCGCAGCGAGCGACAGTAGGGCATAGAAGCCTAATGCCACGATGTAGCCTACTATCGGCATGTTGCGGAATGCCTGTTCGAATACGTTAGGAAGGGTGATGAAAATTAGTGCCGGACCGGAATCGGGACTTATCCCTACGGAGAAGGCTGCCGGGAAAATAAGTAGTCCGGCGAGGATTGCCACGATGGTGTCGATAAGACTTATCTGTACGGCACTCCTCGTGAGATTTGTCTGTTTTGAGAAGTATGACGCAAAGGTACACAGGCAGCCCATGCCGATACTCATGGAGTAGAACGACTGTCCGAGGGCACCGAGAAACACGTCTTTTGTTACTTTCGAGAAGTCTGGCTTGAAAAGGAATTCTACTCCTTTCCAGGCGTTCGGCAGCAATAGGGATGCTACTACGAGTATCAGCAGAAGTACGAACAATGCCGGCATGAGCAGCTTCGATGCTTTCTCGATGCCGTTTTTTACGCCTCTCACGATAACGAAATGGGTTACGGCGAGGAATATTACTGCCCAAAATACAGGTTTCAGCGGGTCTTTCTCAAAGGTGTCGAAGTAGTTGGCGAAAAACTCCGGACTGCCGTGCAGATGTCCTATCGCCGAGGCAAAGATATACTGGAAACACCAGCCCGAAACAACGGCATAGTAGCCGGTGATTATAAATCCGGTTAGTACTCCGAGGTAGCCCACCAATGCCCACGGCGTTCCGTTCGACAGCTTGCGATAGGCTCGCGCCGTATTGCTCGCCGAGTTGCGGCCGATGATAAACTCGTTTACCATGCACGGTATGCCGAGCATGAATACGCAGAATATGTATATGAAGATAAATGCGGCACCGCCGTTCTGACCTGCCATATATGGGAAACGCCATACGTTGCCTAATCCTACGGCACTTCCTGCCGTGGCAAGTATTACGCCCAGTTTACTTCCGAAGTTTGCTCTTTGCTTGTTATCCATCTTACTTAGTTTTTTTTATTGTTCTATAGTTTTCTCAGCTCTCCCGGTTCTCCCAGTCCTCCCTGTTCTCTTAGTCCTCCCAGTCCTCCCTGTTCTCTCAGTCCTCTCAGTCCTCTCATTACTCTCAATCCTCCCAGCTCTCTCAGTTCTCTCATTATTCTCTATCTTCTTTTCTTTATAATTGTTGCAAAATTACAAATTTTTCCATACTTTTGCATCAAACTATAAAGAAATTATGAATAAAAGGTTTAAATTATTATCAGCGTACCCGCTTTCAACTGTCTGTATCCTTCTTATATGGATACTTTGTTTCTGTACTCCACCTCATACTCCGCTCGACAATGTGCCGCTTATGGACAAGTGGACCCACATCGCTATGTATTGCGGAACATGCACCGTGATGTGGATTGAAACGCTGCGCTCCCGTCGGACTTTTCCCGGAATACGTCGCATGTTGCTGTATGTATGGCTGTGTCCTGTGTTGATGAGCGGACTGATAGAAATCCTACAGGCTAACTGTACTGGCGGCAGGCGCAGTGGCGACTGGCTCGATTTCTTTGCCAACAGTATCGGGGCTACTCTGGGCTTCTTGCTCGGATGTGCTTTGCTGAAATGGGGCAAGGGATGGCTAAAGGGCAACAGAAGGGAAGAATAATCGTTGCAACCTTTTGTCATTACCATAATTTATTGTAAATTTGCAATGGAATCGGGAAGTGTTGGCTCCTATAAGTTCTATTGGTTCTATTAGTCTTATTAGTCCTGTAAGTCCTATCGGTCTTATCAGTCTTATTAGTCCTATTGGTCCTATTAGTCTTATCAGTCCTATTGGTCCTATTAGTCTTATCAGTCCTATTGGTCCTATTAGTCTTATTGGTCCTATCAGTCTTATAACTCCCATCTCTCCCAGTTCTCCCATTAATCAACCACAAGAAAAATGAAAAAAACAATATCAACCCTCGCTGCGCTTCTCTTTATTGCGCTTGTCGTCTCCTCTTGCGGAGGCAAGAAATTCCATGTCAACGGTACAATAACGGAAGCTGCCGATTCTATCCTGTATTTCGAAAATATGAGTCTTGACGGACCGGTTACCGTGGATTCCGTGAAATTGTCCGACAACGGCGACTTCTCTTTCAGTGATGACGCTCCATCAGCT
>DBKQ01000027.1:2850-18497 GCA_002298545.1 Prevotella sp. UBA746
TCTATCGCCTGCGTATCGCTAACCAGATTATCAATCTAAGTATCGACTCCACGGAGACAATAACAGTGAAGGCTGACTATCCGCATATGTCTACCGGCTACACGGTTGAAGGGTCTGAAGATTGCAAGACTATCAAGGATTTGGCTATCAAACAGATTAATCTGCAGTCGTTTATTCAGGGCGTTGAGAATAACCCTGCAGTAGGATATGATGCTGCAGAAGATACGATAACCAAGGTCATTGAGCAGTATAAGGACTATATCAAGCGCAACTATATCTATAAGCAACCGATGAAGGCTTCTTCGTATTTTGCTCTCTTCCAGACTATCGGTAACCGTCTGATTTTCAATCCTCGAGAGAGTAAAGAGGATATCAAGGCGTTTGCTGCCGTGGCTACCAGCTGGGATGTGTATTATCCTAATTCTCTACGTGGCGAGAATCTTCATAATATCGCTATCGAAGGTATGAAAAACGTGAGAATCTTAGAGAATAAGATGGCGCAAAGTCAGCAAGGTATCGACCCGTCGAAAATCAATACGTCTAATATTATAGAAATCGCACTTCGCGATAATCGCGGCAATATGCGCCGACTTACCGATATGAAGGGTAGGGTAGTGCTGCTCGATTTCCATGTGTTCGGAGCCGACGGATCCACTCAGCGTATCATGAAATTGAGGGATATTTATAATAAGTATCATTCTAAAGGACTGGAGATTTTCCAGGTTTCACTCGATCCTGATGAGCATTTCTGGAAGACGCAGACTGCTGCTCTGCCATGGATTTGCGTTCATGACGATGATGCTATGAACTCTAACCTCTTGGTGCAGTACAATATTCAGCGCTTGCCTACATTCTTCCTTGTCGACAAAAACAATGTGCTCTTCAAACGCGACTCTCAGATTAAAGATCTCGACCAGGCTATCCAAAGTCTGTTGTAAACTTGATACATTATCACTATTCTTGAAATATTATCATTATTATAGGTATGCGCACGCGCATACCTATAATAATATATTCATCATTTTCCTCAATAGGTTTCAGCTCTCTCGGCTCTTCAATAGTTTTCAGTTCTCTCGGCTCTTCCAGTTCAGTCCTTCCATTCTTCTCAGTCTTCTTGGTCCTCCCAGTTCTCCCATTTCTTCCAGTCCTCTTATTAATCTTATCCGTCTTATCTGTTCTATTGGTCTCAGCTCTCCCACCTTCCACACCTCCACGATAAAAACTCTAACAAGATGTAACAAATTCCCCGTGATAATTTACAGTTTTTGTTGTAAATATACCCTTTAATTACTATTTTAGTTAAAATTTTGGGTAAAACATGCTTTTTATGCCCATTTGTTTTGCAAGAAATAGAAATAATAGCTAATTTTGCAAAAACGTAACAAAATTATAATTTATTCATTCATTAATTTAGGGAAGAGAGTATTTATGGAAAAAAGACTAACGATGTTGTTGGCCTCCCTATTCCTTTGCATTGGAATGGCGATGGCTCAGACAGAAGTCTCGGGTACCGTGATATCTCAGGAAGATGGCGAACCTGTTATAGGCGCTACCATCATGGTCAAAGGCACACAGACGGGTGTCGTGACGGATATTGACGGTAAATTCACTCTGAACTCCACTACACCTAACCCGACAATCACGGTTAGATACCTTGGTATGGAGACTCAGACGCTGAAAGGAAAAAAAGGTATGAAGATTGTTCTGAAACCTGAAGATGCACATCAGATTCAGGAAGTCGTCGTTACCGGTATCATGAAGCAGGATAAACGTTTATTTACTGGTGCTACGACAAAAATTGATGCCGACAAAACCAAACTTGATGGTGTTGCCGACCTTACTCGTGGTCTTGAGGGACGTGTTGCCGGTGTGCAGCTCGAGAACGTGTCTGGTACCTTCGGTACAGCACCTAAAATACGTGTGCGTGGTGCTTCTTCTATCTATGGTTCGTCAAGTCCATTATGGGTTGTCGACGGTGTAATCATGGAGGATGCCGTGAACGTAAGTTCTGATGACCTTTCTTCTGGTGATGCCCAGACTCTTATCGCCAATGCTATCGCAGGTCTTAACCCGGATGATATCGAGAGCTTCCAGGTATTGAAGGATGGTTCTGCAACTTCTATCTATGGTGCCCGCGCCATGTCTGGTGTGGTTGTCGTTACAACAAAGAAGGGTAAGGCCGGAAAGAGTTCTATCAACTATACTGGTGAGTTCTCTTATCGTTTGAAGCCAAGTTATAGCAATTACAACATCTCTAACTCTCAGGAGCAGATGGGTATCTATAAGGAAATGGCTGCAAAGGGATGGTTGGAACTTGCTTCTCTTGCAAATAGCTCTACGTCTGGTCTTTATGGAAAGATGTACAACCTTATCACTCAGTATAATGAGTCAAACGGACAGTTCGGTCTGCCTTACACACAGGCTGCAATGAACGGATATCTGCAGCAGGCAGAATACCGCAACACTGACTGGTTTGACCTGTTGTTCCACAACAACCTTACACAGAACCACTCGGTAAGCGTATCTACTGGTACTGACAAGGCTAACCTCTATGCATCTGTATCTGTTTATGATGATCCGGGATGGACTGATCGTAGCGAGGTGCAGCGTTACACTGGTGTGATGAACGCAACTTTCAATCTTAGCAAGAAACTGAGCGTTACTCTTCGTACTAATGCCAGCTATCGTAAGCAGCAGGCTCCGGGTACTCTGAACCAGAGCGTTGACCCTGTGAGTGGTGCTGTTAGCCGTGACTTCGATATCAACCCATTCAGTTATGCGCTGAATACATCACGTACTCTGGATCCAAACCAGACTTACACTCGTAACTATGCTGCATTCAATATCTTCGACGAGTTGCAGAATAACTATATTGACATCAATGTACATGATATCAAATTCCAGGGTGAAGTTGCTTGGAAACCTATCAAGCATGTTGAGGTGAACCTCCTCGGTGACTATCGTACGATGCGTTCTTCACGTGAGCATATCGTAATGAACAACTCTAACCAGGCTGAGGCTTATCGTGCCGGTGTCGATAATCCGAACATCATGTACAACAATACTTATTTGTACACTGATCCGGATGTAAAGAATGCACTGCCTATTTCTGTAATGCCTACTGGTGGTATCAACATTATGGATGAGAACTCTGTAACTCAGCTCGACTTCCGTGGAACTGTTCGTTACGACAATACTTGGAACAATACTCACATCTTCAATGCGCTCGCCGGTATGGAGGCTAACCGCGCTGACTACGACGCTCGCCACGATGAGGAGTATGGTATCGATTATAACAACAGCCGTTTGCAGTCTCTGCCTTATCAGTTCTACAAGCAGGCTAAAGAGGAAGGTCTTGAGCGCGTGCAGTATTCTAAGTCTTGGAACCGCCGCCTTGCTTACTTCGCTTTCTTGAGCTACTCTTACAAGGGACGCTATACTGCAAGTGTTACTGGCCGTTATGATGGATCAAACCAGCTGGGGCGCTCTACAAGTTCTCGTTGGTTGCCTACATGGAATATCTCTGGTGCATGGAATGCACACGAAGAGGAATGGTTCCAGAAATGGGCTATGGCTCACAAGAACTGGTTGTCTCATGCTACTCTCCGTATGAGTTACTCACTCGTAGGTGAGCAGACTACAGCTTCAAATGCTCTCGCCGTGTTCCGTTCAAGCATCAAGTGGCGTCCACAGGGTGACCAGCAGGAACAGTATATCTATCTCTCACAGCTTGCCAACTCTGATTTGACGTACGAGAAGAAGAAGGAGTTCAACGTCGGTGTTGACCTCGGTTTTCTGAACAACCGTTTGAATTTGACATCTGATTTCTATTGGCGTAACAACTACGACTTGATGGGTTATGTGAACACTGGTGGTGCCGGCGGTGAGATCCGCAAGTTTGCCAATGTCGCTTCTATGAGGTCTCACGGACTTGAGGCAACTCTCTCGTCTCAGAATATTCGCAACAAGCATTTCGATTGGTCTACCGACTTGACATTTGCTTACACTAAGACTACTATTAAGGATGTGCTCTCACAGGCTAACGTTATTAACTTGGTATACAATTCTGGTAATAACATCCGCAAGGGTTATCCACACCGCTCTATCTTCTCTATCCCATTCGTGGGCCTGAACGACGAGGGTATTCCTCAGATCATCAACGAGAAGGGTGAGGTTACTACTACCGACATCAATTTCCAGGAGTATCAGGCTCTTGACTTCCTCAAATACGAGGGACCGACGGAACCTACTATGAACGGTGGTCTTAACAATACTTTGAGATATAAGAACTGGCGTCTGAACATCTTCCTTACATATTCGTTCGGAAACAAAATTCGTCTCGACCCGGTATTCTCTTCAAGCTATTCCGACATGTCGGCCATGCCTAAGGAGTTCAAAAACCGTTGGGTTATGCCAGGCGATGAGAAGGTTACTACTATTCCTGCAATCGCCAGTGTTCGTCAATACTACAACGATACTCAGTTGAGCTATGCTTACAATGCATACAACTATTCTACTGCACGTATCGCAGATGGTGGATTTATCCGTTTGAAGGATGTATCGTTGACATACGATGTTCCACGTTCATTCCTTGCAAAGATTGGTTTGTCTACTGCAGCTATCAAGCTTGATGCAACGAACCTCTGTTTGCTATATGCCGACGACAAGTTGAACGGTCAGGATCCTGAGTTCGTTAATGCCGGTGGTGTAGCTACTCCACTGTCTAAGCAGTTTACTCTTACTGTTCGTTTGGGACTATAATTCGTTTTTATTCAGAAACATAATATAGAAAGAATTTAATATGAAGTCATATAAATATAAGGTGCTTACTTTGGGACTTTCTCTTGCTGCTCTCGCTTCTTGCAGCGACAGCTTTCTTGATAAGGTTCCAGATGAGCGTACCGAGATAGACTCAGAGGATAAGGTGATACAGTTGCTTGTTTCTGCTTATCCTGAGTCAAACCCTGCCTGGATTGGTGAAGTCTCAAGCGACAACTTGATTGACAACCAGGCTCCTCACCTCCCGTCTAACCCTAACGATAAGCAGGTTGAGGCTCACTACAACTATAGTTCTTATGCTAAATGGGACGATGAACTCTTCCGCTTCGACCCTGCTGAGAATGCTACTTACAGTGCTCAGGATTCTCCTGGTGCCTTGTGGGGATCTTACTATGGCTCTGTTGCTACAGTGAACCAGGCTCTTGCCGGTATCAACAGGGTTTGTCCTGACGGTAATCTTTCAACTAAGATGAAGGCTGCCAAGGGTGAGGCTCTCCTTATCCGTGCTTACGACCACTTCCAACTTGTGAGCATCTTCTCAAAGGCTTACAAGAATGATGAGGCAAGTAAAAATGATATCGGTATACCTTACGTTACCGAGATTGAGGATGTAGTATCAAAGAAGTACGACCGAAGCAATGTTGCTGATGTATATAAGAAGATTGGCGAGGATCTTGAGGCAGGTTTGGCTCTGATTAGTGATGTCAACTTCACTACTGCTCCTAAGTATCACTTCAATACTAATGCAGCTCATGCTTTCGCTGCTCGTTACTACCTCTTTAAGAGAGATTACAAGAAGGTTATCGAGCATGCCAACGAGGTGCTCGGAACTGACTCTACAAGTTTCCAGAGAATGGTTACCGACCTTTCGCAGTTCAGCGGATGCTCTTCTCTCTCTGACTATGCAAATGTATGGCATGACCCGAGTCTTGCAGGCAACCTTCTGTTGGTTGACACATATTCGCTCATGCAGCGTCGCTTGTTCGGATACCGCTATTCATATGCCGGTCCTGCTGCAAGCAATGCTCTTATGATTCGTAGCAACCACAGATCTTTGTGGAGTGGTTACATCTGTCCGGCTATCTCTCTCGTGAGCGGTCAGCTATTCAGTAGCTCTTCAAGCGATTATGGTTTCTTAAGTTCTAAGATTGGTGAGCACTTCCAGTATACTGACAAAGTTTCCGGTATCGGTTATCCTCATCAGATTTACCGTGCATTCACAACCAATGAGCTTATCCTTGAGCGTGCCGAGGCTTACACTATGCTTGGCAACTATGAGGCTGCTGCCAATGACTTGCGCTGGTATTGGAACTGTCAGCTGAATTCTATGGATGCTGATGACTATAAACAGTATGTTACTGGTGGATACACCTCGATGATGACAAACGGTGACTTTGCAACACGCGGTTACTACAACCCGGCAAGCGGAAAAGTTAATACTAACTGTTATGAAAACTGGGATTTCACTCAGAGAATGAGTGCTGATTTCGTTGTTCCTGCCGCTGCTGTCCCTTATATGAACTGTATCAATGACTTCCGTCGTTTTGAGACTGCCTTCGATGGCTTGCGTTTCTTCGACCTGAAGCGTTGGGGTATCGACTATACTCATGTCGTAGGAGTTTCAAAGGAAGAGAGACAGTCTAATTATGACGATGCAGTGCGTGCTGTCGAGGTTCCTTGGGAGGCACTCTCTGGTGGTATGGACTCATCTCGCCCAGAGTCTACTGCAGACACAAAGGCTGCCAAGGCTTCTATGAATGCAAGTAGCTTCATTGTTAAAACTAAATAATGAGGAGGATTATATAATATGAAATTCAATTTGAAATCATTGCTTTTCGTTGCTGTTGCAGCATTGTCGGCTGGATTTACTTCTTGTTCTGACGATGACTTCACAAGCACGATATTCAATACTGACCCTGCTCAGGACTATCTTGACAAGACTCAGTATACTTTCCCTCTCGATACTTTCATCAAGAAGGAGTTCTTGGAGCCTTACAATGTGAAGTTCCAGTATAAGTTTGACGATAAGGGATCTGATAAGAACAAGAACTTGACTCCGGCCACATATGACCAGAGTGTTGACCTTGCAGTGTTGACTAAGTATCTTTGGTATGATGTTTACAAGCAGTTGGCTGGCGATGTCTTCTTGAAGAAGTATAGTCCTCGTATCATCAACCTTACAGGTTCAAAGAACTACAATGTGTCTTCTGGTACTGAGACTCTTGGTGATGCAAGTTCAGGAGTAAAGATTAACCTCTATAACGTGAACAATCTTGATGTTACTAAGATTGACGTTATGAACGAGTATTTCTTCAAGACCATGCACCACGAGTTTGCTCACATCCTCGACCAGCATGTGTTGCATCCTACAGCATTTAACACTATCTCAAGCAACGCTTATGATGCTTCAGGATGGAGTGATGCTGCTGACTCTCTGAAGGCTGGTGCTGGTTTTGTTACTCCTTATGCTTCAAGTGCTGTAAATGAGGACTGGGCAGAATCACTTGCCAACTATGTTACAATGGACTCTTTGAAATGGAAACAGAAGCTTGAGTCTGCTGACTTTGAGTGGGAGGAGATTGACTGCGACGGTCTGTCAGCATACAACAAGTTACTCTCTCCAGGTTGCAGCCTTGATACAATCGGATATTACAAGGCCTCAAAGAGTGGTTCAAACAACAAAATCTACCGTCGTAAGTGTTTGCGCAACGCTGATGGTACTGTAGCCCTTGGCGATAATGGTAAGCCACAGTGGATTCATAATACAGGTGTTGACGGACGTGCCACGATTCTTCGTAAGGTGGATTTGGTTAGAACTTACCTGAAGGAAAATTATGGAATTGACCTTGATGCTCTTAGAAAGATGGTACAGGAGCGTACTTATGTTACTGACGAGAATGGTAAGTTTGTTACCGATGAATACGGTGACCTTATCAACAAGTTGACTTCTTTGCAGTCGTCTGGAAAAACTTTGATTGACGAGCTCCGCGATGAGGTAAATAAATATAAAGCTCTTCAAGAATAATATTAAAGGATAAAAGATTATGAATAAGATATTTTCTATAGCTCTTCTTTGCTCTGCGGCTCTGTCGTTCACGGCATGTGTCAACGAGGAAGATGACTTGTTCGACAAGAGTGCTGCCGAGCGCTTGAATGAGGCGAGTGACCTCTATTCAAAACGCCTTACGGCATCGCCAAACGGATGGGCTGTTCAGCTTTATCCTACGAAGCAGGATGAGGCTCCTTACGGAACTGGATATCTTTTGATGTTCCGTTTCCATGCCAACAAGTCTGTTGATGCATCTATGAACAATGCATTGTCGAACAACAGGTATATGACAGATACTTCTACTTGGGAAGTTATCACCGACAACGGACCGGTTCTGTCTTTCAATACATATAATAAGGTTGTTCATACCTTCTCAGATCCAGAGGACGTACCTTCTACAGGTACGCAGGATACTCCAAATGATGAGACAGGTACAGGTATCGGAGGTGATTATGAGTTCATCATTGTTGATGCTCCAGAGGATGCTTCATATATGATGCTTAAGGGAAAGAAACGTGCTACTTATAATTTGCTCACACCAGTAGAAGAAGGAGTAGACTATGAAACCTATCTCGCTGACGTAAAGAATTTCCAGAGTACGATGTTCCCTTCATCTTCACCGACATTTGATGTAATTCATGTTGGAGAAAAGCAATTCAAGATGATTGACTTCTCAAATGGAGTGCCTAACATATATCCTTATGATGGTGACCCGGTAATGGACCAGACATTCAATCCGTTCCTCATTACAAAGCGTGGTAATGATTATTATCTGCGTTTCCGTGATGCCAAGACGTATGATGATGGTACCACAGTACAGGATTTCAAGTATGACACAGAGAGGGACGTCTTCCAGAGTGTTGACCGTGAAGACTGTTATATTGATGGTGATGATCCATTGCGTTTCTTTGACCAGCGCTTCGCTACAAATCATGCAAGATTGCAAATGCTTTTCAAGGCAAATCAGTGCTCGGCTTCTATGAATGAAATGACAACAGCAATCAATACTGGTTTGAAATCTGTTAACAAGAAATACTCTTTGGTAGGACTTTATCTTATATATAATGAGTCTGATGCCAAGTATTATTTTCGAGTGCAGTATGGTGAAAGTAACGTTGCCGATTATGAGATTTCTTATTCAAAAGAGGATGATGGCGTAACTTTCGCTTATGTACAGCCAAAGAACAATGTTGCTCAGAATGTATTAAGTCGAGTTCCTGCTATACAGACTCTCCTCGATAACATGTCGACAAAGTTCACCGTCGGTGGACTTACTACAAAGTTTAACTTAGGAAACGAGAAGTTGACTTCTACATCGGATGCAAACTTCTGGTTTGGAATGGCAATTTAATTATTAATTCAGATAAGTAAAATTATGAAAAAAGCATTACTCTTTTCTGCAGCAATGATGTTTGCAGTAGCTGGCTTTGCACAGGGTGCACAAGTTTCAGTGGACAAGAATGTGAAGATGTCTCTCCCAAGACCATTGAAAATGGAGAATGGTCTTAAGACTGTTGCAAAGAGAAATATCAAGAAGGCTCCGGCTCGTTCAGTTTCAACTGGCACATATTTCCGTCATCCGGAAGGAACTTTCTATGTAGGATGGGGCCTTAATGGTTATGGATCAATACTTACCCAGTTGGCAGCTCCTATGAACACTGATGTTACATTCAAGAACCTTTCATCTGCAGCTAACTTCAAGTGGGTAGGACGTGCTGTTACTAATGCAGGTGAGGACTACACTTACAATTCTCAGTTTGGTTTCTCACAGTATGCTCCAGTATTGATCAACCAGAAGGACTCTTTCTGTGTTGGTACAAACAATATCTATTCTATGGGTATTAAGGATGGTGATTCTCGTTTCTCTCCATACTCTCAATATGCATATGCTTTGAACTGGGGCCAGATAGGTGCTCAGGACGAGTCTGTCCTGTATCCTGTTGACGATCATGCAGGTGAGTATTACAATGGTAGACTGTATTCTAACAGTGCATCTCTTGCTGGCTTTACTTCAACAAATTATCTGTTTGGTAATGGTAATATGGTTAACAGTCAAACAGGTGAGGTTACAGGAACTGTTACAGGTGCATCACAGTATTTCGGCAAGACAATTGCTCCATTGTGTGTAAATGCTATCTCTTTCAAAGGTTTCTCTAAGTCAAAGCCATTGGCAGAGGGTACAGTTCTTACAGCATATATCTGTGGCGTTACAGAAGGTTCTTTCAGTGACGGAACAACTTTCAAAGAGGCAGATCCAAATAACATCATCGCAACATTGACTTGTACTTCAAGTGATACTGTTGATTTCGCAACTCCAGAAGCTATTGGTAGCTATTTCACTGCAGCAGAGGGTGCTCTTCGTTTCACAAATAAGGTTACAGATGATTTCGGTGGTGTAGAAGAAGAGCCTGTAATTATTCCAGCAGGAACTGAGTTCTGTGTATATGTAGCAGGTTTCGATCAGGCAGGTGTTGACTTCGGTGGTTTCGGTATCACAGCTCCAGCAGAGGAAGAGTTGACAGGTTCTGTTGATTATAACGGCTTGATTTATTATACTCTTGCTTCAGACCCAACTCAGACCACTATCACATCTTTGACCAAGCCAACAGCAGCTCAGATTGGTATCGTAGGTTTCTACGATGGTGCAGTTGCTCCAACTCTGCCTGGTTTCTATAGCTTCGAGAATCCTAACTTGAATTACAATGTTGTTCGTGTAACAGGTTCTGGTACGGATACAGAAACACTTACAGATGGTGCTAATGGTAATGGCCTTGAGACTCAGGGCGCTTGTGATGGCTATCCATTTGCAATGATTTACACTGCACGTAAATTCGCTACTGAGGACGAGACCTTAAACTACGCTATTCAGTCTGATGCAGATTGGCTCGAAGCTGCCTATGGCGTTGTAGACGATGATTACAATGCATACGGCTTGGTATTCAATGCTCAGCCACTTCCTGCAGGTGTTACTGGTCGTGTTGCTGAGGTTAAAGTAGTTGGTGAAGGCGTAGAGTCTAACACAATCTACGTTCTTCAGGGTGATGCTACTCTGGGTATCAACAATGCAACAGTTGCAGACAAGACTGCAAAGAACAGCCAGATGTTCAACATCGGTGGTCAGCAGGTTAACAAGAGCTTCAAGGGTCTTGTTATCAAGAACGGTAAGAAGTTCATCAACAAGTAATCATTATTCCTTTACCTTTTAAGTAAGGAATTTTAATTATAGCATATAGCCGCAATCCGAATTTCGGGTTGCGGCTTTTGTGTTTTTGGGATGATACAAAATTGCAGAATTCTAAAACAATGATAAATAATTGTCATAAAATATTGCAGGTTAGTTATTTGTTTGTATATTTGCAATGTGTATTTATGTATTTTTGAAGTAAAATAAAAAGAGAAATATGAAAAAGACTTTAGCAGTGGCATTCATGGGGCTGGCAATGGGCTTGTCGGCACATGCCGTAAGAGCCGTACATCAGCTTTTCCCGCAAAAGCAGAGTGACGGTACAACAGTTATGCTTTATACAAACGGTATCGATCGTCTCGCTTTCTATACAACGGCAGACGAGCAGGTTGTAGTGCGCGACAGTAATGGTACGCTGTGTTATGCCGCTTTGAAAAATGGTGAGCTTGTAGCCACGTCAGTACCGGTACATAATATAGGAGAACGCAGTGCTGCAGAAATCGCTTTTGTAAAAGCCAACACATTAAGGCCTACAGACGAGGCACTTGAGAAGTATTTCGCTCCGGAGACGTCATTACAGGAAGGACAGAGCAGAGTACAGCATCGTACTGTAGTAGCTTCAACAGAAGACGGGCTCGGAAAGTATGGAACAAGCGGAATGGGCGCATTGCCATCATTGGGTGATGTAAAGGTTCCCGTCATTATGGTAGAGTTTCAGGACAGAAAGTTCCAGGAGAGTTCAACCATTGACAAGATTTCCAGATTCATGAACGAAGAAGGATACCATGACGAGAGCAATTATCAGAAAGGTTCCGTAAAGGATTATTTCAAATCGCAGAGCCGTGGTATGTTCAATCCCGACTTTAATGTCGTTGCCAAGGTAACCCTCGACCATCCTTATGCATATTATGGCACAAACACTCCTTATCAGGATGCATACGCCACGAGGCTCTTTCAAGATGCCGTTAAGGGAGCAATATCACAGGGTGTGGACTTCAGTCCATTTGAAGTGAAATATAGAGTTCCTAATGTCATTATTCTTTATGCCGGATATGGAGAGGCAACAGGTGGAGATGCAAATTGCATCTGGCCGCATGAGCGTGATCTCAATTATGGCTCAGGAACAGTAGGCGACTTTATCTTCGGTTCATATTTCATGGGTAATGAACTATATGGAGGAAGTGGAAGCCAGCTAATGGGTATGGGAGTTATGGTGCATGAGTTAGGACATGCTCTCGGATTGCCAGACTTCTACGAAACGCAGTATAAATACCAGAATACCGATGCTCCGATGGGCGTATGGTCAGTGATGGATGGAGGAGAGTATTATCCGAATAATACAGCTTATGCTCCAGTAGGCTACAATGCATACGAGAGAAGCTATCTCGGATGGCTTAATATCAGAGAGCTTAGTGATGCCGAGTCTGTAACACTTGCAAATCCTGCAGATGCAGAAGGCGAGATGGCTGTCATGATGCGTAATCCGTCGGACAATAAGGAATATTTCATTATGGAAAACCGTGCTTCCGGCACTTGGTATCCAGAAGACTATGGTACAGGTTTGCTCCTTTACCGAATAGCATATAACAAGACCTCATGGCAACAGAATACGGTGAACATAAACCAAAATCAGAAGCGTGCCATGGTCGTTACAGCAAGCGGAAGAAAGATGACGGGTGACGGTCAGCAGACAGATCTTTTCGGAAACGGAGTAAACTCAAAAGCAAGTTATTCTCTCCTTTCAGGATCGGAAATCAATGATGCTCCAATATATAAAATTTTGAAAAACGCCGACGGAACTCTTACATTCAACTTTAAGAACAAGGCTCTGCCTACAGAATATGCCGTGGTGAATGAGGACGACGAATATGAGAAGGTGTCGGATTTAAATTCTTTGTCCCCACAAGACAAGGTTATCTTTATAAACGAATCAGATGGCGTTGCTTTATCGGTTAATTCACAGTCAGACAGTCGTGGCGCAGTGGCTGTGAAATGTGTTGATGGCAAGGCGTATGGCAATGACTATGTCATGCCGTTCACAATTCTTCGTGCTACTTCTGGAGCATGGGGCTTCCGTACAGAAAATAATACATATCTTGCTGTCAGCAATACAGGATTGACCTTCGTTAAAAAGGCAGATGCTAATTGTATGGCAAATATAACTTTTACAGACGGCAATGCATCAATAGTATTCACAGGTTCTGCTACAAGAAAGAACTTAGGTTATAGTGCTGACAATTACAATTTCTCATGCTTTGCCGATGCACAGCCAAATCTCCAGCTCTACCGCAAGACAGGCACTACCGGCATCAACACCGTAAATGCCGGAATAGAGAATAAAGCCGACGGTAAGGTATATAACCTCTCCGGTCAGCAGGTTGGCGATGACTATAAGGGCATAGTAATCGTTAATGGCAAGAAGGTGATTAGGAAATGACAGAACAGTAGATACTGATAAAAAGCAATAAAGCGCAGCTCCTTGACGGGGTTGCGCTTTGCTATTTTACAGCCAAATCGATGGAATTTGACTCGATTTGGCTGAAGAATGCGATAGTAATACAGTCTCGCTTAGTTATATAATATTTATGTATGAACTACTTTATGACCATTAATCACTTATAGCCTTGATTTCTTCTTCGGTGAGCCCTGTTGCCTTCATAATGGTGTCAATAGGAATATCCAGTGCCAACAGATTACGTGCCGTTTCGACTTTGCCTTCTGTCCGTCCTTCGGCTCTTCCTTCGGCTCTACCTTCAGCTCTTCCTTCGGCTCTTCCTTCGGCTCTACCTTTCTCTTCAGCCGAATCGATAGAGTTCTTTATGTCGCGGTAAGCCTTCAGACTGTCCTCGTATTCCTTTAGCTCAGTCTTTGAGAACCTTGCCATCTTAGCTTCTGCAAATAGCTTATTAAATACCTTTTCCTGTAGCTCCTTTGGCTGTTTGTCGAGCCGCGAAAGGTTTTTCAATACATATAGCCATTTGTCGTTAAGTGAGACCAATTCTTCCGGCTTTTTGTTGAAATTAGCTATTTCCACATATTTAAATCTCAGCTTCCCGTTGAACTCTCGGTGAGTTTTCGTTTCCATCAACCCTACGTTGTGAACAATATCCTGTTTGTCGAAAGCCTCGTCTTTCATATTGAAGTTGAGCAGAGCCACGACATACACTGTTTTTAGCTTGAAGTTCCAGTCAGCCCCCTTTGGCGCCTGTTCCCTGATGGGGAAAGTGGCATAGAAGAGCGAGCGGTCTTTAAAGTAAGTCTGGTATGCGTTCTGCATCTCCACGATAAACTTCTCTCCCTGTTCGTTCTCGCAGTACACGTCGAAGATAGCCTTGCGGTCAGTGTACACGTCTCCGACGTTCTCGCTGTTCAGGAACGTCACCTTCTTAATAACCTGTTCTCCCTCAAACAGAGAGTTGAGGAAGTTTACGAGCAGGTCCTGATTAGGTACCGTACCGAAAATGCGTTTAAAGCCGAAATCGGTAAGCAGACTGATATATCTTTCTTCTGATTCTCTCATATTGTTGAAATTTTGTGCTAAGTTACGATATAATAGTAAAAAGAGCAAGCTATAGAGAGAAAAAATCAAAGTTTTCTGACAGATAAACGACATCGGCGTTTGTGCAGTCGTGGAAAAGTATTACTTTTGCGTGGAATAATTTTAATAGCAGACAAAACAAGACTAATATATGTACAACAATATAGACATCATATCCGTAGCCAGTACGAAACAGAAGTATCACGGTCCGTCGATAGACGACGACCTGCTGCTCTTTCCCGAGTTCGGCGATTTGCCGATAGTTCCCGATGTACCGCGGCGTATGGGGTGCCTGCTTGTTGGACTGTGCTTGCGTGGCGAGGCTCGCTATACGGTAGATACCGAGGAGCGAGTGGTGAAGCCCAACGACGTGATAATAATCAGTGAGGGACAGGTGGTAAACAATAGTCATCTGAGCAAAGACCTCAGTGGTATAGCTATCATGATGTCGGAGAATTTCTTCAATGAAGTGATGCAGGGCGTCCACGACCTCTCTTCGCTGTTCCTCTTTTCGAGGAGTCATCCCGTGTTCGGACTCAGGGTAGACGAGGTGGAAAACATTGTTACTTATTTCCGCATGATACAGCAGAAGGTGGAGACGGTGAACCATAACTTCCGTCGCGACGTGGTTCGTTCGCTTATAGCGGCAATGATTTATGATATCAGCCATGTGATGTATGACGTGCGCCAGGGAACGACCCGTAAGCAGACACGAGCCGAGTCGATATTCACCGACTTTATCATGCTTGTGGAACAGAATTTCCGTACGGAGCGCCGCGTGTCGTGGTATGGCGAGCAGCTGTGTATCACTCCGAAGTATCTTTCGGAAACGGTGAAGGCGGTAAGCCGCCGCACTCCCAACGAGTGGATAGACAAGTATGTAACTCTCGAACTGAGGGTCCAGCTCAAGAATACGGCAAAGAGTATAAAGGAGATAGCCGAGGATTTGAATTTCCCCAACCAGTCGTTCCTTGGCAAGTATTTCAAGGAGCATGTAGGTATGTCGCCGTCGAAATTCCGCAAGAGCTAAAGCAGATATTTCATCGGATAATGTATATTATCGGAAGTGCGAGGGAATTTTTTAGACAAAAACAATA
>DBKQ01000058.1 GCA_002298545.1 Prevotella sp. UBA746
CTTGAGAGCATGAGGCAAGTGTCAGACTAAAAAATGCGACACCTGCAATCAATGAAAATTTTGTTTCCATATCATTTTGCTTTAATTGTTAATATTGGATTTAATCGAAAAAAAGTCTCGATGAAACCGTGGATTTTTGAATTTATTCTTCAAAATAACCGCTCAAGTGTCTGCGGTCATAATAAAGGTCAATTGTACTCTTCTCGCCTTCACCATCTATACTCGGAACATAGATTGTTGTCTCGTTTGGACCTATTGTCTGGGTTGAATGGTGTATCACATTACCGAACTGGTCGCGAATTACGACATCTACATCATTAATAAGTGAATCACAAGAGAGATTTACATCATCACCGTCGGAGGTAACATTGGGAACCGCATTAGGATGACCGGAATGCCAATCTGTCCCATGCCTATGTATCCAAGAAACAGGTTTTTCACTTGCATACACAAACTGGATATAAAAAAGGCTCAAACAAACAATAATAAAACTTTTTGCTTTCATATATATGTATATTTTGAATTATCGCTTGCAAATATATAAAAGAAAGCAAAATAGTCTTATATTATACAGTTCAATTTTTGTTCAATTTTACTTCATGGGGGGGGGGAAAAAAAAGTTGTTCAACAAATATTCAATTTTCGTTTTAAAACACTGTCTATAAGGACCTTATATATTTGTCAAAATCTTTTGCTGTTCCGTCTTTCCCTGTCATTTTTCTGTACATTTTTTGTCTTGACATGGATATTGTACTTGGTTGACGACACATTATTACTGCGATATCAGCATTAAAAAAACCTATTTTTATAAGCATGCATATCTTAAAATCATGCTCACTTAGAGGATATTTCTGATATACACGATCCTTAAAACCTGGAGTAACACTTTCTATAGTATCACGTATTTCCGTCCAATCTATATCTGTAATTTTTTCTTTTGTATCAAGACGTAAACGTATAATATCATAAACATGAACTAAAGAACGTTCTTCTGAATTTTGATTACAGCTTGTATTTTCATTGTTACACTGTTTCTGTGAACAAACATCCGTATACATTTTTTCCAAATGTTCGCATAAAGATTCATAGTCTGCTATTTTTTTCTTTCTTTTATTATCCAAATAAATAAAAAAAAGCAATGGAAACAACAATAACAGAACAATTATTATAAATGTATATTTCATGGTACCATGCTCTATTTCCAACTTGCTGAGTTCCTTTTCCCGTAAGTTGTAATTATAAAGCGACTGCATTTTTGAAACAGCTTCTGATGATTCACTTACACTCAAAGAATCAGAAACTTTCATATACTTTTTTATATACGGTAGTGCTGCATTAGCATTTCCTTTAGATACATAATAGTCAAGGACGTAACTTAAAACAGTCTGTTTTGAATAAATATTATCCAGATTCATAACTCTATAATAACAAGCATTCGCCGAATCTATTTTATTTGCATCCAAATATAACCTTACTGCAAGACAATAATATGGAGGTTTTAAACTTTCTGAAATTTCTATTTCTTTGGGGAAAATCTTGTTTGCGGAAGGCTTGTCTCCCTTTTCATAAAGCAATGAAGCAAGGACAAAAGATATTGTTGGCTGAATTCTTTTACATTCAACTGTCTCACACATCGTATATGCACGTTGCAACAGACTTATGCTTTTGTCTATTTCACCAAGATATTTATATGTTTGTGCAATATCCCGTAAACCATGAACCATATTCAATGTGTCTTTCAATATAGAGTCACAGGAATAGGACTTTTGATACATTTTTAGGGCATCTTCATACATGTCTTGATAAAGGAACAAGGTTCCGCTCTGACTGTACACCTTGCTCTTGAACGACAACGGCGTACTTTCATCCGATAAGTTCAAGGCTGTCTGGAAACATTTCAATGCCTGTGGAGCATCGTTGTGCTCTACATAGTATTTGCCGAGATAATAACATGACTCTCTATGCTTGTCCCTATCTCTGCTATTCTCAAAGAAATCACAGACACGGAATATCGTACTGTCTTTCTGCGGTTCATACAGGTTATTGGCTGTCTTTATCTTCAGAAGGGCATAATACATGCGGTCGGCATCGCCGTCTAAAGAGCGTTCTGGCAACCGCTTCAGAAGTTTCAAGGCTCTGTCGGGACGGCTTTCGCTCAGCGAGTCTATGGAAGCAAGTTCCTTCGGGTATTGGTGGGACTGGAGATAAAGACACAATATCACAACGATAGCTATTGCCGCCACTGCCGAAGACAATGTCAGTACTATTTTCTGTTTACTCGAAAGTTCATGCAATATCAACATCTCTATTTTTCGTTATTATCTATTTCCTTCTGTTATACCTCCTCGCACACCACCATCTCCGTGCCGTGGAAAACAACAACTATACGGTGAAGAGTGGTTGTCTTAACGGCAGACTTCACCATTTCCGTCTCAGCATAACGTTTTACCTGTTCGGTTGCCTGTTTCCTTAGCTCTTCAACTTTCGTTTCCGAATCCTTGCTCTTGGCATATTTCAATTCGATAATATAAGAATGAAGCATGTCGGAATAGATGTCGAGAAGCGGCATCATGAAGATGTCGGCATAACCCTCTTGGGTGTCACTCTCTGATATCGGACGGTAGAAACGGTTCTGACAGGTCATGGCGAGGGTGAAGCCATGAACGAAGTACTCGCCCTTCTGTTTGTCGCGCTGAGAGGAATAGCGGTGGATAGCATCTGCGATGTATTGGAAATATTCTTTCCACTGACCGCGATAGGCAAGACGGCTGCAGAGAGGACTCATCTCGTAGTTCTCAAACGTGAGGTCGTTTTCTTTGTATGTATCCAACAGATAGCGGAATATCTGTTCGCGCACTACCTCGTTCGGGATAACAAACTTTGTGTCGCCTTCGTGGGTGCCGCCTATCGTAACCATACCGAAGTAATAGAGCAAACTTATGAAATTGTCCGGGTCGCCGATATTCTCAGCCGGGAAACCGGTCTTCAAGGTACCCGTGATGTAGCCGTTGTTCACGAGGTTCTGGATTACGCTCGCATCATGGGCAAACTCCTTGTCGCGGCGGATAAGCATGCGGAGTTTGTTGTAGTCTACGCGGATGTTTTCCTCTACCATATTTCTTGGCAAGCGTCCCTTGCTACCCACATAGTTGTCGATGAAATAGAGCACCATGTTGGAATTGTACATCGTGGTCTCACCATAGGCATCCTCAGCAAAACAGTAGTTGTCGTACCATGGTTTCATTATCTCTATCAGTTCGTCAACGGTATATTTGTGAAGATTGCAGAAGTCGGTATAATAGGTCAGCATGGCGCGAACTTCAGCTTCCGTGAAACCTACCATCTCGTTGAACTCGTAGTTTAGGGTATAGTTGGTACCGATGTTGAAGCCGCTCGTAAGGTCGTCCATCGTTACGGGACTTACACCCGTGACGAAGACGCGCTCTATTGAGGAATATGTGCCGGTCTTAACACTGTCGAAGAATAGGCGCAAGTAACCCGTACCGTGAGTCTCCTGACGATAAGCATCAAGACAACCCGGTTCGGCAAGTATTTTATTTGTAAAATGGTCGTACTCGTCGATGAAGAGATATATCTTCAAGCCAAGTTCCGAGCATACATCACAAAGATAGTCAAGTTGTTTTATAGCACCTGTACGCTTGTTCATCTCATCTTTTGTTTCAGGAGGCAAAAGGCGGGAATATCTGTCGCAGAATGAACAGAAACGAATATTGCAATGGTCGTCAAGCCCTTGCTGATAGCTGTCGAGCGATGCATCAACGATAGAAAAATTTAGTATTATCACGAGGTACTTGTTATGCTCCGGCGTTGGATGGTCGCCGATATAAAGTCCCTTGTAGAGCATGTCGAACTTGTCGGCATCGTTCACGTCGTAATAATGCTGTAACATAGACATCGTGAGGCTCTTGCCGAAACGACGCGGACGGATAAAGAAGAAGAACTTGTTGGCACGCTCTATCTTCTCGATATAGTGGGTCTTGTCTACGTAGTAACAGTCGTCGCGACGTACTGCCACGAAGTTCATCATGCCGTATGGTATACGCTTGGGGTATCTTTTCTCGTTCTCTGTATTCTCTGCCATAACCTAACGATTATATTATCCGTTTTTATGATTTTCCGCAAAGTTATGGATTTTCCGTGAAAACACAAAGAAAAAGGGGAAAATACAGTATCTACCCTCACCATCCCTCACACTATCCCTCACCATCTGAAACACCGGTGTACATGGCGTTTCGAGACAAATGTGAGGGTAAAAAAGCTGACAAATAAGACAAGAGAAAATATACGACGTGAAAAGGCTCCATCCGGAACGAATCCGGATGGAGCCCAATCATATTTAGAATTCTCACATAGTCAAAAGAATGTGAATTACAGCTTCTGCTTTACCTCAATTTCTGTGAATGTCTCGATAACATCGCCAACCTGAATGTCGTTGAAGTTGACGAGAGAGATACCACACTCGAAGTTTACGCCGACTTCCTTGACGTCGTCCTTGAAACGCTTCAGGGCATTGATTTCGCCAGTGTGGACAACGATACCGTCGCGAACGAGACGAGCCTTGTCGCTGCGGTGAACCTTGCCCTCGGTAACGAAGGCTCCGGCAACAGTGCCGACCTTAGATATCTTATAGACTTCGCGAACCTCAACCTGTCCGGTAACGACCTCCTTGACAACCTTGTCGAGCATACCCTCCATAGCCGACTTGACATCCTCGATGGCATCGTAAATGATAGAATATGTATTGATTTCCACACCCTCCTGGTCGGCAAGTTTGCGGGCTGCCGATGAAGGACGTACCTGGAAACCTACGATAAGGGCATCAGATGCATCGGCGAGCGTTACGTCGCTCTCAGAAATCTGACCTACTGCCTTATAGATTACATTAACCTTAATCTTCTCTGTAGAAAGCTTGATAAACGAGTCGCTCAATGCCTCGATACTACCATCTGTATCACCCTTAACGATAATGTTAAGCTCCTTGAATGAACCAAGTGCGATACGATGGCTAATATCACTAAGAGTCAAGCGCTTCTGAGTACGCAAGCCCTGCTCACGCTGAAGTTGCAGACGCTTGTTGGCAATGTCGCGAGCCTCCTGCTCAGAATCGAGCACGTGGAAAGCATCACCGGCAGTAGGAGCACCGTTCAGTCCGAGGATAGTAGCCGGTTCAGAAGGCTTAGCCTCCTCGATGCGCTGGTTACGCTCGTTGAACATAGCCTTGATACGTCCGTAGCTTGTACCGGCGATAACATTGTCGCCAACACGAAGAGTTCCGTTGCTTACAAGCACGGTAGATACATATCCCCTACCCTTGTCGAGCGACGACTCGATAACGCTACCCGTAGCCTTACGGTTAGGATTAGCCTTCAGTTCGAGCATGTCAGCCTCGAGCAATACCTTCTCAAGTAGGTCGTCAACGCCTATACCTTTCTTTGCACTAATCTCCTGACACTGATACTTACCGCCCCACTCCTCAACAAGGAGGTTCATGTTGGCAAGGTCCTCACGTATCTTGTCAGGGTTAGCACCTGGTTTATCAATCTTGTTAATTGCAAACACCATCGGCACATTTGCTGCCTGTGCATGGGCGATAGCCTCCTTAGTGGTAGGCATCACGCTGTCGTCGGCAGCGATGATGATGATAGCGATATCGGTAACCTGGGCACCACGGGCACGCATGGCGGTAAATGCCTCATGACCCGGAGTATCAAGGAAGGTGATGTGCCTGCCGTTCTGCAAAGTAACGTTGTATGCACCGATGTGCTGGGTAATACCTCCAGCCTCGCCGGCGATGACATTGGTATTGCGGATATGGTCGAGCAGAGAAGTCTTACCATGGTCTACGTGTCCCATCACTGTTACGATAGGGGCGCGCGGCACGAGATCGTTCTCGTCGTCCGGTTCTTCGTTGATAGCCTCAGAAACCTCTGCGCTGACATATTCTGTTTTGAATCCGAATTCCTCGGCAACGAGGTTGATGGTTTCTGCATCAAGACGCTGGTTGATAGACACCATGATGCCGACACTCATACAGGTTCCGATAACCTGATTTACAGAAACGTTCATCATGTTAGCAAGTTCGCTAACAGTAACGAATTCCGTAAGTTTCAGCACTTTGCTCTCAGCCTTTTCCTCGGCACGCTGCTCTTTCAGATGTTCCTGAACGGCATCGCGTTTCTCCTTACGGTATTTGGCACCCTTCTTGTTCTGTCCTTTGCTGGTAAGGCGTGCAAGCGTCTCTTTTACCTGGCGTGCTACATCCTCCTCACTAACTTCAACAGGTTTCTGTCCGCCACGTTTGCGGTTTTTCTTTTTGTTGCTTCCGCCACCGTTTTTCTGTCCCTGCTGTCCGCCATTGTTCTGCTTTGCGGCAGCAGCGATGTCAACCTTCTCCTTTGTGATACGCTGACGTTTCTTGCGCTCGCCGTTGCCGTTGCCATTATTGTTATGGTTCTTTTCCTCACGCTCTTTTCTGCGCTCTTCCTTGCTTTTCTTTTTAGGTCGAGTGCTCTGGTTAAGAGAGTCGAGGTCGATTTTGCCGAGCACGTTAACTTTCGGCGCTAGTTTTTTCTCGCTCTTCAGTGTGAAGACCTTCGAATCACGCTGCTCTGCAGTTTGCTGTGGCGCAGCTTTGGTATCCTCGTTCTTTACCTCAACAGGCTTCTCCTGTTTGCTGTTTTGAGCAGGCTGTGGCTTAGCCTCTGTCTTAGGAGCAGGACGATTTGCGTTCTGCACTGGTGCAGACTGCTGTGGTGCAGACTGTGTTGCCGGTTTTTCGGAATTATGCACTTTATCGTTATGTTGCGCTTTTGGCTGGCTCACGGCAGAAGCCTTCGCCTTCTTGTTGTCGGGCTTAGCAGAAGCAGCAGATTGCGCTGACGGTTTCTTTCCCAGACTGTCGAGGTCGATTTTTCCTAACGGAGTATATTTCTGCGGCTGTCTTGGTTCATTAGAGCGTTCTGTCTTCTTGTCGCGCTTCTTGTCTTTTGGTTTTTTCTGGAGCAGCTTTTCAGCCTGTGAGCGTTCCTCTTTGTCAGACTTATACGCTTCCACGAGGGCTTTATACTGTCCTTCAGTAAGCTTAGAGTTAGGTCCTTCTGGAGCTTCCCCCAGCTCACTTCTCTTTTTTAGGAAATCAACTGCCGTTTGAAGTCCTATATTCAATTCACTAATTGCTTTGTTTAATCTGATGCTCATACTTTATTATTTACCCTTCTTCTTTTCTGTTTTTTATTCGAACTCTGCTCTTAGCACATTGAGCACATGGTCTACAGTCTCTTCTTCGAGATCGGCTTTCTCCACAAGCATTTCGCGCGGAGCATTGAGCACAGCCTTTGCTGTATCGAGTCCGATGCCCTTGATAGCGTCGATAATCCACTGGTCGATTTCGTCGGAGAACTCATCGAGATAGATATCTTCCTCTTCTTCGCCTTCTTTAACTTCACGGAACACATCGATTGTGTATTCTGTCAGCATACTTGCCAACTTGATGTTCATTCCGCCGCGTCCGATTGCGAGCGACACTTCTTCCGGCTTGAGATAAACCTCAGCCTTGTGGTTTTCCTCATCCACATTGATGCTTGATACCTTTGCCGGGCTCAGAGCACGCTGGATGAACAGTTTGATGTTTGATGTATAGTTAATTACATCGATATTCTCATTGCAGAGTTCCCTTACGATTCCATGTACACGGCTACCTTTCACTCCGACGCATGCTCCAACCGGGTCGATGCGCTCATCGTAGCTCTCAACGGCGATTTTTGCTCTTTCTCCCGGCATACGTGCAATACGCTGCACGGTGATAAGTCCGTCGTTTATTTCCGGTACTTCCTGTTCGAGCAAGCGGCGCAGGAATATCGGACTTGTACGGCTGAGGATAATCTTCGGATTATTGTTTTCGTTGTCAACTCGCAGTATGACGGCTCTTACGGCTTCTCCCTTGCGATACTGGTCGCGTGGGATTTGTTCGCCCTTCGGCAGGATAAGTTCGTTGTTCTCATCGTCAACGAGAAGCACTTCACGCTTCCATACCTGGTATACCTCGGCACTGATAATCTGTCCGACGCGGTCTTTGTATTTATTGTAAAGACTGTCATGCTCCAGTTCGAGCACCTTAGATGCCAGAGTTTGGCGCAGGGTGAGGATAGCTCGACGACCGAACTTGCTGAAGTCCACTTTCTCGCTCACGTCTTCGCCGACCTCATAGTCAGGCTGTATCTTGCGAGCCTCTGTGAGTGTTATCTCCTTGTTCTCGTCGTGTTCCACGCCATCGGCAACCACAGTACGGTTGCGGTATATTTCGAAGTCTCCCTTATCCGGATTGACGATAACGTCGAAGTTTTCGTCGCTGCCGAATATTTTTGCGATAACATTGCGGAAGCTTTCCTCGAGCACGCTCATGAGCGTTGTACGGTCAATGTTCTTTGTCTCCTTAAATTCGCGGAAGGTGTCGACCATGCTTACGGTCTCTTCTTCATTTTTTCTTGCTGCCATAGCTTATTTGAAACTTATTAGGTATTTTGTATATTTCACGCTGTTGATATTGAAGGTTTTGTCGACATCTTCTATTGTCGGACGCTTTGCACCTTCTTTCTTTACTTTCTCTTTAACGGTAATTGTGAAGTCGTCGTTATCCTCAACTGCCTTCAATACTCCTTTCAATTTTTTCCCGTCGGCGTCAAGCACTTCCACTTCTTTTCCGATGAAGTTGACGTATTGTTGCTTTACTTTGAACGGTTGTCCGAGACCGGCGCTGCCCACTTCGAGTTCATAATCCTCATCGTCTCGGTTTAGGTGTTCTTCGATAAAGCGGCTGAGCTGCACGCAATCTTCTATCCACACGCCGTCGGCATGGTCGATTTCCACTACGATTCTGTCATCGGAGCTAATTTCGATGTCTACAAGGAAATAGTCTTTATCCTCGAGCCATTGGTTAACTAAATTCTCAACTACGTTTTTGTCTATCATATATAAAAAATAAGTTGTGTTGTCCCTCCCTTTGGCTTTAATGTCATCCTTTACAATTTCTCCTTCAGCGAGGGACTTAAAATAAAATGAGGAGCTCCTCCGGGGCTCCCCATTCCACTGAACGCTGCAAAGTTAACAATATTTATTAAAGTATGCAACTGTTTGCGCAATAAAATAGGGCATGATATAGGTTTTTCTTCCTATTCATGCCCTTTCTTGTCTTTTATTGGTTGTTTTATGGTTGTCTTGACGGTTCTGAGTTTTCAAGACATTGCCTTATGCATCGATGTTAGCATAGGTGGCATTGTCTTCGATAAACTGTCGGCGCGGCTCTACATCATCACCCATCAGCATAGAGAATATCTCGTCTGCTTCAGCGGCATTTTCGATGTTCACCTGCTTCAGAAGTCGCGTTTCCGGATTCATTGTGGTATCCCAAAGCTGCTCCGGATTCATCTCTCCCAAACCTTTATAGCGCTGGGTATGTATGTTCTTGTCGTCGTCGACTCCATTGCCATACTTGTCGAGGAATGCCTGGCGCTGCTGGTCGGTATAGCAGTATTCCTTCACCTTATTCTTATATGTGCAGAGGTAAAGTGGCGGAGTGGCAATATATAGATGTCCTTCCTGGATTACCTTTGGCATGAATCGATAGAAGAGTGTCATGATGAGTGTGTCGATGTGTGAACCATCGACATCGGCATCGGTCATGATGATTATCTTGTCGTAGCGCAGTTTGTCGGTATTTGCCTCTTTGTCGTCTTCGCCGTCAACGCCGAAGCGCACGCCGATACTCTGTATGATATTCATCACGGACTCGCTTTCAAATACTTTGTGCCACATTACTTTTTCGACATTGAGGATTTTTCCTCTCAGCGGAAGTATGGCCTGACGATAGCGGTCGCGTCCCTGTTTTGCCGAACCACCGGCTGAATCTCCCTCGACGAGGAATATCTCGCATTCTTTCGGATCGCGATTAGAGCAGTCGGCAAGTTTTCCCGGCAGTCCGCCTCCGGTCATCGGGTTCTTGCGCTGCACGCTCTCGCGAGCCTTGCGTGCTGCAATACGTGCTGTAGCTGCAAGTATCACCTTGTCGCAGATTTGCTTTGCCTCTTTCGGATGCTCCTCGAGATAATAGGTCAGAGCTTCCGACACGGCTTGCTGCACGGCTCCGGCTACTTCGCTATTGCCGAGCTTTGTCTTTGTCTGTCCTTCAAACTGTGGCTCTGCCACTTTTATAGAGATTACGGCAGTCAGTCCTTCGCGGAAGTCCTCTCCTGCTATCTCGATCTTTGCCTTTTCAATCTGCTTTGATATTGCAGGATCGTTGTCGGCATATTTCTTCAACGTTCTGGTGAGCGCCATCCTGAAGCCCACGAGATGGGTTCCACCCTCTATGGTATTGATGTTGTTTACATAGGAGTGTATATTCTCGCTATAGTCCGTATTATACATTATAGCGACTTCGATTGGAATGCCCTGCTTTTCCGTTTTCAGATAAATTACATCATCAAAGAGATGTGTGCGGTGACGGTCTACGTAACGCACGAATTCCTTGAGTCCCTCTTTGGCATGGAACACTTCCTGACGTGTCTTGCCTTCTTCATCGGGACGCATATCGGTAAGGGTGATTGTTATGCCGGCATTCAGATATGCCAGTTCCCTCATGCGCTTTGCGATGATGTCATATTTATATAATGTCGTAGTGAAGATTGTTGGATCCGGCCAGAACTGCTGGCGTGTTCCGCGGAGTTCTGTCGTGCCGACTACCTTTACGGGATAGAGTGGTTTTCCCTTTTCGTATTCCTGCTGATAGATTTTACCATCGCGGAACACTTGCGACTTCATTCTTGTCGACAAGGCATTCACGCAGCTCACACCTACTCCGTGGAGTCCGCCACTGACCTTATATGAGCCTTTATCGAACTTTCCTCCGGCATGAAGCACGGTCATTACCACTTCGAGCGCCGACTTGTGGAGTTTCTTGTGCTCATCTACCGGTATTCCTCGTCCGTTATCTTGCACGGTTATGGATTCATCCTCGTTTATGGTAACTTCGATATGCGTGCAATAGCCTGCCATTGCCTCATCGATGGAGTTGTCTACCGTTTCATTCACGAGGTGATGAAGTCCCTTCTCACTTATATCTCCGATGTACATAGCCGGACGTTTGCGCACGGCTTCCAATCCCTCCAGCACTTGAATGTTGCTGGCGGAATAATTATTTTCGTTTATTTGATTTTCTGACATTACTTGGATTGTATTTTCAAGTGGCAAAGATAGCTATTTTTATTGACATCTTAAAACTTTTACGGCTAAAAGTGAATTATTCTTGTTCTACTTTAGTAGAAAGCTATCAAAAGTCCCTACGAAAGTAGCCGTATCACTGTGCCGTACTGAAAAAGCAAAGGTGCCACAATCATGTTTTGATTGTAGCACCTTTGTATACTTGTTCAATAACAACAGTTTCGTTATTACAGGCTGTTGATATGAAGAGCCAAGCTTGACTTGAGGTTTGCGGCCTTATTCTTGTGAATAAGGTTTGTCTTAGCCAATTTGTCAAGAAGCTTCTGTACGCTTGGATACATCTTTACTGCCTCTTCCTTATCTGTAATAGCGCGCAACTTGCGAACAGCGTTACGCATAGTCTTTGCATAATATCTGTTGTGCAAATTCTTTTTCTTGTCCTGACGGATTCTCTTAATTGATGATTTGTGATTTGCCATCTTGTTATTATTCTTTTATTTTATTTGTAGTCCCTAGGAGAGTCGAACTCCTCTTTAGAGAATGAAAATCTCTCGTCCTAACCGATAGACGAAGGGACCATGACTTGATTTTTGCGGTGCAAAGTTACGGCATTTAAATTAATTGCGCAAATATTTTCAGAAGAAAATGCATTTTTTTGTGTTTTTCCTATTGTTTTTGCGCTTTTCCCAGTGTTTTTCAGCTGTTTTTTGATACTTTTGCAGTCATTATGCGATTTTGTTCTAATGTAATAATCCTACGAGCCTTCATGTTCAGCGACACGAAAATGATGGTCGACACGCTCTCTAAGGAGGAGGGCAGAATGTCGTGTGTCATGTCGGTAAGCTCATCAAAAAAGAGCAAGGGGAAGCGACAGATTTTCCAGCCGCTTTCAATTCTCGAACTTGAGCTCGAGCGAAAAACTCCCGGACAGATTGCCACAATCAAGGACGCCCATATCATCGTTCCCTTCACATCTATCCCATTTCATCCATACAAGCTGACGATATCCATCTTTCTTGCCGAGTTCCTTTCGAATGCCACGCGCTCGGAACAAGACACAGCTCTACTCTACGATTATGTATCGGAGAGCATCCAATGGCTTGACAATGTCAAGGAAGGGTTTTCCAATTTCCATCTCGTCTTCATGATGCGACTTACAAGATTCATCGGCTTCTACCCAAACGTCGACGACTATACCGACGGATGCTCTTTCGACTTGCAAAACGGATGCTTCGTCAAGTTCGCCCCTCAGCAAAGAGGATTTCTCAGCCCGGAAGATACGAAGAAGATGCAACTAATCATGCGCATGAATTATGAGACGATGCGTTTTTTCAAAATGTCGCACACAGAGCGCAACCGGTGTCTCGACGTCATCCTCGACTTCTACCGTCTTCATGTTCCCGGCTTTCGGGAAATGAAATCGCTTTCTGTTCTTCGAGATATGTTCTCATAATGCGGATATACAATTCCCGTTGCCGAAGCATAGCTTTGCAAGTAGTGTTTAATAGAAGCACTTTTGGTGCTTGACTGAAGCACTTTTGGTATTCCTGCCAAATACCAAAAGTGCAGAACAAGTATACTTTTATTGCCACTTTCGGAAAGTCTGTCGTTTTTATATAAACGACACGGATAAAGCGGGTGAGGGTAAAAACCCTTACCCTCACACCACCCCTCACATCTTATCTATCTGTGTATCTGCACGTTACACCAAGGTGTGAGGGTGTGAGGGTAAAATCACCAAAAAAAAATTTTATAACTTCTTCATGATTTCACCATTAGGTATACACGATAAAAGGAGTTTTACCCATATCAGCCAACACCACACTAACTATCAAAACGAGCTTTATAAAAATCAAACAGAACCAGTACAAAAAACAGGGTTTGAAGTAGGCTCTTATCAAAAAAACCGGACCATTTTTGCATTTTTGTGGAGTAAAGTGGTGGAGTGTGGGGAATTTTGTGTAACTTTGGAGCCGAAAACCCTTTAATATGTACGTATGCGATTTTTAGGAAACATAGAGGCTAAAGTTGACGCGAAAGGACGAGTGTTCCTTCCGGCAACATTCCGCAAGGTTTTACAGACTGGCGGAGATGAAAGTCTCGTAATGAGAAAGGACGTCTTTCAGCCCTGTCTCACGCTGTTTCCGGAAAGCGTATGGAACAGACAGATGGACGAGTTGCGCTCTAAGCTAAACAGATGGAACAGCGAGCACCAGCGCATATTCCGCCAGTTCGTGTCAGACGTGGAAGCGATAACGCTTGACGGCAACGGCAGATTCCTGATTCCAAAACGATACATTGAGATGGCGGACATAAAACAGGGAGTCAGATTCATCGGCATGGGGGACTCTATCGAAATCTGGAGCGAAAAGAACACCGAGAAGCCTTTTATGGAACCTGATGAGTTCGGGGCTGCACTGGAAAGTATCATGACGCAAGGCGGAACGAACTACAGAGAGGATACCTCGGACAAGAATGAAAGCCAACGAACCGGAAAAGAATCTGGGTTCTGACAAGAAAGCAACAGTTCTCCAATTTAGAAACAAAAAGAAAATGACCAATATAATTGACACTTACCACGTACCCGTACTGCTTAAACAAAGCGTTGACGGGCTCGACATCAAACCGGGCGGCATTTACGTCGACGTTACATTCGGCGGCGGCGGACACAGTCGCGAAATTCTCTCGCGACTTGACAACAGCGGACACCTGTACAGTTTCGACCAGGATGCCGACGCCGAGAGGAACGTGGAGCCACAAGGAAACTTCACCTTCGTCAGGAGCAATTTCAGATACTTAAAGAACTGGATGAGATACTATGGAGTGGAAGGCATCGACGGACTACTGGCTGACCTCGGAGTGTCAAGTCATCACTTCGACGACGAAACGAGGGGATTCTCGTTCCGATTCGACGCACCTCTCGACATGAGGATGAACAAGCGCGGTGGCGATACGGCGGCTGACTTGCTTAACAAAATGGACGAGGAACAACTTGCCGACATTTTCTACCTCTACGGCGAACTGAAAAACTCGCGACGCATTGCTGCCACAATAGTCAAGGCAAGGACTCAGAAGCCGATACTGACAACTCAGGATCTGATTGACGTAACGGAACAACTGTTCCCGAAGGAAAGGGGAAAGAAGGAAATGGCAAAGCTCTTCCAGGCTCTGCGCATCGTGGTCAACCACGAGATGTCGGCTCTCAGGGAAATGCTCGAGGCTGCAACAAGCTTGCTTAAACCTGGCGGCAGACTTTCGGTTATAACATACCACAGTCTGGAAGACCGCATCGTGAAGAACATGATGAAGGCGGGAAACCCGGAGGGTAAAGTAAAACAGGACTTCTTCGGAAGATGCGAGACGCCATACAGGCTCGTGAACAACAAGGTCATAATACCAGACACAGAGGAGCAGCAGCGCAATCCGCGCAGCAGAAGCGCTAAACTCAGAATAGCCGAAAAGAAATGAAAGAAGAAGAGACAAAAAAAGACATAAAGGAACAGCAGGCAAGCGCTGAGGAACAAGAGCAACAGGCGGAACGCGAAGAGCTAAGGCGAATCGTGGAGGAGCAGGCAAGAGAGGACGAGCTTCCCCTCTCGGCCGAGTTTACGCTAAAGAAAATCCTCGGCGGTGAGTTCCTGAATGCCAAACTGCTCCGCAAACAGATATGGCTCGTAATGCTCATCATGGCATTCACCATAGTATACGTATCGAACAGATACAGCTGCGACCAGCAGCGAATAGAAATATCAAAGCTGACAAAAGACCTGGAGGAGGCTAAACTCAAATCCATGTCGAGCGCAAGCGAACTGACGGAGATGAGCCGCGAGAGCAATGTGCTTGAAATGTTGAGGATGAACAAGGACAGCGTTCTTCATATCCCGACACAACCACCTTATATAATAAATGTTCCGGAACAATGAGCAAACCATTAGACAACAAGAAAATAATATCCAGATACAAGCTCGTGGCATGGGTCATGGCTGCTATCGGAGCTATTATAATCGGAAGGATTATATATATAGGTACGGTGAAACACGACTACTGGATGAAGGTGGCTGCCCAGAAAAGGATTGAAAACGAGCCTATCATTCCTGAGCGCGGCAACATTCTGAGCTGCGACGGACGACTGCTGTCTGGTACGCTGCCCGAATATGAAGTAAAAATAGACTTCAGCGTGTGCAAACAGTTTCGCGACTCGATGTGGCACGCCGATTTCAACAAAATATGCGACGGACTTCACAGGATTTTTCCTGACAAGAGCATCTCGGATATTAAAGAGCATCTGCAGAAAGGATACGACAAGACGAGCAAGAGCTGGGCTATCGTGAAGGGAAGGGTTACTTTCGAGCAGTTCTCCGCCATAAAGAAACTGCCGGTGTTTAACCAGGCACCATACAGAGGAGGATTCAACTACGAAACGTTCTCTACAAGAAAGAAGCCTTTCGGCTCACTTGCATCGAGAACTATCGGCGACCTCGTAACATGGAACGGTAAGCCGAAGAACGGACTTGAACAGTGGTTTGACTCCTATCTAAGAGGTGTGCCCGGAGTAAAGAACATCAAAAAGGTTTTCAACAAGAATATTGCGGAGGTGGAAAAGGAGCCGGTAAACGGTTCTGACATCATAACGACTCTCGACGTGGGCATGCAAGACCTCTCTGAACGGGCTCTCGTGGAGAAGCTACGCGAGATTAACGGTACGGTGGGTGTGGCTATCGTCATGGAAGTGAAGACCGGCGACATAAAGGCAATGGTGAACATGACGAAATGCGGCGACGGCAACTACTACGAGATAAAGAACAACGCCGTGTCGGATCTGCTCGAACCGGGTTCCGTATTCAAAACGGCTTCGATAATGCTCGCCCTCGACGACGGCATGTGTGACACTACCTACATGGTCGACACGGGATGCGGAGTATGGGACATGTATGGTGCGAAGATGAAGGACCACAACTGGGCAAAGGGCGGATACGGAACTATTTCACTGCCGAAGACCCTTGAGGTCAGCTCTAATATCGGAGTGAGCCGCATCATCGACAGGTTCTACGGACAGCATCCGGAGAAATTCGTGGAAGGGATAAAGCGGCTCGGAATGGGAGCTGAACTCCACTTGCCTTTCGTGGGAGCGGCTAAAGCACAAATTCGCTCGCCGAAGAGGAACAAAAAGGGGAAGATTATCAACAACTGGTATGGCACTACCCTGCCATGGATGAGTATCGGATACGAAACGCAGATTCCGCCGATATATACGCTGACCTTCTACAATGCCATTGCCAACAATGGAAAGATGGTGGCGCCGAGATTCGTGAAAGCAGTGATGAAAGACGGCGAAATCGTGAAGGACTTCCCGACCACCGTTATTAGAGAACGGATATGTAAAGAGAAAACGCTGAAAGAAATGCAGACTATTCTCTATCATGTCGTTAGCCAAGGACTGGGAAAGCGTGCCGGATCGCCATCGTTTAAAGTGGCGGGAAAAACCGGAACGGCACAGATATCAAAGGGTAAGGCGGGATATAAGAACGGACAGACGAACTATCTCGTCAGCTTTGCCGGCTACTTCCCTGCCGACGCTCCAAGATACAGTTGCATCGTATGTATACAGAAACCGGGACTTCCGGCATCTGGAGGACTGCAAAGCGGTGCGGTGTTCCATCAGATATCCGAAGGTATTATGGCACAAAGCTTGAAGTTGCTTGCCTCTGATGCAAGGGATTCATCGTCGATAATGATGCCTCAAGTTAAATGCGGAAACATCCTATCGGCCGACTATGTCCTGACGCATCTCAACATCAGGACTAACAAGAACTGGGGCGGCAGCTATGCCAACGGCAACCCTATATGGGGAAAGGCTGAAGACAGAAACGGCAGCGTCAGTCTCGTGAAACAACCGGTATACAGCAAATGGGTAATGCCCGACGTGACCGGGATGGGGGCACGTGATGCAGTATATATGCTGGAGACCAGAGGACTGAAAGTTACTATCTACGGACGTGGAAAGGTTTACGAACAGAGTATACATCCGGGAGTAAAGATAAGGAGAGGGCAACGCTGCTCCATCAAGCTGAACAATTAGCATCTGCAAGTTCTCCCAGTTCTCCCAGTTCTCGCAGAACTCCCAGAACTCCCAGAACTCCCATAAAAAGAAAAAACAACTAAAAACAATACGATATGAAGTTAGAAGAACTTTTAAAGAACATAACACCTCTCGCCATTAACGGCGAGACGGACATAGACATAAAGGGCGTGAACATCGACTCACGGAAGATTGCCGACGGACACCTGTTTATCGCACTGCGAGGCACACAAGTGGATGGGCACAAGTTTATAGCCAAAGCAATAGAAATGGGAGCCAAGGCTGTTCTCTGCGAAGATATGCCGGAGGAAAAGGCGGAAGGAGTAACATATGTACAGGTGGAATCTACCGAAGACGCCGTAGGAAAAGTTGCAACCCTGTTCTACGGAGACCCGTCGAGAAAGTTGAAGCTCGTGGGCGTAACCGGCACCAACGGCAAGACGACAATCGCCACCTTATTATATAATATGTTCAGAAAGTTAGGATATAAATGCGGACTATTGTCTACGGTCTGCAATTATATCGAAGACGAGGCGATACCTGCCGACCATACTACACCGGACCCGATAGAGCTAAACTATCTGTTGCACCGCATGGTGGAAGCCGGTTGCCAATATGCCTTCATGGAATGTAGCTCTCATGCCATCGCACAGAAGAGAATCGGAGGACTTAACTTTGCCGGAGGTATATTTACCAACCTTACACGCGACCATCTCGACTACCACAAGACATTCGAGAACTACCGCAATGCAAAGAAGGCTTTCTTCGACATGCTGCCTAAAACGGCTTTCGCCATCACTAATGCCGACGATAAGAACGGCATGATAATGGTGCAGAACACTAAGGCTACGATAAAGACTTACTCTATCCGAACTATGGCGGACTTCAAGGCTAAAATCCTGGAGTGCCACTTCGGAGGAATGTATCTGGAGATTGACGGACGCGAAGTGGGGGTACAGTTTATCGGTAAATTCAACGTCAGCAACTTGCTCGCCGTTTATGGAGCGGCTGTGATGTTGGGAGAGAAACCGGAAAACATACTTCTCGTAATGAGCACACTGAAAAGCGTTAGCGGCAGACTGGAGCCTATACAGTCGCCTGACGGATACACGGCGATTGTTGACTATGCTCATACACCGGATGCTCTGGAGAATGTTCTCAAGGCTATACATGAGGTGCTCAACGGCAAGGGACATGTAATAACAGTTTGCGGAGCCGGCGGCAACCGCGACAAAGGCAAACGACCGCTTATGGCACAGGAGGCAGTAAAACAAAGCGATAAGGTTATCATCACAAGCGACAACCCTCGATTTGAAGAGCCGCAAGACATCATCAACGATATGCTTGCCGGACTTGACCAGCAACAGATGAAGAAGGTGGTGAGCATCGTTGACCGCAAGGAGGCTATCCGCACGGCATGTATGATGGCTCAGAAAGGTGACGTTATCCTCGTTGCTGGAAAGGGACACGAGAATTATCAGGAGATTAAAGGCGTGAAACACCATTTCGACGACAAGGAAGTGTTAAGGGAGATTATGAAATAATCCACAGTCACGAAAGGAATGAACAACAAGAAAGTAACAACGTGAAGGAAACAGGCTATGGAGAATTTAAATTCTTCATTCTTTATTCTTCACTCTTCATTAATAATTATGTTATACTATCTATTCAGATTCTTAGAGCAGTTTGGTATCCCGGGAAGCCATATGTGGGGATATATCTCATTCCGTGCTTTACTGGCACTCATTTTGTCGCTCATAATCTCGGCATGGTTCGGAGAGAAATTTATCAAATACTTGAAGAGCAAGCAGATTACCGAGACACAACGTGACGCTAAAATTGACCCGTTTGGAGTAAAGAAAATCGGTGTGCCTTCTATGGGAGGCATCATCATAATCGTGGCTATCTTGCTGCCGGTTATTCTGCTTGGCAGAATGAGGAACATCTATCTCATACTGATGATTGTTACTACGGTATGGCTGGGATTCCTCGGAGGACTTGACGACTATATCAAGATTTTCAGACACAACAAGGAGGGACTTCCTGGCAGATTCAAAATCGTAGGACAGATTAGTATCGGTCTTATTGTTGGACTTATCCTATGGATGAGCCCTGACGCTAAGGTTAACGAGAACGTTACGCTGAAGAAAGAGAACGGAACGGAGATTGTGGTAAAACACCGTGCCGAACCGGTGAAGTCGCTGAAAACTACAATTCCTTTTGTAAAAGGACATAACCTCGACTATGCCAACATTATGGCGTTCTGCGGGAAATACAAGGTTGCTGCAGGATGGATTCTCTTTGTCATCATGACGATACTTGTAGTAACGGCTGTATCAAATGGTGCAAACCTCAATGACGGCATGGACGGTATGTGTGCCGGCAACTCAGCAATTATAGGTGTGGCTCTCGGTATATTCGCCTACGTGAGCAGTCATATTGAATATGCTGCATATCTGAACATAATGTATATACCGGGATCTCAGGAACTGGTGGTGTTCTTATGCGCATTCGTCGGAGCTTTGATAGGCTTCCTTTGGTATAATTCCTATCCTGCTCAGGTATTTATGGGGGATACCGGTTCGCTGACTATCGGAGGCATCATCGGTGTCTGCGCCATAATAATACACAAGGAGCTGATGCTTCCTATCCTTTGCGGCATATTTTTTGTTGAGAGCCTTAGTGTTATCCTGCAAGTGTATGTGGCTAAATGGGGAACGAAACACGGCAAGAAGATGCGCCTCATCAAGCGTGCTCCGCTACACGATACTTTCCGTACGACAAACGAGCAACTTGACCCAAGCATCAAATACCTGTTCAAGAAGCCGAATACTGCTGTTCACGAATCTAAAATAACTATTAGATTCTGGATCGTAACGATAATTCTTGCAGCACTGACTATCATAACATTAAAGATGAGATAATGGATTAGGGAGTAGGAAATGGGGATTAGAGATTAGCAGCTCTGTGTTCCCAATTCTCCATCAAATCCAAAACAGAAATTCCATAACTCCCAGTTCTCTTATCACATAAAACGAAAAGGAAGAAAAATGAAAAGAATTGTAATACTTGGAGCCGGCGAGAGCGGTGCCGGAGCTGCCGTACTGGCAAAGAAAGAAGGATTTGATGTATTTGTTTCCGACATGTCGTCGATTAAAGACAAATACAAAAAGCTGATGGACGACCACGGCGTTGAATGGGAGGAAGGACACCATACGGAAGAGAAGATTCTCAACGCTGACGAAATCATCAAGAGTCCTGGCATACCTAAGGAAGCTCCGATGATTCAGAAATGTATGGACAAAAACATACATATCATCAGCGAAATTGAATTTGCCGGAAGGTATACTAATTCTAAAATGATTTGTATAACTGGAAGCAACGGCAAAACTACAACAACGTCGCTTATTTACCATATCTTCAAGAATGCAGGGTATGATGCCGGACTGGCTGGCAATATCGGAAAGAGTCTGGCTCTGCAAGTGGCTGAGGATCCGCACGAATATTATATTATCGAACTGAGTTCTTTCCAGCTCGACAATATGTATGACTTCCGTGCCAACATTGCCATTCTACTTAATATCACACCAGACCACCTGGACAGATACGACTTCTGCATGCAGAATTATGTAGACGCTAAAATGAGAATCATTCAGAACCAGACGAGTGAGGACTCGTTCATCTTCTGGAACGATGACCCGGTGATAAAGAAAGAACTTGACAAATACGACATAAAGGCTGTAAAATGTCCGTTCTCTGAACTTAAAGAAAAAGGCTCCATCGGATACATCGAGGAGGGACAGTATAAAATCGAATACCCTACCCCATTCAATATGGAGCAGGAGGAACTGTCGCTGACAGGAAAGCACAATATCTACAACTCGCTTGCGGCAGGTATTGCATCTAATATCGCCGGCATAAAGAAGGAAGATATAAGAAAGAGCCTCAGCGACTTCCCGGGTGTTGAGCACAGACTTGAGAAGGTGACTACTGTCGACGGCGTACTTTACGTCAACGACTCTAAGGCTACAAACGTGGATGCCTGCTGGTATGCCCTTGAGAGCATGAAAACTCCAACAATTCTTATCCTTGGAGGAAAAGACAAGGGTAACGACTACAACGAGATTAAGGATCTTGTAAAAAAGAAGTGTGCCGGATTGGTATACCTCGGGGCTGACAACAAGAAGTTGCATGATTTCTTCGACGGTATGGGGATTCCTGTTGCCGACACCCACAACATGAAGGACTGCGTAAAGGCTTGCCACGAAATGGCAAAGCCGGGATATACAGTACTGCTCAGTCCGTGTTGTGCAAGTTTCGACTTGTTTAAGAATATGGAAGACAGAGGCGAACAATTCAAGAGCCTCGTCAGACAACTATAATATTTACGGAGGCAAATAAATGGCTGAGGAAACAGCAACATCAAACAAAAAGCTTAAAGGGGACGGAACTATTTGGGCAGTTTTCATAATACTCTGTCTTATCAGTATCGTCGAGGTATTCAGTGCCTCGAGCAATCTGACCTACAAGACTTCCAACTATTGGGGACCGGTCATCAAACACACTCTACTCCTCGGAGTTGGAGTAGTTTTCATGGTGGCTACAATGAACATAAAATGCAAATATTTCAAGATTGTTACTCCTTTTGCATTATTGGGATCATTTTTGGCACTGATAGTTTGTTTCTTCATTGGAGCCGTAAACGACGGACACCGGTGGATTCCAATTCCCGGTACCGGACTGCAGTTTCAGCCTTCGGAAATAGCAAAGGGAGCTGTTGTTATGGCTACGGCACAGATTCTGAGTGCGATGCAGACACCAAACGGAGTTGACAAGGATGCTTTTAGGTTCATCTTTTGGATCTGTTGCGTCTTTCTCACTCTTATCGGACTTGAAAATCTGTCTACTGCCATGCTCCTTGGCATCGTTGTCGTGCTAATGATGTGGATAGGAAAAGTTCCTAAAAGACAACTTGGAAAGCTCTTCGGCGGAGTTGCAGTACTCGTTGTTCTTGCAATCAGCGCAATCATGGTTTTCGGTACTGACAAGAATGACACTGAAGCTGTAAACCCTAAAATGTCCATGGTCGACAGTTCTTTAAAGAAGGATGCAGTACAGAAAAAAGAGAGCAAAGGAATCTTCCACCGACTTGACACTTGGAAAAGCCGAATAGACAAGTTCTTGACTCACAAGCAAGTGCCACCAGAGGAATTCGACCTCAACAACGAGGCACAAGTGGGCTACTCAAATATTGCCATAGCATCATCAAACATGGTGGGCAAAGGACCGGGTAACTCTACGGCAAGAGACTATCTGCCACAGGCTTTCTCCGACTTCATCTATGCAATCATAGTTGAAGAGACAGGTGTCGTGGGAGCATTCATCGTTTGTCTGCTGTATATAATAATACTGTTCCGCACTGCAGCAATTGCCAACAGGTGTGTAAACACATTCCCGGCTCTACTTATCATAGGCTTCTCTCTGCTGCTTGTTACACAGGCACTGTTTAACATGATGGTTGCCGTAGGGCTCGCCCCTGTTACCGGTCAGCCGCTACCTCTAATAAGTAAGGGAGGAACATCGTCTATCGTGAACTGCGTTTATATCGGAGTTATACTGAGCGTCAGCTATTCTGCAAAGAAAAAGGACAATACTAACGATGAGAGTACACGACCCGCAAAGAAGAAAATAACCGCCATCGATGCTCTAAAAAAAGTAAATGCAGCCGATGGCATGAAACCAGCTACAGCAACAGTTGCTGCTAACTGAAACAAAGACAATAAAAAGAATTAAGATAAAATACTATAGTTATGGATAATGAACTAAGAATTATAATAAGCGGAGGCGGAACAGGCGGACATATATTTCCCGCTGTCTCTATCGCCAACGCCATCAAGGCTAAACGGCCGGATGCCAAAATCCTATTTGTTGGAGCATTGGGCAGAATGGAGATGCAACGCGTTCCTGCTGCCGGCTACGAAATAAAAGGGTTGCCTGTTAGAGGATTAATACGCCCTCTGTGGTCGCCTAAGAATATCGGAGTGCTTGTCGACTATCTGAAAAGTAAGCACATGGCAAAAAAGATAATAAAAGACTTCAAGCCTATGGCTGCCGTAGGTGTTGGCGGATATGCAAGCGGCGCAACTCTCGATGCCGCACATGCTTTGGGCATACCGAGTCTTATACAGGAACAGAATTCGTATGCCGGAAAGACAAATAAGATGCTCTCTACTAAAGTCAATAAGATTTGTGTGGCTTACGACGGTATGGAGCGCTTCTTCCCTGCAGATAAGATTATGAAAACAGGTAATCCGGTAAGACAGAATATCGTAAATAGCGAAATTTCGCATGATGAGGCAGTAAAGGCATTCGGACTTGACCCTTCAAAAAAGACAATTCTTATTGTGGGTGGTAGTCTCGGGGCACGCACTGTAAACGAGAGTGTTCTCAAACATCTTGACGACATAAAAGAATCTGGCGTACAGTTTATATGGCAGACCGGCAAATACTATAACGCAAAGATAATGCAGACGATGGAAAGCCACAAAGACATGCCTATGCTTAAAGTGCTCGACTTTATCGCTGACATGGGAGCTGCATACAAGGCTGCCGATCTGGTTATAAGCCGTGCCGGTGCAAGTAGCATCTCAGAATTCTGCCTCATCGGCAAACCGGTCATCCTCGTGCCTTCACCTAATGTGGCAGAAGACCATCAGACGAAAAACGCTATGGCGCTCGTGAACAAGGATGCTGCTCTTATGGTTAGGGATGCCGATGCAAGGGATAAGGTAATACAACTGGCTCTCGATACTGTAAAAGACGAAGGCAAACTACATAGTCTTGCAGAGAACGTAAAGGAACTCGGACTACCAGACTCTGCCGACATCATAGCCGATGAGGTACTGAAATTAGCAGAAAGAAAATAATAAACCTTATATATCAGAAACAATGGAACTAAAAGATATTAAAGCTGTATATTTCATCGGTGCCGGTGGCATCGGAATGAGTGCCATCGCACGCTATTTCATCCATCGCGGACTTGTTGTAGCAGGCTACGACAAAACACCGTCTACACTTACTGCACAACTTGAAAAAGAAGGCATGCTGATTCATTATGAAGAGAATGTTAACGACATTCCGCATGCATGCAAAAAACAAGAATCTACTCTTGTGGTTTATACTCCAGCTATTCCACAAGAACATAAAGAACTTGTATTCTTCCGCGAGAATAATTTCGATGTGGAAAAAAGAGCCCAAGTACTTGGAATGCTGACAAGGACTCACAAAGGACTTTGTGTTGCCGGAACTCACGGAAAGACAACAACCTCAACCATGTGCGCCCACATCATGCATCAAAGTTCAATTGACTGCAATGCCTTTCTTGGCGGCATCTCGAAGAACTACGGAACAAACTATATTCTCAGCAAGAAGAGCGACTTTGTAGTAATCGAGGCAGACGAGTTCGACAGGAGTTTCCACTGGTTGCGCCCATGGATGAG
>DBKQ01000017.1 GCA_002298545.1 Prevotella sp. UBA746
AAATCATATTAGGCACCTGCTCTGCCAATACGCCGAGACAAGTAGCAGAGGCATTACGTGTAGCGGCACCCTCCTTCTGCTCAACAACAGACCAGTCTACCTTAGGAGCATTTCCGCTGAACCATTCCTTCATCAAGGCAGCCTTCTCAGGATTTTGCTCAGCCCATTTCTTTTCCTCAGCATGGCGTTCGGCAACGATTCTGCGCAGTTCCTCTTTGCGGTCAGCATACAGCTTCTCTGTCTCTGGGAAAATAACGAATGGATTCTCTGGATCACCACCAAGATTCTTGATAGTATTTACATAAGCCTCGCCGCCGAGAGGAGCACCGTGAGTCTTGATGCTGCGCTCGTAGCTTGTGCCGTCATCTTTCAAGGCACCCTTACCCATTACGGTCTTTCCGATGATGAGGGTAGGGCGGTTGAGTTCCATCTGTGCTGCTGTAAGAGCCTGGCGGATTTCGTCAGGGTCGTTGCCGTTGATAGTCATTACGTTCCATCCCCAAGCCTCATATTTCTGTGCAGTGTTCTCTGTCATAACGACGCCACACTCTGTAGAGAGCTGGATATCGTTGGAGTCGTAGAACATGATGAGGTTGTTCAGACCGAGGTTTCCGGCGATACGAGCCGTACCCTGTGAAATTTCTTCCTCAATGCCACCATCAGAGATATATGCATAAATTTTGTGTTTCATAACCTCTGTACCGAGCTTCGTCTGAAGGAACTTCTCTGCTACGGCAGCACCGGCAGCAAAGGTATGTCCCTGTCCGAGTGGACCTGATGTGTTCTCGATACCGCGCTTTACGTCACGCTCTGGGTGACCTGGAGTAGGAGAACCCCACTGACGGAACTGCTTAAGTTCGTCGAGTGTGAACTTGCCCTGAAGAGCCAGTGCGCTATAGAGCATTGGCGACATATGACCAGGGTCGAGGAAGAAGCGGTCTCTTCCTTCCCATTCCAAGTTATCCGGATCCCAAACGAGGAACTCGGAGAACAATACATTGATGAAATCAGCACCGCCCATGGCACCTCCCGGGTGACCTGACTTTGCTTTCTCAACCATAGATGCAGCCAGGATACGGATGTTGTCGGCTGCTCTGTTCATTATCTTCTTTTCGTTCATATTGTTGATATTAATTTTTTTCTTGTTTTTTTATATGACAGATAGGACTAATGGGACTGATAGGACTGATGGAATTGATTGGACTATTGTGGGAACTGAGAGTCCTTAGAGTAATAATTCCTCATTCCTAATCTCTCATCCCTAATCTCTCATCCTTTTTTTACTTTTGTTGCTTCTTTCTCTATCGGCAAGCAAGCTTGATATTCCTTGATGTATTTGTTGAAACCATCTACCTCTTCTTTCGTAGGTGCAATCTCAACGCCAGTGTTGCCGCTGAATACCTTATTATCGAGGAAATCTGCAAGACTCTCTTTGTCGCTATTGTTGACAAGGTAAGAAGCAAGTAGGGCTATGCCCCATGCACCACCTTCGCCGGCAGTCTCCATTACGGAAATCGGTGAGTTTATGGCAGCAGCAAGAACACGCTGACCAACGCCCTTTGTCTTGAATAATCCGCCATGACCCGTGATGCGGTCCACCTTAACCTTCTCATCATTAAAGAGGAGGTCGTTGCCAATCTTCAGTACTCCGACAGAGGCATATAGGTTGGCACGCATAAAGTTTGCAAGATTAAACTTGTCGTTTGCCGAGCGCACAAAGAGCGGACGACCTTCTTCAAGTCCTGTAACCGGTTCGCCAGAGATATAGTTATAGGCGATGAGTCCGCCACAGTCGGCATCCCCCTCAAGGGCATGGTTGTAGAGCTTTCCGAACACCTCGTTCATATCTACAGGAATGCCGAGCAACTGTTGATATTCCTTGAAAAGATTAACCCATGCGTTAAGGTCAGAAGTGCAGTTATTGCAATGCACCATAGCCACCGGACTTCCATCCGGTGTTGTTACCATGTCGATCATCTCGTATGGACGAGACAGTTCTTTTTCAAGAACAATCATAGAGAAAGATGAAGTTCCGGCAGACACGTTTCCAGTGCGCTTACGTACTGCATTTGTTGCTACCATTCCCGTTCCGGCATCGCCCTCTGGCGGACAAACCGGTATGCCAGCCTGCAGATGGTCAGAGATATCGAGTTTGTGGGCACCTGCTTCGGTCAGTTTCCCTGCACCCTCTCCAGCTAAAAGAACTTTCGGAAGAATATCTTCAAGAGTCCAGTCGTATCCATAAGGCGAAACGAGTTTATCAAACTTCTCTATCATGTCCTTTGAGTAATTCTTTGTCTCAGAGTCGATAGGAAGCATGCCTGATGCATCGCCTATGCCAAGAACTTTCTCTCCTGTTATCTGCCAGTGGATATATCCGGCAAGGGTAGTGAGGAAAGTGATGTCTTTCACATGTTCCTCTTTGTTAAGGATTGCTTGATACAGATGTGAGATGCTCCAGCGTAGAGGAATATTGAAGTTGAAAAGCTTTGATAGTTCAGCAGCTGCTGAACCGGTGTTGGTATTTCGCCATGTGCGGAATGGAGCAAGAATTTCTTCTTTGCCATTGAATGCCATATATCCGTGCATCATGGCGCTTATGCCGATAGACTTCAGTCGTTCAATTTCAACATCATACTTTTCCTTCACATTTGCACGCAAGTCGGCATAGCAGTTCTGAACGCCATTCCATATTGCCTCAATGCTGTATGTCCACAGACCGTCGATGAGTTGGTTCTCCCACTCATGACTGCCTTGGGCGATTGGCACGTTGTTCTCGTCGATGAGTACGGCTTTTATTCGTGTTGAGCCGAATTCGATACCAAGAATCGCTTTGCCTTCCTGTATGGTTGATTTTGGTGTAATCATTCTTTATTTGGTTAATGGGAGTAATGGGAGAACTGGGACTTCTGGGAGAACTGTGAGTTTATTTAGAACTGATAGTTCTCATTGTTTCCAATTATCCCATTACTTGTGTTGTAATATTATCTCAAAGCCTTGTTGAGCATGTAGTAAACCTCGTTAATTCTAAGGTCGCGCTTTACGCTCTCGAATGTAGAGTTTTTGTCGATATGTAGATATTCGATGTCGAGCATCTCTGCATAGTCTTCCCAATACTCTGGTGTGATGTCGTAAGAGAAGCAGCTGTGGTGTGTACCACCGGCGAGAATCCATGAACCGGCTCCAATCTCGAAGTTTGGCTGAGGTATCCATAGAGCGTTTGCAACAGGAAGCTTTGGCAGTGGTTTTGGCTGGATGCAATGAACATCATTAACGATAAGACGGAAACGGTTACCGAGGTCTACTACAGTAGCTGTTACGCCGTCGCCAACTTTTGAGTTGAAGACAAGACGTGCAGTCTGCTGTTTGCGGATACCGATGCCAAGATGGTGAACCTCAAGGCGTACCGGTTCGTTGTCTACGGCGATGAGAGGGCAAACCTCAAGCATGTGGCTCTGCATTATGGCAGACTTGTCGCCGTCGAAGTTAAGGGTATAGTCTTCAAGGAATGAGCAGCCTGTAGGCAGTCCCTGTGTCATATACCACAGAGTGCGGTAGAGGGCTGCCGACTTCCAATCGCCTTCAGCTCCGAAACCGTAACCTTCAGCCATCAGGCGCTGAGATGCGAGACCTGGAATCTGGTCGAAACCAACGAAACCTTCTGTATCTGGGTCGTCCCAAGAACCGAGGTCGTCGAAGTTGGTTGTAAATCCCTTTGCACCTTTGGCCTTTAAGATAGCACGGATAGCAAGTTCTGCACGTGCTGCGTTCCATATCTTTTTCTTTCCAATTTCCTCGCCAGCCTCACAAGGAACGATTTTATATAGCTTGTGGTATTCCTCAACAAGTGCATCAACGTCAGCCGGTTTAACCTGTTTCCAGTATTCCATCAACTCCGAAACGCAGCAGTAGTCTACATGATAGCCAAGAACCTGCTCGGCGCTCACCTTGTCGCCATCGGTAACGGCAACATTGTTCATCTGGTCGCCAAAGCGGATGATGAGCATGTCTCTTGCGTCAGCAACGGCAGCAGCAACACGAGCCCATACAGCAATATGCTCCTGAGTCTTTTTGTCCTTCCAGTAACCAACAACAACTTTGCGCGGCTTTCTAAGACGTGAGCAGATATGTCCGAACTCGCGGTCGCCATGAGCACTCTGGTTTAGGTTCATGAAGTCCATATCCATTGTGTCCCATGGAATTTCCTGATTGTACTGAGTATGCAGGTGGAGCAGAGGCTTGTGTAGCATTTGCAGACCATGTATCCACATCTTTGCCGGTGAGAATGTGTGCATCCATGTGATGACACCAACGCATTTTTCGTCGTTGTTGGCAGCCATCATTATTGCAGCAACTTCCTTGTCGGAATTTGCTGTACCTTTATATACAACTTTTATAGGAATAATGCCCGACTTGTTCAGTCCGTCCACCATCTCCTGTGAGTGTCCGTCTACTATCTTAACTGTCTCGCCTCCGTATAGAAGCTGTGCTCCGGTAATCCACCAAAGCTCAAGATTTTCAAATGCTTTTATCATAGTTGTTGAATTTGTTTGTTGTTATAAGTTAGTTTATATCAATTTTTAATATATATTCTTTATTGAAAACTGTTTCTTTATTTTTTCTTCTGTCCGTAGTATGCGTTCGGACCGTGTTTACGGCTAAAATGCTTTTCGATGAGCAGAGGATTCATTGTGGTTTGAGGGTTAACGCTGAAAGATACGAAAGCCATCTTTGCCACTTGCTCCATTACAACAGCATTGTAAACTGCCTGATCCGGATCTTTACCCCATGAGAATGGTCCGTGGTTCTTTACGAGAACTCCTGGAGTGTGGACATAATTGATGTTCTTGAAACGGTTTACGATTACCACTCCAGTTTCTTTTTCATATTCAGCCATCTGGTCGGCAGTCATATCTTCCGTGCAAGGGATGCAGTCGTGGAAGTAGTCGGCATGTGTTGTACCGATGTTTGGTATATCCTTTCCAGCCTGTGCCCATGCTGTGGCATATGTAGAATGTGTATGTACTATGCCGCCGATTTCCGGAAATGCCCGATATAGCACAAGGTGGGTAGGGGTATCAGACGAAGGGTTTAGGTCTCCTTCTACGACCTTTCCTGTATTAACGTCTACCACCACCATGTCTGAAGCCTTCATCACATCGTAAGACACTCCGGAAGGTTTGATTACCATGAGGTTCTTTTCGCGGTCAATGCCGGAAACGTTGCCCCATGTAAATATCACCAAATTGTGTTTCACCAAATCAAGGTTTGCACGATACACTTTTTCTTTCAGTTCCTCTAACATAATACTAATCTTTTATACTTATAGTTTGAAACTCGGGTCGTCGTCGTATGCTGCCTTGTTGAAGCAGTATAGTGCGGCACCTCGTTTTGAAGTGATTTTGTCTATTTTGTCAGTCTTCTCGATAAAGTCGATTGTCTTTATTTTCTTTCTGAAGTTTCTCTTGTCAATCTCTTCACCGAGAATAGCCTCATAAACATGCTGAAGCTGTGTCAATGTAAACAGTTGTGGCAATAGATTGAAGCTAAGTGGTTCTGTTGATATCCTGCGGCGTAGAAGCATAATAGCTTTCTTTACCATATCATTATGGTCGGAATAAAGCTTCGGGAGTTTTTCCACGTCAATCCATTCCAGTTCATGTTCTTCCTGAAGCGACTTGTCGTAGTCTTTAACGTTTATCAAAGCACAGTAAGCAATAGATATTACTCGCTCTCCCGGATCGCGGTTTACGGCGCCGAAGGCTCCAACTTGTTTCATATATAGGTTATCAAGTCCAGTCAGTTGCCTAAGTGTGCGGTCGGCTGCCTCGTCAATGCTTTCCGTTTCCTCGACAAATCCTCCATATAGTGATAGTTCGCCTCGTCCCGGATCCATTTTTCTCTTGCCGACAAGCAGTTTCAGCTTATTGGCTTCAAAACCAAAGATTATGCAGTCAACAGACACGTAAACTTTGGAATGTTCTTTGTAAAATTCTGTCATTACAGTTTTTTTTGTTAATACCGTCCGCTCTATGTAAATGAGCGGACGGATATATGTGTTATTGTATTAGAATTACCAGAAGTAAATATAGAATGCAGCAGTGATGCCGAGAATGATAATACTGTTTATCACATCCCATTTAGTCCAGCTTGCCTTTGTTGCTGCACGCTGCTCTGGAGTAGAAGTTCCAAATACAAGACCTTGTATTTTTTCCTCTGATGGAGCTTCTGTCGCGAGGCTGACGATGATTACGACAAGGCAGCATACGATGAGCATTACACCGCAGAAATATAGCCAGTTGAAGTCAAAGAATACAGCCTTGAACCAATTGTCTGAGGCATCGGTTACATTACTGTAGTAAACTTTTGCTCCAAGACGGGTCAAACCGATAATGATACCTGCGAGTAAGCCCCACATTCCGCCTTTAGCAGATGTACGTTTCCAACATATACCCAAAAGGAATGCTGCTGCAATACCAGGAGCAAGTACACTCTGTACATCCTGTAGGTAGTTGTATAGCACATTTCCAACGCTTCTCATTATTGGGATCCAAAGAATTCCGAGGATCACGATTACTACTGTTGCAGCCTGCCCGATGCGTACAAGGGATTTCTCTGATGTTTCAGGGCGCAGACGCTTGTAGAAATCAATTGTGAACAACATTGCCGACGAATTGAAAAGAGATGCCAATGAACTCATTAGAGCTGCAAGAATACCGCAAACAACAAGACCTTTAAAGCCTGCTGGCAGAAGTTTTGCAACGAGAGTAGGGAAGGCTGCGTCGCTTATTACATTTCCTGCTGCGTCAACAGGCAAGAAACCACCGCCAGACTTTACGTTTAATGCATATGCAATCATTCCAGGGATAAGGAAGATGAATACAGGGAGCAGTTTTAGATATGCTCCGAATATCGTACCGCGTCGTGCTTCTTTTTCGTTTTTGCCCGAGAGGACACGTTGTACTATAAATTGGTCTGTACACCAATACCAGAAACCGATTACGGCAGAGCCGACAAGGGCTCCGAGCCATGGATATTGAGGGTCGCGCAAGTCGCGCATCAGGTCTGTCATGTGGTCTCCATACTGGTTTACAGGTTCAGCTGAACAAATTGCCATAACTTGATCCCAGCCGCCTACAGCCCTAAGACCTAATACGAGTATAATTATTGAACCGAGAAGAAGAATAGGTGTCTGTAGTACAGATGTGTATAGCACACTTTTCATTCCTCCGAATACAGTATAGAGGGCTGTGATAAGCACGAGTCCGATAGCTGCAATCCAGAAGAAGTCAATTCCCCATAGTTCTTTTATGCCGAATACCTGCTGGAACACAAGTCCTCCGGCATATACGGTTACAGCAACTTTTGTCAGCACATAGCTGATAAGTGAAATGACAGAGAGAATAGTGCGGCTCTCCTTGTTGTACCTACGTTCAAGAAATTCCGGCATGGTGTATACCATGGAGCGTGAATAGAAAGGAACGAAAACCCATCCGAGAATTAATATCATCCATCCTTGAATCTCCCAATGTGCCATAGCCATTCCGGATGAAGCTCCGGCTCCGGCAAGTCCGATTAAGTGTTCCGATCCGATGTTTGATGCAAAGATAGATGCTCCGATTGCAATCCATGTTGCATCACGTCCTCCAAGAAAATAATCTGCAGAGTTGTTGTTCTTTTGGGATATAACCCATACTACAATTCCAATTAGGGCGATGCAGAAAGCACCAATCACCAGCCAATCGTATAATTCCATTTTTTTATTTGTTAGGTTAGTTGAATATTAAGAGCAGCTTTGTGCCCCTGTAAGTTAATTATTTCACACTAAATTTATAAGCCACATGACTGTGGTATTTCTCTCCAGGTTTGAGATAAGGCGAAGGCCAATTCTTTTTGTTTGGAGAGTCCGGATATTTCTGGCTTTCCAGACAAACTGAAACATGTTTTGGATATTTTATACCATGCTTGCATGCAATTCCTGTGCCTTGGAAGTTGCCGGTGTAAACCTGAACGCCTGGTTCGTTGGTATACATCTCAAGGAATATTCCAGTTACAGGCGAGTAGAGCGAGGCGCATACTTTAGTATCGTCGCCCTTACCGTTCTTATATGTGTTAAGACACCAGTTATGGTCGTAACCGGATGCATTTTTTATTTGGTCAAAGGTAGTATCGTTTATTGTCTCGCTTATGGCGTGAGCCTTACGGAAGTCCATAGGCGTCCCGTCGACAGTTTTTATTTCGCCTGTAGTCATATAAGTATTATCTGCCGGAGTATATTTGTCGGCATTGATATAGAGCACCATGTTCATGCCCTCTTTCGACGGGTCACCGTTAAGATTGAAGTAACTGTGGTTTGTCATGTTGATGACAGTCTCCTTGTCGGTAGTGGCATCAAACGATATGTCGAGAGTATTGTTGCTTAATAATTTGTATGTCGTCGTAGCCTTCACAGTTCCTGGAAAATTATTGTCACCGTCAGGAGAAGTAATCGACAATACCAGAGTAGAGTCGTTAGTCTGTTTTGCATCATATACCTGATACATCCATCCTGAAGGACCACCATGCAGACAATGCCCGAAGTTGTTCTGTGGCAGTTGGTATTTTTTTCCTTCAACAGTAAGCTGTCCTTTATTTATTCTGTTTGCATATCTTCCAACAGAAGAGCCATAATCACTCGGACTGTTCACCGTATCTGCATATTGTTTAATATTGTCATAGCCCAAGACGACGTCAGTAGGCTTACCGTTTTTGTCCGGCACGCAGAGAGATACTACACGTCCGCCGAAGTTTGTGATACACACTTCCATTCCGTTGGAATTCTTTAGCGTGTACAATTTAACTTGCTTCTTGTTGATAATAGTGTCAAACGCTGTAGGGTTCAGACCCGACACCGTCAGTGTTTCTGCCTTTTGGCAACATGATGAGAGAGAGATGATAGCTACTCCTGCTCCCAATAAAATTTTTTTCAAGTTCTTCATAAATTATGTTCTTAGATCTTTAACTAATCTTTTTCAGATTCTATGGAATCTTCTGTTGATTTTTTGAAATAGGATGTTTCCCTTTTAAAAATCGTGGGTAAAATTACTATTATTTTTTTTAATAGCACTTACTGATTCTTTGTTTTTTGCGCCTGAGGTGTTGTTTTGACACTTTTTATATGTTTCTCGTCCTTTTTGCTCTGTTTTTTGTGATATACAATAAGCAAAAACGCTGTAATTCTATGGTCTGTAGAATATATTAAGGTGTATGTTGATAAGAATAAAAGTGGGACGTAAGGAATGGCTCGTCCCATTCCTTTCGTTCCACTTTCATTAATATTTTAGCAAACTTTGTGAGAACCCTCGCTGATTACCACATCGTAAATCTTAGGTTCCTTACCGTATTTTGCCTTATACTTTTCCTTTACGTCAGCGATAAACTTGTCGTAGAGTTCATCCTTCACGAGGTTGATGGTGCATCCACCGAATCCGCCTCCCATGATCCGGCTTCCGGTCACACCGTTTTCCTTTGCGATATCGTTCAGGAAGTCGAGCTCCTCGCATGAAACCTCGTAGTCCTTGCTCAGACCATGGTGGGTTTCATACATCTTCTTGCCAACCGTCTCGTAGTCGCCTGCATTAAGGGCATCGCAAACAGCGAGGACGCGGTCTTTCTCACCGAGCACGTAAACTGCTCTGCTCATATCCTCATCGCTTACTTCACCCTTCACGCTCTGCAACATATCCCAGTCGGCATCGCGCAGAGTTTCTATAGTCTTTTCTGGATATTTCTCCTTCAGCTTTGCAACAACGTTCTCGCAACTCTTGCGACGATCGTTGTAAGCAGACGATGCAAGTTCGTGTTTTACTACCGAGTCAACGAGTACCAACCTATATCCCTTAGGCTCAAACGGGAAATATTCGAATTCGCGGCTACGGCAGTCGAGGCGCATCAGCTTGCCTTCTTTGCCGAACACACTTGCAAACTGGTCCATGATACCGCAGTTCACGCCGCAGTAGTTGTGCTCCGTTGCTTGTCCAGCCAGAACCAAGTCCCATTTGGACACCTTGTTGTCGCCAAACAAGTCGTTGAGAGCAAAGGCGTAGCAACTTTCCAGGGCAGCCGATGATGATAGACCGGCTCCGAGCGGAACGTCTCCGGCAAATGCTGTGTTGAATCCCTTCACGTCAACGCCGAGTTTCTTCATTTCCTGCACGATGCCGTAGATGTAGCGAGCCCAACTTGCTTTTGGACCCTTCTCGTCGTTTATGTCAAATTCAACGCGGTCTTTCAGGTCGATTGAGTATGCCTGAACCTTATTTGTTCCGTTTGGGCGAATCTCACACATAATGCCCTTGTCGATAGCTCCCGGGAACACGAAGCCTCCGTTGTAGTCGGTGTGTTCACCGATGATGTTTATTCTTCCTGGCGAAGCATAAATGCTTCCCGTCTGTCCGTCGAAGTGCTTGATGAAGCGACTTCTTACATATTCTATTTCCATGCTGAATAGTTTTGATAAATATTTATAGTTAGTTGTTATTTCTTTACTCCAAACTTATAGATAGTAGTCTGCTTGTATTGCTGACCAGGGCGCAGAACTACAGATGGGAAGTATGGATGGTTAGGAGAATCTGGGAAGTGCTGTGCCTCAAGACAAACGGCACTTCTTCTTGGATAAGTAGAACCGTGAGTTCCACTTATTCCGTTCTCGAAGTTTCCTGTATAGAGCTGCAATCCAGGCTCCGTTGTGTAAACCTCCATTGTTCTGCCGCTGTTGGGTTCGGTCAGTCGGGCAGCAAAGCTCAGTTCGCCTTCCTCTTTCTTGTTCAGAACATAGTTGTGGTCATATCCGTTGCCGTTCTTCAGCTGTTCGTTGTCGTCGTCAATTCTTGCACCGATAGCAGTCGGTTTGCGGAAGTCGAACGGAGTACCTTCAACAAAGCGAATTTCGCCAGTAGGAATGCTCTGGTTGTCGATAGGCAGATAGAAGTCGGCGTTAAGCTCCAGTTCGATATTGTCTACAGTAGGAGTAGGGTTGGCTATTCCTGCAAGGCTGAAGAAGCCGTGGTTTGTAAGACAAATAATGGTTTTCTTGTTTGTTGTTGCAAGGTAGTCGATAATCAATTCATTATCGTCGTTGAAAGTATAAGCAACTGTAACTTTCACTTCTCCGGTGAATCCCTCTTCACCATAACTTGAAACGTAGTTAAGCACTACCGTTTCCTCGTTCATTCTCAGGGCGTCCCACACTTTCTGGTTGAATCCGCTCTTGCCTCCGTGCAGTGAGTTCTCTCCGTCGTTTATTGGCAGTTGGTATTCTTTGCCGTTGAGTTGGAATTTTCCTTTGCAAATTCTGTTGCCGTATCTTCCGATAAGAGTGGAGAGATAAGGTTCAGGACTGTTTATTACGTCCTGTATATTGTCGTGACCCTGAATGACATTGGCATAGTTGCCGTCTTTGTCAGGTACCATAATAGCCACAAGAGCTCCGCCGTAATTGGTGATAGCCACCTCGTTGCCTTTTTTATTCTTCAGAATATACAGGTCTGTCTTTTTCCCGTGTATCGTGGTTTGAAAATCCTCTCTTTTCAAACCGCATAAGTTTGGCGTTTCGTTCGTGTCCATAATATTGTATTTTTATAGTTAGTAATCTTTATGTGCAAAGTAAGCTAAAATAAATGAGAAACACAAATGAAATATAAAAAAAAGGACGGCTTCGAATGTTAAAAACAACTAATTCCTAATTCCTCTTTCCTAATTCCTAATTGAAAGGAAGTCTGCCACGACATAACTACTACCGCCAACAAACACGAAGTCTTCGGCATCCGAGTCTGCCAGAGCTTTTTCGTATGCAGCTTTAACTGTAGGGTATATGCTTCCTTCCAGTCCGTGGCTTGCGCCCTCTTGTTTCACTTTTTCTGCCGGTATTGCCCTGTGTGTCGACGCCTGTGTGAAATAGTATACGGCATTTTTTGGCAACATTCCGCACACGGTGTCAATATCCTTGTCGTCTACCATTCCGAACACGATTCTCAGTTGCTTGCATTTCTGATTCTTGATTTGCTGGCTCAGATATTGCCATCCCCCCACGTTATGACCTGTATCGCAGACAACTTTAGGACAAGTTCTTATGGTTTCCCATCTGCCTCTCAATCCTGTTGATTCCGCAACTTTCTCCATTCCGCATTTTATCGATGCCGTGTTTTTTATCACTCCCATACCCTGCAGCAGTTTTGCAGCACAGAGTACGGTGTTGGCGTTCTTTGTCTGGTAAATGCCCCCGAGTTCGCCGTGCAGTTTTCCAAATGACTTTGTGGTGTAGTCAATGCCACCATTCGGGTTGATGACAGCTTCAGTAACTTCATTTTCGTCTTCCGCGAAGGTTATCTGAGCATTCTCTTCCTTAGCCTTTGCCATGAACACAGGTTTTGTCTCGCTGTTGTATTCGCCTACAACAATTGGCGTATTCCTCTTTATTATTCCAGCCTTTTCTCCGGCAATCTTTGCGAGCGTGTTGCCCAGGAATTGCGTATGGTCAAAGCTGATATTCGTTATTATGGATAGGATAGGGGAGATGATGTTCGTGCAGTCGAGCCGTCCGCCCAGTCCCACTTCAATCACGGCATAGTCCACCTGCTGCTCAGCGAAGTATTTGAAGGCGAGCGCCGTGGTGAGTTCGAAGAAGCTGGGATGCAGCGGTTCAAAGAATTGCTTTTCATTTTCCACGAAGTCCACCACATATTCTTTGCTTATACACTTGCCGTTCACACGAATTCTCTCGCGGAAGTCCACCAGGTGTGGCGAAGTATAGAGTCCCACCTTGTATCCCTCGGCCTGCAATATCGCCGCCAGGGTGTGCGAGCAAGAGCCTTTGCCGTTGGTCCCGGCAATGTGTATTGTCTTGAATTTCGTGTGGGGATGACCGAAGTGGCGGTCAAGTTCATGGGTGTTGTAAAGTCCCTCCTTGTATGCCGTTGCCCCTACTTTTTGGAACATCGGCACACTATTATAAAGGTATTGTATGGTTTCTTCGTAGTTCATTGTTTTTATATTAAATTTAAGTTGCTTTTTTTTTCTTCCCCTCCCCCGCCTCCCCCTCCGGGGCGGAGCGGTTTCCCTTGTTATTGAGAAAGTTATTCTTTTGGTAGTGAGAAACTAATCTATTTCCTTATGTTTAGAAAAGCATAATGCTCTTGAGAAATGTAGTCTTTTACTTTATGGTTAGCAAGAGTAACTGCTCCGCCCCCGGAAGGGGGAGGCGGGTTGGAAGAATACCAAACGGAACTTCAATTTTTCAATTTTTCTTCTTCATTCCCTTATATATAAGGAATACTACTATTAATGCAGCCAAGGCCAGCAACACATAGCCAATCTCATGACTGTATTTCGTTGCCTGCAAATACACGTCCTGTGTCGTCTTGTAGTCGGTGTAGTTGTATATCGCCCATCCAATCATGGCGAGCACCGTGTTCCATACTCCGGCTCCGAGAGTGGTGAAGGCAAGAAACCTGCCCACGTGCATTCCCGACAGACCTGCCGGAATACTTATAAGCTGCCTTACGGCAGGCACGAGTCGTCCGAAGAAAGTAGAAGTTGCTCCATGTTTGCGGAAGAACTCCTCAGCCGTTTCCACCTTCTTGCGGTCAATAAGGCACATGTGTCCTATTCTGCTGTCGGCAAAGCGGTAGATGATTGGTCTGCCGAGCCATTTTGCGAGATAATAGTTTATCAAAGCTCCGAGGTCGGCTCCGATGGTTGCGAATACAATGACCAATACTATCGACATTCCGCTGTTAGGGTCCATCGCCTTCCATGCTGCCGGTGGTACCACTACTTCCGACGGGAAAGGAATGAAAGAGCTTTCTATAGCCATGAATAGAGTTACCACCCAATAGCTCAAGTTGTTTAGAATCCAAAGGAAGAGTTCTGCTGAGTTCATGATTTTCTGTTTTTTTTTCTGTTTTTAGTTAATTCGGGTGCAAAGTTACAAAAAAGTTGATAACCGCCTAACAGTAACATATAGAACTTTCGGCTTTAACTCTTGTTTGTTCCCATCATTGACGATGAATATAATATTTTTCGAGCTGTACGGTTAAAAATGATAGTTCTGCTCATTAATGAATAATGTTCAAGGTTGTAGGTGTGGTGGGACAAAGCACTTGCTAAGATTTTCTAACTGTACAGGTTGATATTTTTTAGTCGATAAAATATTTTTTCGGTTCTTCTTCAATTTAGGTGGTAAGAATTTTAGACGAAGAACAAAAAAAAGGACTGTAGCATTTGCCACAATCCTTTTATATATTCAGATTTGAGATATTTACATTCAAATTTGAGATAACAATAGTTCGTTAAAATTT
>DBKQ01000056.1 GCA_002298545.1 Prevotella sp. UBA746
TGTACTTGTTGTATAAGTTGTATTTGTTGTTTTTTTATATTATCTCCATTTTCGCTTGTATAAAATAATTTTGACTTGTTACTTAAAATAACACATTTTTTGTCGTCTATAAACGATAAAACAACATACTTTTCATCGTCTATAAACGACAAAACAGATAAATATGCGTTAACGTTAGAGATAAAGACTGCTGCTAAAAGTCGCAAAGTTCATAGCTTGTGCTTCTGCCTCCGCTCTCCGTTTTTCTGAGAATCTGCTTTTCAATCAAGTCATTTATATCCCTGTTTGCAGTGTCTTGCGAACAATGGTTTATTTTATACCACTTTGAAGAGTTCAGCTTGCCTTCAAAGCCATCAAGCAAGAGATTAATGACTTTTTTCTGTCGCTTGTTAAGCTGAATATCAGTATGAGAATCCCAAAATTTTGTTTTCAGCATTATGTGCTCAGTCTTGTCAATAGCATTCTGTACGGCATTTGATAAAGTATTTATAAACCATTTTATCCATTCAGTTATATCGAGCCCACCCTTTTGGATATGTTCAAGAATGTCGTAATAATCTTTCCGGTGATTAAGTATTTCAGATGACAAACTATAAAATCTCATAGAAGTATTGTCAGCTCTCGACAACAGCATCTCAGTCAGCGTACGGCACAATCTTCCGTTGCCGTCATCAAACGGGTGTATGGTGACAAACCAAAGATGTACTACGGCAGCTTTTATCAAAGGGTCGATATTCTTATGTTCATCATTAATATAATCCAATAGTTGCACCATCATTCTGTCAACATCACAACTTGGAGGAGCTTCGTAATGTATCTTTTGTTTACCCATAGCTCCAGATACAACTTGCATCGGCTCGTCACCTGTGCGCCATTCACCAACCCTTATTTTGTATAAGCCGCTTTGTCCGTAGGGGAAAAGAGCCCTGTGCCAAGAAAAGAGCCTTTCAGTATTTATGACCTCCTTATAATGTTGCGTGGCATCAAGCATTATCTGTACCACACCTTCAATATAGTGGTCTGTCTTTGGCAAACCATCATATTCCAATCCCAATTGTCTTGCAACAGATGATCGCACGCTGTCCCTGTTTAATATTTCTCCTTCAATCTCGGCAGAGTGAACAATCTCTTTTGTTATGGAATTCAGCATCGACATTTCTTGTGCTGCAATGCCGAACATGGAGAGTCTTCCCATAAGCTTACCTCTTAAAGTATTAGCATCAGCCAACAATAACAACAACTGGTCGTTTTGCCATTTCATGTGTGGCCAATTTTCATTCTGCCATATATACATACTAAATATATTTACTTGTACATTTTTATTATATACTTCCAAGTTGCAAACTTACACTTTTTTGTTTTATTCCGCAAGTTCTGCGGAGAATAAATGGTGTATTCTCCGCAAATTATGCGGAGAATAGCTATAATAATCTCCGCATAACTGGTATATTGTTTGTTGGAATCAGTTTTTCCCCTCCCCCGCCTCCCCCTCCGGTGGCGGAGCAGTTACCTTTAATTGCAATAAACTTACACATTTGTCGTTACCTTTAATTGCGATAAACTTACAAATTTGTCGTTACTGAATTAGAGAAAAATATCTCTGTTTTCAACAGAAAGAGTAACTGCTCCGCCCCGGAAGTGGAGGGTGAGGGGAAGATTATAACTCCGAAAGTTCAGTTACAGGTTTGCCAAAAACAAATCCCGGAGCTATCCATCAATACTGTATGGATAACTCCGGGATTTGTTTTTATGCCTATTCAGAAATGATCAGAACTTATATTCCAACCGACCGATGTCGCTGCGTTGTGCCACTTTCTTGCCGTCAACGAGAAGAACGAGTCCCTTGCCGTGGCGATAGTGGTTGCCAGTCTTGTCGTAGACGATAGAGATGTTGTGACCATGATAGAGCACGTTGTCGAGACAGAACCAGTCCCACTTGCCATCAGGCAGAAGCGGATTCACCACGATGCTGCCGTCGGCCTGCGGACGCAAGCCACAGATGCCCGTAATCATAAGGTCGTTGAACGTAGAGTGGTTGTAGTAGCGACTGCGCTCGCGGTCGCCCATGAGCCATGCCCCGTTAGTCTCGTCGAGATATTCCCCGATATACGGTCTGCCGCGATGGTGCTGACTCTCCACATATACCTCCATCTGATGGAAGAAATCCTTACTGCCAACAATCGGATTAGGGTAGTCGTTGATGTAGTTGCCCATGGCGGTTAGCGTCTGACTTGTAGCGAAAGGCCATACCGCTCCGTCCCATTCACATTTGCCAGTGCCGTGAGTGCGGAAGAGAGGCGAGCGACGCTCACAAGTAGTCAGTCCGTAAGGAGCCGAGAAACCCTTCTCGTCGGTAGCCTGTTTCCAAGCCACATCAAATTTCCTGTTGTCCGGCATGTTGAAATACCAAGGGATAAATCCTATAGCCTCTCTTACGTTAGCCGAAGAGTCGCCCTTCAGCGTCTCAAAGAAAGCATCATCCTTGTTCCACAGTTTCTCCTCAACAAGCTTTTTCAATCCGCCAGCTTCATTCTTGTATTCCTCCGCCTTACCGTTGTCGCCGGCAATGCGGTTCATCTCGGCAAGCGCCATGGCGTTGCCATACATATAGCTGTTTATCGTAGGACGGGCAAACTTCTTCTTTCTGCCGCCGCTTGCACTCTCCTCCATACCGTCGCGCACGTCCTCCTGCCAGTACAAGCCGTTGTCAAGACGGTGAGTATTCTGCCAACGTGCATATTCCTCTTCGAGCGAAGGCTTGAGATTGAGCAAGAAGCTCTTGCTGCCGTTCACCTTGTAAGCCTCGTATACGGCAGCCGGATTCCACGAACTGAACTTGTCCATCTTCAGCATTGCCTTGCCGTCGTTGCCATGATACCAGGTGTTGAGAATCTGACTGATATAAGTAGTGTCGCGCAGCCAGCGGGTCTCCATAACATGATGACCGATGGCACAGGCAATCAAGTTGTAGCGGTCGGCATAAGAGCGCTGCACGAGGAACTCCGTCATTCCGTAGCCCACGGGAGTGCGCTTGATGTGCTTGCGAAGAGTCCACCAACGATAGTAGTACATCTCCTTGAAATTATCTTGCGGACAGTCGAAGAGCGGCACGTTCCTGCTCATCCATTCAGCCGACTCAGCGTTTGGAATCGCCTGTTTGATATTCTCGTCTTCCATCGAGTTGAACTTGTCCACATACGGCTTGAAATCATCAAACTTCAACACGGCAGCCTGTGCGTCGGCATCTGCAGCCGCGGTTTTCACGTTTGCGATACGGAACGTAGCCATCGGGTCGCTCTCGTCGGCACGCGGCATATCGAAAGCTTGGTCGGCAGGCGTCTCGTTGTTCGGTTCGCTGAACAGCGGTCCGGTGCGGAACACCACCCTTGAAATCTCCCTTATCGGAGTGTCAAACTGCCTTTGTGTAACCTTCTTTCCATTTACGTAATACGTACCGGCGTGCATGTCGGTAGAAAGCACCGCCTTAATGTGATAAGTCTTGCCCGGCTCATATTTCTTCACGAGCGTGCCATAGCGCGGACCGCCCTTCACCTTCATCACTCCAAGAGAGTCGAGCACGATGCGCGAGCAAGCCTGTCCGCCATTGTCGAGGAATTCGATGTCGAGCTCTCCGTGGTCAGCCTGTCCCGGCATAACGTCAAACTCCACCGTCAGTTCCTTAGTCTCCGGAATTACGCGTTCCACCTTGGCATAGTCGTAAGGATCCTTGTCGGAAAGTTTCAGCCACTCTCCGTCAAGCTCCACCGGCGCCCACTTAGGCGAATAGATATTCCAGTCGCCCATGTCGGCAAGCTTAGAGAATTTCGAGAAATCGGTGTCAGCATGCGTTGTAGCCTTAGTCTGCACGGGCACGGTGATGCGCGACACCCACATGTCCTCCTTGTTGTTGCTGTAAGTAACCCACAGGTTGCCGTCGGCAGGCGTTCCGTTACCCTCCTGAATACCGCGAGTATACTGCGGACCGTAGTTCTTGTAGTTTCCGCCGTGTCGTTCCGGCGTAACCTCACCGTTCACGAGATTAAGCGTAGTATATTCCAGTCCGTCGCTGCTCAGCGAGATAGCCAGCGGCCATCGGTATTCCGCCGGGTTATACACCGTGGCATACGTACCGTCAGAGAGTCGCTGTCCCCATATCTTACCCGTAGAGGTAACAAATCCGTGCGCCCTCTTAGCCGGAGTGCGCCAAGAGTTTCCGCCGTCGCAGCTGATGGTGGTCAGTCCGTGTTTCCACAGACCCACCTTCCATCCGTCGGGCAGGGTATATCCCGAGAAAGCCTTGTATGGAGTCTTCAGCGGCAGGATGTCGTCGCCGCGGTCAGCCTCCTCAGCCCACTGCATGCGAGCCATCGGGTCGGCAAGAAGCTCGTCGATAGCCTTCACGAAAGCCTTGTCTTTCGACTTCTTATAATACGGGAAGTCAGTATTCTTCTCGCTGAATCCGTGGTTGTAATAGATAAAATACACCGGTCCGAACGAACCGTCCTGCTTAATCTCCCTCACCACTCTGCCGATGCCGTTGCCGTCGGTAGGGTTATCCTTAGGCGTCATCGACACCACATAGTTGCCCATGGCGATAAGCTTTCCCGTTTTCTTCGACACATACCATCCCACTCGCTGATGCATGATAGCCATAAGATTCTTAGCTTTCAGTCCAGGGTATTTCTCCGGCTTTTCGAATCCGTCGGGCACTTTGTATTCAGGGAACAACACCTTAGGCTCCGACCACGTGTAGCCGTCGTCGGAAGTTTGCAGCATAGTCTTTCCCGGAGCCTCATGCTCATGTCGAGGGTCAGTGAGATAGTGCATATAGAATTTCCCCTTCCAGTATGCAATCATCGGCTGATGGTTGTAGGTCGCCCCCTTCTCGGCGCGCATCGTCTCTATGGTGTGCACTCCAACAACAGGCGAGAGCCCGCCGTCGTGGCGTGCAGGCAATGATATGTCGTTGCCGGTATAGTGAACGGCACGGGTGTTATATTTAATAAGGTTGTCAACGAGTTCCTCGGGAGCCATGAACACCGTTCCGTGCTTATGTCCTTCGGGGAACGACACGGCACCCGTCTGGTCCTGGAAATGCTTGAAGTCCTTGGTGCGCTGCGCTCCGTATATAAACTGGCGGTACCAGTCGTAGTAGATATACCACCAACCGTTTACGTAAGCCGTAGACGGTCCCTCGCTGTACATCGGGGTGAAAGCCTCTGATGCCGCGCTCCACGGACCGTATGGCGTCTTCGCGAAAGCCACCTTGATGTTGCGCTGCTTGCGGGTATTGTCTTTCAAAACCATCACATAGTCGTCCTTGCCGCGCTTCACCATTGTTGCGTCGATGCAACTGAAGCCCGGGTCGATGAGCAACTGAGATTCAGAGAAAGTCTTGAAATCCTTGGTCGTGCAGTAATACAGACGGTGGTTGTTTTTGTGCTCCTCCAGTCCGTCGGGGAATTTTCCGGGGATACACGAAGCCCAGATAATCATATACTGTTTCTTTACATCGTCGTAGAAAAGTTCCGGAGCCCACACGTTTACGGTTGTCGTGTCCTTCATCACTTCGATGAAACGCTCTGGAGTCCAGTGGATGAGGTCTTTCGACGATGAATATCCGAATCCCCTGTCGCCCCTCCAGCTGCAAGTCCATACGAAATGGTAAGTGCCGTCGGGTCCCTTCACAATCGACGGGTCGCGCATCACCTTCTGTGTTCCAACCTCCGGTTTTAGGAACGTTCCCGGTATGCTGTCCCAGTGTATACCGTCGCGACTGTATATAAAGCGCAGTCCTTCATTTGCCGGTTCATGGAACGAGGTAGACACGTAGATGTCGCCCGCCCATGCAGCTCCCGACTGCATCATCATTGCCGCAACAGCAGATAAGAAAATCTTTTTCATCTATGAATTGTTTGTTATTTTATTCAAAACACTTTTACGGAAAGCAGAGTAGCTTTCTGTTTTATGACGTATATATATATAAGATGTACCCTTTTTATAGTAATCAGAATATCAGGTTAGTCCTCGACGCATTGGTTTATCCTTTATATTTCGTTGGATAATGATATAATATAGAAAGATGTTATTTTTAGACGAAAACCTATAAACCCCCGATGCCGTTTTGCAAGCCTTCGGCTTATGTGTTATGAAGGATGTAGACGAGCCACTTCGTGTCTCTTGCAAAACGACATCGGGCGATGAACATAAAAAACAATCCATTCACACATAAAGAAAACATAGAATAATAGTGGCACCTTTTGTGCTTCTATCGTGCACTTTTGGTGCAGCATAGAAATACCGATACCAAATGATAGCTTTATGACTGCCAGAAAATGGTAAAAACAAGATTACTTTCGATAAGGGATGTGTGAGGGTAAACGTCGATCCCTCACACTATCCCTCACACCTCGAAAGTACGATAAACAGGGACTTTCAAGGCTATTGGTGAGGGTGTGAGGGTAAAATGACCGAAAAAACTTTTTTTTATTTTCCAAGAGATTTGAACATCTTGGTTATGCACTTTTTCTTCTGCTCCATATTCGGGTGAACATATAGGTTGAGGGTTGTTGTGATGTTGGCATGACCGAGCAAAACACTTACAGTCTTGTAGTTTCTCATTGGTCAATACATAGAAATCTGCGTTTACAACTTTTTTCAGAGGTTTCACCATAGCCAGCAGTTCCTTGTTCATCGGTATCTAACGGCATGGCTCGCCCTCTACAATGTATATGCGCTCAAGGGTGCGTTTCACGGTGATGGTACTGTTGTCGGTGTTGATGTCCGACCATTTCAAACCGCAAATCTCTCCGATACGCAAACCTGTGGTCATGCTAATATAGATACACATAAGCAGCATATGTGGACTGCTTAACATAACATTGCTTGTCAGCTTTCCAAGCCAATGCAATTTCTATAATTTATTCTTCCTCAGAGACTTCTTGCTTTATTTCAAGCAATGTTCGTTCATAGACCTCTTGCAGCTGATAGCTCGCCACCCCCAAAGGAGTAGTTATACCACGCATAGACCATTCCACGACAGACGAATCTTTGTCCTTGCAAAGAAGAATGCCAATGCTTGGATTGTCTCCCTCGCCTCTAAGCAACTCGTCAGCAGCTGAAACGTAGAAATTCAGTTTGCCGATGAACTCTGGCATAAAGTCTACAATCTTCAATTCAACCACCACATAGCATTTCAGCCGAGTATGATAAAACACCATGTCGGGGAAGTAAGACTTTCCACTTGGCGTGTCAAGTTCCATTTGCCGCCCAACATAGGCAAATCCTTTGCCCAACTCCAAAAGAAAACGAGTAATATTTGTGGCTAACTTGTTCTCCAAGTCCATTTCGCTGAACTTGTTTGGCAATGAGAGGAAATCCAACTTGTAAGGGTCTTTTATTATCTCTGTTGCCAACGCATTTTGTGGTCGTGGCAATGTAACATCAAAGTTGTTCAATGCCTTGCCTGTATGCTCGTATAGTTGAGCCTTAACCGCATTCTCCAACTCGGTACGACTCATATTGCCTTCAATGACCTTGTTGAGATAGAACATTGCAGCGTTTATTGTGTCACATTTGGAAACAATGACAGTTTGGTGTCTCCAAGGCACAGAAAGCAATATCTCTGGGATTGGAGTGTTGGCATTATCCACTTTCTGTAATTGTTTACCAGCTTGGTAAACAATTTCAATTTGACTTGAATAGAACGCAAACCAACGCTTGATATAATATAGATTTACGACGGAAAATCCCTCTGTATTAGGAAATTCCGTTCTCATGTCAAGGCTCAACCGTTTAATGACCTTTGAGCCCCACTTATATTGTTTCTGTTTCTCGCAAATGTCCTCGCCCAAACTCCAGTAGAATTTGAGCATCTCCGTATTCACCTTGACAGCAGCTTTAAGCTGTGCCATGCGGAAACGTTTCTTCAAGTCAGACAACCACTTCACATAGTCCTTGTCTGCCATGAAAGAATCGCTATTCACGAACTGCGGAATATTTTTCTTTTCAGCCATAAGTTTTATTCTTTTGCAGGTTCAAGCAACATCACAAACTCAGATTCCGCAATGTCACATTTCTCAAACAGATAACGCAAACATGCTAACTTGCTTTTGTTTCCCATGGTGGTCCACAGGTATTTATCGATACCTATTTGTGTACAATAGCCTAAGTTTGCCGTTTTTGATGTCCAGAAGTATGCCCCCTTATCATATAAAGAATCTACAATATCTGGATATTTTTCTGTTATCATTTTTACCACTCGCAAAAGCATATTTTTCCATGTTGTTTCGGTATATTCGTTGCCATATAGACGGAATCCTTTCAGCTGTCTGTTTGTTGGAGTAAATGAATCATCCTCCAAAGAGACTTCATCAACAGGTCTTGGCAATGGTTTGAATGTTGTCTGTGGTAATGGATAGAGACGCAAAAAAGTTGCCACAATTTCATCGCGTCTGATTTGCAACTCTATTTCTGTCCATTTATCACATGAAGTAACACTCTTAGTCAAGCGATATTTGGAGTTCTTATAACCAGGATATACTTCATTCCCTATTTTCTTGCCATCACGTTTTATTTTAAATGGCTTGTTGCTTAATTCGCTGTTGATACCTGTCAGAGTCAAGTTTGCAAAAGTATGAAGATACTTGTCTTGTATTTTCTCAAAATTATCCCCAAGCATAGCTTTCCAATCACCATTGAGGGTTTGTGGCATAATATGCTCAATAGTGGCATCCTTTTTTTTCATATCGGTTGCCACATCATTATATTCGCCATGCACAGAGTTCTCCAGTCTTTCAAAGAGGAATATCTGGAACGGCTTCAACATGTGATAAGCATCTCGAGTTTTGATAGATTCTACGAATTGCATATCTCTTGGCAATTGATAGTTTCCGTCACGACGCATTATATGATAAGCCAAAATGTCAGAATATGAGTTGTTTAGTTCCATGTTAGCTGAACTATATTCCTCAATGCTTTTCAATACATCTTTATGTAAAGCACAGAAAACTTGAGTAAGGGCATTACCTGGCAAATTGCAAACGATACGTCTTGCCAAATAGTTCTCCACCAAATCAATCACCTTGAATATCTCGTCTTCTGAAAGATTGTTGGCAGTTGCATATTTCAAGAATTGAATAAAGAATACATTTGTCACATCCGTTTCTATATTACTGATATGGCGCATCTTCTCTGAAAGTCTTATCGTAGATAGATTTGCTTCTGCCACTTGCTGATAGTAGTGTGCATAATCAAGCATCTTGACTAATTCATCCTTGCGGTCATGCCCGTTCATATACTTTTTCCATTCGTAGTAGATATTTGGCAGACGGACTGGACGCTGTAACTGTTGCTGTATGGTGAGATAATCACGCAAGAACTTTGTAGGTTGATTTTCCGTTGCCTGTTCTATCTTTTGCCAATAGTTCTTGAAGCATATTTGTTGCTCCTCTGGTGTCAAAGACATCAAGAGGTAATTGCGTATCTTATCCGCTTCAGTCAGAGCCAATCCTGTAGAATTCAGACTTTCAAAGATAAGTTGAGCATCATCATCGTTATCCAACTCTATAGATATGATTTGCAATCGTTCGATGGCATCAAGCAACTGGTCGAAAGAAAGAGCTTGTGGTTCTCTCGTCAATAAATCATAGAAATGGCGATAGTTGCGAGTAACCTTTGAATCCTCATCGAGAGAATCTTCTTCATTAAAGATCTTATCGTAGGCAATACGGTCATTCTCTATGGGGACTAATTTGATTTTACGCTCAGAATTACAATATTTGGCATTGAGGAATAAATCGTATGCTTCGTTTTTACGATAGTTATTTTGTATTTCCAATGTGCCGTCATTTACGGCTTTAATGCCTGCTATCAAAAGAAGTGAAATGGTGGTCAAACGTTGTTGTCCGTCAATGACAAATCTATTAAATCCACTTCCTGCTGATGATGTAACAATAGAACCAAAGAAATGCGAATGTCTGTCTGAGCGGCTTAGTTTTAATAAGTCGCTAAACAATTGGTCGCAATTGTCTATCAGCCAGTCGTAATTTCGTTGATATACAGGTATTACAAATTGGATTTGTTGTCCACTTATAAATTCATGTAATGGCTTTGCGTAACCTTTCATTGCCAGTTCCTTTCTCGTTTCCTTTATTATCTTAGACGTGTTTCGCCTTGTTTTATTTATAATTTTGGCTATTGCCATTTTGCCTACAAAGATAACTGATTTTGATGATAAGACGCAACTATGAAGTTGTTTTCTGCATAAATGAGGCGAAATTGTGCGGCTTATTTGCTATTGTTACACTATACACACGCCCTTTCTATTCAATTTTGTCACATCTCTAATAGAATATACTCTGCTGAGCAAACTCCTTATTTTCATATATTCGGCTTTCATTTGTTAAGACGTCCTTACAGATGAAGTTGAGTAAAATGCAACCCGGTTGCAGTTAATAACAGGTAATTTTGCAGCCGAGAAAAAACGAGTATAAACGCAATAACAAAAAACATGATAAAAAGAATACTGACAGTAGTGGCATTGACGATAGCGGCAGTGGCAGTCTTTACAATCCTTGCAGGCAAAGACGACATGACACATGCACACGACGAGGAGACAGCACAACACGATGGAGACGGGCATGACGAGGAGGAATATCAACGCATTCCGCTCACGCAACAGCAGATAAATGCCGTTGACATAAGAATGGGCGTTGCAGAGAGACGGGAGCTCGATGCCATGCTGAGCGTAAACGGTGCCTTGGTGTTGCGACCGCAGAGCATGGCGGATATAACATCCCTTATGGGAGGAGTGGTGAAGAATGTGTTTGTAAAAGACGGTCAGCAGGTAAGTCGCGGACAGGTGGTTGCCATGGTAGAGAATACAGAAGTAGTATCGCTTCAGCGCGACTACTATTCGGCATATAAAGAGAGCGAGATGGCGAAAATAGAACTCGACCGCCAGCGGCAGTTGGCACATAGCGGAGCCGGAGTTAAGAAGAACATGCAACAGGCACAGAAAGACTATCAGACGGCACTTGCCAATATGACCGGAATAGGGCGACAGCTCGCTCAGATGGGGATAAGTACAAAGGCTGTGGCACGCGGTAAGTTCACTACCGTGTTCCCGCTCCGCGCCCCGATATCCGGCACAGTGAGCCAGATAACGGCATCGCTCGGGAGTTATGCCGACATGCAGACACCTCTGATGAGGATAAGAGACAACAATGCCGTAGAATGCGACTTAAACGTTTTTGAGAAAGACATAAACAAGGTGAAAAACGGCGACAAGGTATTGCTCTCGCTGACAAACCAGCCCGGGATGACCCTGACGGGAACCGTATACGGCATGAACCAGTATTTCAATGACGGGACGAAAGCCGTTTCTGTGCATGTGAAACTCAACAACCCACGGGGCGCAAGACTCTTCGACGGAATGTATGTTTCAGGACAGATAGCCACGGGCAGACAGGAGTATAACACCCTGCCAACAAAAGCAATAGTGAGCAGCGACGGAAAAAACTATATCTTCGCCCTCAACAAGTCGCCACAAAAAGGAAAGTATGAATTCTCGCGCCATGAGGTAACAACAGGAGTAAGCCAGAACGGATATACCGAGGTGCTGCTCTGCGAACATATTCAAAAGAACCAGAAGATAGTAACCGACAACGCTTTTTATCTCGCTTCAATGACGAGTGAGCATGGAGAGCATAACCACTGATGAATTCATAATTTATAATTCATAATTATCGACTCTACATTCAAATTATGTTTCAGAAACTCATAGACTATTCTATAAGCCACAAACTTGTAGTCGGCATCATGACTGTTGCTGTGACGATATGGGGAATATGGTCGCTCGTGAACCTGCCCTTCGACTCCACGCCCGACATCACCGACAATCAGGTACAGGTGATAACACAGGCTCCGGCACTCGGCGCACAGGAAGTGGAGCAGAACATAACCACTCCGATAGAGATGGCACTTGCCAATATCCCGCGACTGGAAGAACGACGCAGTATATCGCGTAGCGGACTGTCGGTTATAACACTCGTCTTCGATGATGATGCAGATATCTACTGGGCTCGCTCGCAAGTGAGCCAGATGCTGCAGGAGGCGGTGAAAAATCTGCCGAAGAATACAGATACGGAGATGGGACCTATTGCAACAGGACTGGGCGAGATCTTCCACTATACCGTAAGGACAAAAAAAGGATATGAGGACAAGTATTCGCTGACAGACCTCAGAACGATACAAGACTGGATAGTTAGAAAACAACTATCCGGAACTCCCGGCATTGCCGAGGTTAGCGGATGGGGAGGATACGTGAAACAATATGAGGTGGCGATAAACTCCGACCGGCTCTCTGCAAACGGAATAACCGTGGCAGAGGTCTTCGACGCATTGCAGAAAAACAATGCCAATACAGGCGGCAGCTATATCGAGGAGAACTCAAACCAGTATTTTATCCGCGGACTCGGAATGGTGAAATCACTTGCCGACATTGCAGCAATAACGGTGAAGAACGTGAACGGAACACCGGTTTCTGTAGGCGATGTGGCAACGGTACAGCTCGGACATGCCACACGCTTCGGTGCTGTAACGCGCAACGGCAAGGGAGAGGTTGTAGCCGGAATTGCCATAATGTTGAAAGGAGAAAACTTCCAGCAGGTGATAAAGAACGTGAAGGAACGCATCAGTCAGATACAGAAAAGTCTGCCGGAGGGAGTAGTGATAGAGCCGTTTATCGACCGCACAAATCTCGTAGACCGTGTAGAAGGAACAATAGCCCGCAATCTAATAGAGGGAGGACTCATCGTAATCTTTGTACTTATCCTCTTTCTCGGCAATTACAGAGCCGGACTCGTTGTGGCGAGCGTCATACCGCTCAGTATGCTCTTTGCCTTCGGGATGATGAAACTCTTCGGCATCGACGGAAATCTGATGAGCCTTGGAGCAATAGACTTCGGAATGATTGTCGATTCGGCAGTTATCATTGTAGAGGCAGTGGTAAGTCATATCAACGGCAGTAGGCAGAAGTATCCGGCATTAAGACTGTCGCAGAGGGAAATGGACGAAGAGGTACATTTCTCAGCTTCACGCATCCGTCAGAGTGCAGCATTCGGCGAGATAATGATTATGATAGTATATGTTCCGCTGATGACTTTGGCAGGCATCGAGGGAAAGATGTTCCGTCCGATGGCACTCACCGTGTTTTTTGCCATCCTCGGAGCATTCATCCTGTCGCTAACATACGTGCCGATGGCAAGTTCGCTGTTCTTGAGCAAGAAAATCCATACCGCAGAAACCCTCTCAGACAGGATGATAAAAAAAATACAGTCATGGTATAGACCGGCTCTCGACTGGACACTTTCGCAGTATAAAAATGTAATAACGGCAGCCGTAGCCTTGTTCTGTGTCAGTGTTGTAGCCTTTAAGTTCCTTGGCGGAGAATTTATCCCCAACCTTGAAGAAGGCGACTTCGCCGTTGAGATGAGTCTGGCACAAGGCACGTCCTTGTCGCAGATGGTAGAGACATGCACCAAAGCGGAAAAGATGCTCAAGGAGAAATACCCGGAAGTGAAACAGGTAGTAAGCCGTATCGGCAGCGCGGAGATTCCTACCGACCCGATGCCTGTGGAGCGTGCCGACATAATGGTGGCTTTAAAGCCGAAAGCAGAATGGACATCAGCCAAGACTACTCCGGAGCTTATGGAGATGATGGAAGAGACGCTGAAGACAATTCCCGGACTTGAGGCTGAGATATCACAGCCGATACAGATGCGCAATAACGAATTGCTGACGGGTATAAAACAGGATGTGGCGATAAAAATCTTCGGCGGCGACCTTGGGGTGCTTACACAACAGGCTAACAGGGTGAAGAGCATTATCAGTGGAGTGAAAGGCGTGAGCGGCATATATGTAGAGGAGGTTTCTGGATTGCCACAGATTCAAGTGGTATACAATCATCAGCGTATGTCGCAGTATGGCATCAGTGTAGACGATGTGAACAATGTTCTCGAAACGGCATTTGCCGGTGCTACGGCAGGAAGTGTGTACGAAGGAGAGAAGAAGTTTGACGTGGTATTGCGCATAGACGGAAAGAGCAGGAATGCCGACGAGCTGCGCAGTCTCGCTGTTCCTCTGCCCGACGGCGGCAGCGTTCCCCTGTCTCAGATAGCGGAGATAGAATATCAGCCGGCACCGGCTCAGGTATCGCATGAAGACGGGGCAAGACGGATATATGTAGGCTTCAATGTAAAGGGGCGTGACGTGCAGAGCACAGTGAAGGATATACAGAAATTGCTTGATGAAAGGATGAAACTGCCTGAAGGATATTATTATACTTATGGCGGTGAGTTCAAGAATCTGCAGAGTGCGGTAGACCGTCTGGTGGTAGTCGTGCCGATAGCCCTTCTCGTTATCTTGTTGCTGTTGTATGCTACGGTGAAGAGCGTGCGTGAATCCCTGTTCGTATTTTCGGCAATTCCGCTTGCGGCAATAGGTGGCGTATGGGCGTTATGGCTTCGCGGCATGCCGTTCTCGATATCCGCAGGCGTCGGTTTTATAGCCTTGTTCGGCGTGGCGGTGCTCAATGGTATAGTGCTTGTCGGACAGATGAATCAGATGCAGCGCGACGGCGTGACAGACATTTACAGACGTATCGTAGACAGTTGTATGGTTCGCCTTCGTCCGGTACTAATGACGGCACTTGTCGCCTCGATGGGCTTTCTGCCGATGGCGCTCTCTCATGGAGACGGAGCAGAGGTTCAGCGCCCGCTGGCAACGGTAGTGATTGGCGGACTCGTAACATCAACGTTGCTGACACTGTTTGTTCTGCCTGCCATTTATAAAATGTTCACTAAAAAATAAAAAGTAATGATGAAATATATACTTATAGTAAGTCTGGCTCTTATCGCATTTCCTTCTGCAGCACAGCAGACAAGGCGGCTTACCCTTAACCAATGTATAGACTTCGCTATGAAAGGCAGCAACAGTATTAAGATTGCCGAAAAAGGGGTGGAGAGAGCAAGGATTATGCAGGGCACGGCATGGGAGATGGAAAAGACAGAGCTGTCGCTTTCGCAAGATCCGACATCGGGAGGCAGTCCAGACAACTCCATCAGTCTGACGCAGGCGATAGAATTCCCTACAGTCTATGCCGCTCGCCGCAGACAGCTGAATGCCGAGACGAAGGCAGAGCAGAGCAAGGCTGAAATAACACGTCGGCAGTTGAGTGCCGATATTGCCTCGCTTTATTTCCTGCTTGCATATCAGATGGAGAATATCAGAATACTTAAGAATAATGAGTTTTATCTGGCGAACTATCAGAAAGTGGCTTCGAAGCGTTATGAAGCGGGGGAGTCGAGACAGATAGAAAGTCTGTCGGCAAAGCGGATGCTGATGGAAAACAGACAAGAGCTGGCTACGGCACAAACGGATTTTTCTGCTACGCAACGACAATTGGCGGCACTGATGAATACCGACAGTTCTATTGTTCCGGCAGAAGACTCGCTTGTGATGATAGAATGGAAGGGTAGGGAATATAACTTTATGCAGACGCCAGAAGGACAATATGCCCAAGACAAATTGCAGGTGGCAGACCGTGGCGTAAGGGTGGCAAAGAGCGGCTATGCTCCCTCTTTGTCTTTATCGCTTCGCAATCAGCTTGTCATTTCGTCATGGAATCCATACCATGCCGACCGCACGAAGTTTGATGGAGGAAATTTCATGGGCTTCGAAGTAGGTATAGGTGTGCCGATTTTCTTCGGTGCGACAAAGGCGAAGGTTAAGGCGGCAAAGAAGGAAAGGGAGATGGCGGAACTTGAGATGCAGCAGACTGAAAAGCTCCGCAAACAGGAATATGCTACATGTCTTGACAATGTCGGCATAATGCAGCAAAAGGTAAATTATTACAATACAGCGGGAAAGAATACTGCCGATGAGATGATGCGCATCGGCAGTATCGAATATGAGAATGGAGAGATTTCATATCTCGAGTATATCAGTATTGTTCAGGATTATATTGATGCAAAAAAGAAACGGGCGACAGCAATAAACGATTACAACCAGGCTGTGGTCTCTCTTATGAGGCTAACAGGTGGTATCTAAATGTCTTTCTTCCTCGTAAGCAACAGTCCGAGAAATACAAGCGTACCGTTGAGCATCAGCAGTTCATATCCGAACTTATATCCCGTAATCCGAGTCGTAAGCTGGTCTATGATGAAGCAAATGACAGGGGAGCCAACACAGATATAAGGGGCGAGCTTGTCGTTGACGCCGCATTTCGTGAGAATGCCATAGGCAAACAGACCGAGCAATGGTCCTGAGGTATACGACAGTATTATATATATAGCATCAATAACGCTCGTAGAGTTGATAGCCCTGAACAGCAAGATGAAAAGGGCAAACAGGGTGCAGACGCCGATGTGGCTGATACGTCTCAGACGCTCATCCTCAGGACGCTCCTTTATGTCTACGCAGAAACTTGTAGTAACAGCCGTCAATGCAGAATCCGTACCGCTGAAAGATGCTGCCACGATACCGATGGAGAAAAGAACAAGTACGAGGTTGCCCATCCAGCCGGAGGCAGCGAACATCGGCAGCAGTTCGTCGCTGTCGGCAGGTATTGCCATTCCTTCCTTGCCGGCAAGTAGCAAGAGCAAAATGCCGAGAGATAAGAAAAGCAAGTTGACGGGGACGAAGAAGAAACCGCCGACACACATGTCCTTTTGTGCATCGCGCAGCGTCTTGCAGGTAAGGTTCTTCTGCATCATGTGCTGGTCGAGACCTGTCATCACCACAACGATGAAAATTCCGCTGATAAACTGTTTAAAAAAATTCTGTGTGGAAACCCAGTCATCGAACACGAATATGCGACTGTGGGCATTGGCTGCCACGGCAGATACTGCTTCACCCACCGACATGTCGAGCTTCCCGATAACCTCGAAGATTATAATGAGCAGTGCCGCCATCATGCAAAACGTTTGGAACGTGTCTGTCCATACAAGAGTCTTGATGCCTCCGCGCCGAGTGTAAAGCCAGATGAGCAAAACGAGTATTATCACTGTGGCGGCAAACGGCAGACCGAACTGTCCGAACACGAATCTCTGCAAGATGCTGCATACCACGTAGAAGCGCAATGCCGTACCCGTCATTTCAGAGAGCAGAAAGAACAAGGCACCCGTTTTATACGACCGCTGTCCGAGTCTTTTCTTCAGATATGTGTAAATGGTCGTCAGGTTGAGCTTATAATAAATAGGTAATAAAACGAAAGCCACGACGAAGTATCCGAGGATAAATCCGAGACAAGTCTGAAGATACGTCATGTCTTGTTTTATTACCATTCCCGGCACCGATACGAATGTTATTCCGGAAATCGAAGCTCCCACGAGTCCGAAGGCAAGCATATACCATGGCGACTTGCGTTCACCGCGATAGAAAGTCTCGTTGTTCGACTTTCGGCTTGTCACTCTGCCCATGAACATGAGCACGCAAAAATAGATAAGTATTGTTGTCAGTATAAGCATAATCTTTTATTTGTTAATTTCTCTCAACACCTCTACGGCATTCTCCACGGTGTCAATGTTGTTTACTGTCATGTATCTCTTGCCGCGGCTCTCTTTAATGTTGCAGCGACGGGCATTTCTGCCGATATATGCAAGAGCCTTTTCAAAAGCCTCGCTCTTGTAATATGCACTCATAGGATTGCTTACAAACTGCATCTGCAGCATCCTGTTTTTCAGTATGATCTTTTCGAATCCCAGAGCTTTGCCGAGTCTTCTCAAGGGAACAACCTGAAGCAGTTCGATACCTTCGCGTGGAATCTCGCCGAAGCGGTCCCTGAGGTTCGCCTTATATCGTTCAAGGTCGTCGTCATTCGTTATATTGTCAAGTTCGCGGTATAGCAGCATTCTCTCGCTACTGCTCGGCACATACTGGTCGGGGAAGAACATCTCGAGGTCGCTCTCCACGGCGCAGTCGTCGACAAACTCGTCGCCGGTGATTTTCTTTCCGCTTGCCATCTCCTCCTGATACATGTCGCTGAACTCGTCATTCTTCAGTTCCGTTACAGCCTGTGTCAGTATCTTCTGATATGTTTCAAATCCGAGGTCTTCCATAAATCCGCTCTGTTCCGCTCCGAGCAGGTTGCCGGCACCGCGCATGTCGAGATCCTGCATAGAGAGGTTAAAGCCGCTGCCAAGTTCAGAGAAAGTCTCCAGAGCTTCCAGTCGGCGTCTGGCATCTTGCGAAAGAGACGACAATGGCGGAGCAAGCAGATAGCAGAACGCCTTTTTGTTGCTTCGTCCCACTCTTCCCCTCATCTGATGCAAGTCGGAAAGTCCGAAGTGGTGTGCATCATTAACAATAATAGTATTTGCGTTGCTGATGTCAATGCCGTTGCCTATTATCGTAGTAGAGAGCAACACGTCATAGTCGTAGTTCATGAAGCCCATGATAATCTTCTCCAGTTCTTCCGGTTTCATCTGCCCGTGTCCTATGGCGATGCGTGCGTCGGGAACATTCCTCCTTATTATATTTGCGAGTTCAGGCAGGTTGCTGATTCTGTCGTTTACGAAGAATACCTGTCCGTTGCGGCTCATCTCAAAGTTTATAGCATCCTTTATCACCTCGGCATCAAAGGTATGCACCTCAGTGCACACAGGGTAACGGTTTGGCGGTGGGGTCTGTATGATGCTCATATCGCGTGCACCCATCAGCGAGAACTGCAGAGTTCGCGGAATAGGAGTTGCCGACATCGTCAGTGTGTCGACATTTGTCTTCATTTTCCTCAGTTTCTCCTTTGTAGAGACACCGAATTTCTGTTCCTCGTCAATGATGAGCAGTCCGAGGTCATGAAACTTCACCGTCTTGCCGATAAGTTTGTGTGTACCGATTATGATGTCGATTTTTCCAGCCTCAAGGTCGGCAAGCACCTGTTTTGTCTGTTTTGCCGTGCGTGCCCTTGATAGATAGTCCACTCTTACTGGCATTCCTTTCAGTCGACTTGTAAACGTCTGGTAGTGCTGGTAGGCAAGAACAGTAGTCGGTACCATTACTGCCACCTGCTTCGAGTCGCATGCAGCCTTGAATGCAGCACGGATAGCCACTTCCGTCTTTCCGAATCCCACATCGCCGCAGACAAGACGATCCATCGGGCGCTGACTTTCCATATCGGCTTTCACGTCGTTTGTAGCCTTCAGCTGATCTGGCGTGTCTTCGTATAGGAAGCTTGCCTCCAGTTCATGTTGCATGAAAGAGTCGGCACTGAACTGGTATCCCTTTTCGTGGCGACGGGTGGCATAAAGCTTGATAAGGTCGCGTGCGATATCCTTAATCTTCGTCTTCGTCTTTTCCTTGAGCCTCTCCCATGCTCCAGTGCCGAGGGTGCTCAGGCGAGGCGGCTTTTCGCTGTCGTGACGTTTGTATTTTGATATCTTGTACAGAGAATGTATGCTTACGTCAACCTTGTCGTTGTTCTGGTAAACGATACGTATCATCTCCTGATAGGAATTGCCTACAGGAACGCGGACGAGTCCGGCAAACTTTCCGATACCGAAATCCACATGTACGATGTAGTCGCCGGGCTCCATCTCCTGCAACTCCTTCATCGTGAGAGCCATCTTGCCGTTTCGGGCAGCGTCAGACCGTAGGTTGTATTTATGAAAACGGTCGAAAATCTGATGATCCGTGAAGGCACATATCTTTAAATTGTTGTCGGCAAAGCCGCCATGCAGCGTTTTGTCAATTGGAGTGAAAGGTATGGGGGCTGAAGTCACTTCCATACCGTCGGCAAGTTTCTTGTGCTGTGCCATTTCGTCGAATATGTCGCGCAGACGCTGGTTCTGCTTCTGACTGTCGGCGAGGATATACAGCTTGTATCCCTGAAGAAGATAGTCTTCGAGAGATTTTGTGAGCAAGTCGAAATTCTTGTGGAATAGCGGCTGTGCACTTGTGTCGAAGCTTATTGTAGCTTGTGGCGTTGTTGTTTGACTGTTGCCAAATTCTATGCGCTTGAATCTTACGAGACCTTCGGTAAACTGTGTTGCGGAGCAGAGTGTGTTTTCCGACTTCATCTGTCGGATAATCTCCTGTTGCTCCATTTCCGTGGCTCCCTCAAGCTTTTCGGTTATTGCCTGCTGCGAGAAACCGTCGCGGTAAGTCTTTTCTATGACATCGTGAACAAAGGTTAAGTCCTTCATCACGATAAGAGTGTTGCCGGGCAGAAATTCGAGAAACGGGATTTTTTCAGATTTCAGTATGGCAAGTTCCGGCACGATATCCATTGATTCCACCTTTGATTTTGAGAGCTGCGACTGTACGTCGAATGTTCTTATCGAATCGATTTCATCGCCAAAGAAATCCACACGGAACGGAAACTCATGACTGTATGAATAAACATCGAGAATACTTCCTCTTACGGCAAATTGTCCCGGTTCGTAAACATAGTCTACTTCCTTGAATCCGAATGAACGCATCGTCTTCTCAATCTCAACAATGTCTTTCTCTTCACCTACATGCAGCGATATAGTTCTGTCGTCAAGATGTTTGTTTGATACGACAAGCTCAGACAGTGCTTCGGGATGGGAGACGATGAAGAGTGAGGAGTGGGGAGTGTCTTTGACGCGACTCAACACTTCTGTCCGGAGAATCTCGTTCGCAGCATCACGCTGTCCGTATTTCACCTGACGCCTGTAGGCAGAAGGGAAAAACAGAACGTTCTCATTGCCGAGCATCTGCGTCAGATCGTGATAGAAATACCCTGCCTCTTCGGCATCGTTGAGCACGAAAAGGCAGATGCCGGGCAGACTGTTCATTACAGAGGCAAAGACTACCGGTGTGGCGGAGGCTTGCAGTCCGCGAATGGAAATGGTGCTTATGCTCTCGTTGCCGATAGCTTTCAGAAGTGCTCCCGTCTGCGGGGCAGCCGAATATAATTCAAGAATCGTTTGAATGTCCATCTTTTACCTTAAAAAAACTATTGCTAAGCCATGACAAGGAAAAGTATGTCGACATGACGAAGCTGAAAATCGCTGCGAAGTTACATAAAAGCAAATAATTACACAAAAAATTAATATTCAGAATTCTAAAAACTATTTAAAAAGTATCTCACTTTGAGTTTTATTATTACCTTTGTACTCAAATATACATTTATATTCGAATTATCATGAGTACAAGCGACAGCATTGTCATTATCCCGACATACAACGAGATAGAAAATATCGAGAAAATTATTCGTGCGGTGTTCGGACTGGAAAAGAAGTTTGACATACTTATTATCGACGACGGTTCGCCTGACGGTACGGCAGCGGCAGTGAAGCGTCTTATGGATGATGAGTTCAAGGATAGACTGCATCTTGTAGAACGCTCCGGTAAACTCGGTCTTGGCACGGCATACATTACTGGTTTCAAATGGGCGTTGCAACGCTCTTATGAGTATATCTTCGAAATGGATGCAGATTTCAGTCATGACCCGAAGGATTTGCCTCGTCTTTATGCTGCATGCCACGACGAGGGCTATGATGTGGCAATCGGCTCAAGGTACGTCAGCGGAGTAAACGTTGTAAACTGGCCTATTGGCAGGGTGCTGATGAGCTATTTTGCTTCAAAGTATGTAAGATTCGTTACGGGCTTCAAGGTTCACGACACTACGGCTGGATTTAAATGCTATCGCCGCAAGGTGCTCGAGACTATCGAACTTGACAAAATCCGTTTCAAGGGATATGCCTTCCAGATAGAGATGAA
>DBKQ01000029.1:0-25700 GCA_002298545.1 Prevotella sp. UBA746
GCATAGGTGTTGCCGGCAAAGTGGTTTTTCTCCTCGTCATTTGAATTCAGCTTTGCAACCTTTGCCTTGAGCGTGGAATTGGAGCCATAACGGTCTTTAACATCAAGAGGTTCAATGTCGATATTTCCATAAGGATGAGTACCGTCTTCAGACAACACCATGGAATTTTCACTTACTGTCAACGTGCTTATGTATAAATGTTTGCATGCGTGTTCCCAACCGGCACCGGGCTGTTGGTCAACAAAGATATAATAATAGCTTCTACCATTGATTGTTTTTTTAGACACGCCCTTGTAATAGTCATACTTCCCTTCACTGTCGTTGCAGTATGACTTGGCATATTGCAGAGCATTATTTATAGATATAAGGCGTGATGCTTTCTGCGCATATGTGCACAACATAAGCAGAAGGAATGTCAGTATTAATGTAAATCGTTTTTTCATAATCTATCGAATTAATTGTTGGAAATGTTTTTGAAATTCATATTCTGTGAATACAAGATACTGGCATAGGCTATCTGGATGCCGCTATAAAGTGTCTGTTTATCCTGTACGTCAACGTTGGAATGTTGTATCTGGTAGATTACGTTGTCGGTGTATTCGGCGAGATTGGAAAGGTTGGCATAGACTGCCGTATAGATGTATTCGGCACAGTAGTCGATGTATTCAGCATCTTCGGGATTATGTTCTTTCAGTTTGTTGCAGTATTCGGTGAAGGAAAGATTTTCGCCGGTATTTCTTATGACATCCAGTTCATTTGAAATCGACAGCATCTGAGCTGCGGTAAGTCCGCCATCTTTGTTGAAACCTGTAGACAAGGTGAGAAGTCTTGCATTGGCATCGGTAACGAGTTGCAAGGAAGGTTTGTCCGAGCTGTTGCGGTCGGCATCATACATGGCGTATTCCAGTTCATTGTGGTAGTAGCCGATGCTGTCGGCATACTGACAGGTGGAGTTGCTGCGATATACCTTAGGTCTGAGGTAATTGTCCTTGATATATCCCCAAAGGAGTTTCTTTACGGTTATCGTGCCGAATTTTATCAATGAAGATGTAGCTGCGCCGACGATAACGCCACCGGCTCCTCCGCCAACACCACGAAGACCGCCCTTTACGTCGGAAATGGCAATCTTCACCATATCGCCCTTGCTGTAGGTTATCTTGGGTATGTGGGTAACCGGCTGCAAATTCTCTGCATTGTTATAAGTGAATCTGCTGTCGTAATCTTTCAACTGCGTGATTAGGGCGTTAACGGCTTGCGAAAATCGGATTTCACTACGGTCAGGTTCTGCCGTCACTTCCGTGTCTTGCGAACAGGAGGCAAGTGTCAGACTAAAAAGTGCGACACCTGCAATCAATGAAAATTTTGTTTTCATATTATTTTGTTTTAATTGTTAATATTGGGTTTCATCTAAAAAAGTCTCGACAAAACTGTGGATTTATGAATTTATTCATTGAAATAACCGCTCAAGTGTTTGCGGTCATAATATAGGTCTATGGTTGCTTTCTCGCTTTCACCATCTACACTCGGAACATAGATTGTTGTTTCATCAGGACCGATAGTTTGAGCTGAATGATGAATAACATTGCCAAATTGGTCTCTAATTACAACATCTACATTTAATAATGTAGAATCACATTTGAGGTTAACATCATCCCCATCTGTTGTTACTATTGGGATGCAAGAATTGTGGGGACCACAATGACCTTTTTTATCAATAAGAGAAACTTCTTTTCCCTGTGAAAAGCAACACATTACTATAAGTGTTGACAGCATAAATGTAAATAACGTTTTCTTCATTTTTTTAATTAATCATTTAACGCTGACAAAGATATAAAGAAACCAAGAAAACGTTTTTAAAAAAAATGTGCATTTTCTGTGCATTTAAATATATACGAAATTTACAGAAAACACACAATTCAACTAATTTCATTTATAATTCGAAGCGATTATGGTGTCTGAATAAATATTTTCCACTTTTTCACAGATGGGGTATCTGAAAAATTCTTTTCATACAACCTCCTACATATTGAATATATTGTATCCGGTGAGCGGCAAACCAATTTTGAAATTTCAGATGCAGAAAGACCAACTTTTAACAATAAACATACATGCTTTTCTATATCGCTCATTCTCTTCAACTTCAAAATTTTCAACTTGTACATGGGATATATTGCATATATAGTCTCTGTCAACTGACTCCAATTTTGAAAACCGCTACTACAATCAGACTTCAACAGTCCTGTTATTGTATTATATACATCAGTATCCATCATTTGATAAGATAACTTCTGCTCATCTTGCTGAAATACACCATTCTCAAACATTTTTGCTTTTTCAAGAGCATCGTTTAGCAGCAATAAACGTTCTTCCATTTTCTTTTTTCGCTTGAGCTGTATCAGATACATTAAGGAAAGTAAAAACACGACAAATGCAGATGAAGCCAAAACGGTAAACATGTACATCTGCTTTACACGAACATCTTTCTCTAACTTTGCATTCTTCTTCTCGCGCAAAGCATAGTTATACATGGCATTTGCATTGGCAGAAGCCTGTATGGGATTTATAAGTTCAATGGAATCCGTATACAATTTATATCTTGAAAAAAGATCTGTCGTTGTATTTAGCCCATATAAGCGCAGATTTCTGTCTGTCAACCAGCTGTAAGCATACTGCTTTCCATAGACATTTCCATATTTTAGTACAGAATCACAATACGCAGCAGCCTGTCGGTTTTCGCCAAGTTTAGAATAAATCTCCAAAGCCAAAGAATATGCAGCGCTTGCAGATTGTTTTGATGGATTTATAAGAGCAATATCAATAAAAGACTTTGCTTTATATAAATTCCCAGTTTCACTATAAAGCGAAGCAAATTGTGAAGCAACTTCTGAAATGATATTTTTCCGGTTTGTTTTTTTTGCCAGTCGCCATGCCGTACCCATACACTGTACTGACATTTTTATCTTATTTATACGACGATAACTCCATGCCATGTTTTCATAGTCATAAACACATCTTTCAGTATCATTCATAACAATATGCATTTCAAGAGCTTTTCGCTGCCAAAAAATAGCTTCTCTGTCTAAGCCTTGCATAGAAAGAAGGAAACCTAACTGATAAAAACATTGAGATTTTACAAAATCATACTCCGTTGCATCCCCTATACAGTCCAGAGCATCATGAAAAAAAGAAATGGCTTGAGGAGCATCGTTTAAAGACACATAAACACACCCTGCACAATATAAAACCTGTGGCAATAAAGCCTTATCCTCACTTTTGCGATAATAATCAACAATGCTATTTATTTCATCAGCATTACTAAATACCGCATTGCATTTTACTTTCTGTTTTATTTTAAGAAAGCGCAAATACCATAAGTCATCTTCTGAAAAAGATTCTGACGAAATTTTATTTATCAAGGAAAAGGCACTATCAGGATTATTATTGCAAAGCGAATCTATAATGACAAGTTCTGAAGGATATGTACGACGTTTACAACATAGACATAAACTTATTGCAATAATAGCGAAAAAAAAAATTGCAACTAAATATGCTAAGATTTGTTTTAATTCAAATCCAAACAGTTGATTGTTCATCATATCTTTATTTACCATATCACTCATTAAAAATATTCCACAAATATATGTTTTTGCAAAAATAATAAAAACGGATAAATAAATACAAATATTGATGAAGAATTATTCTATAGAGGTAATTTCATTTTTAATCGAGTCGATTATCAGTGTGGGAACCCTGCTGTCTTCATTCCCTTCATTCCCTCCCTTCGGGAGGGTTAGGGTGGGTGCCCAAAAAAAAGAGAATGACCAAAATCATTCTCTTCTTAGTCGGGGTGACAGGACTCGAACCTGCGACAGCCTGGTCCCAAACCAGGAACGCTACCAACTGCGCTACACCCCGTTGCAATAAGTTTGTTTCTTAATTGCGGGTGCAAAGGTACGGAGTTTTTTCTTAACCACCAAATTTTACGGCAATTATTTTCAAAAAACTTTTATTTTTATTGTTTTACCTATATAATTTATGGGTAATTCTATATAATTCACAGGTAATATGCTCTTTCTTTCCACAGTCTTACATTCCGTGGGCAAGGGTAGTTACACATAACAAAATTTTGTCGGCTACACCTCTAACTCAGGATATTCTTCCTTCAGTTTCATCATCTTCTCGCGGGTACGCTGCATAAAGAGTTTATATTCCTCACCGTCAGGATTGAACGGTTTATGCCCAAGCGCCTCTTTTATCGGGCGCCACTTTTCAAGGAAATCAAACGTGGACTTGTCGAAGAACGTTTCGGAGAAGCGTTCCCAGATATAACCGACAGCCTGGTCTGACGGATGGAGCATGTCTTCTTTATAGAAGCGATAGTCGCGCAGTTCGTCGTTCACTATCTCGTATGCCGGGAAATATGTGCAGTCTTCCCTTTCACGACACAGTTTGTCGGCTGCAAGAAGGAGTGTTGCCTTCGACAGCTGACTGCCATGGTAGCCATATTTTGCATAACGGATAGGACTGACGGTTATGATAACCTGTAGGTCTGTTGTTACAGTTTGTAATTTATCAACGGCTTCAGAGAGTGCTTCACAACACTGGTCGATTGTTAGTTCTTCTTCCTGAAACAAACGCTGCGGACGCTTGCAACAGTTATCTACGATTTCGCCTGTCTCCTTTAAGCGATAGACATGGTTGGTACCGAGGGTGAAGACGGCTATGGCCCTATAAGCCGCTAAAGCCCCCCTCTTATCCCCCCAAGGGGGGAGGACAGGGACGGAATTTGCTAAAGTTGGGGTAATAGACTGTGAGTTCTTAACTTCTTCAGTAAAACGACGCACTGTGTGGAGGATGCTTACAGGATTGTACATAACACCATACGGGTTTACAACGGCACGAAACTTCTCCTCCTGAAAACGCTTACCGATATTGTCGGCAAAACAAGAACCGACAAACAGCATACGCTCCAACGGACGTATGCTGAATGCCGATCTATCTATACTTACTTCTGTTCTGAATTTCATTATGGGAGACTATAATACCTTATATATTATTGAACTTTCTAATTTAAATTCTTCCCGTCCCACGCCTTCCCTTTCAGGGGCGGAGCAGTTACCTTTGGCAGCAAAGAAGATTGATTACTATTAATCTCTAATCCATAATCACTAATCCAAATTATAATCCATAATCCTGAACAAATCAGCTTCTGCTAACCTGCAAACCGGTTTTGCTTAGCGTCATATCTACGAAGCGGGCATTGCCGTTCGGACGGTTTGCCTCGAGAATCTGTCGGATGCGAGCTGCAGCTTCGGGATCTTTTGCCACCATATACAAATAGCCACCACCGCCAGCACCTGGCAGTTTATAGCCAAGACAAAGATCATCGACAAGGTCGGTCAGACGACGCACGCTGTCGGGATTTGTTCCGCTATCCATAGCCTGATTCTGTGCCCAGGTCTTACGAATAAGATGCCCCATACGCTGGAAGTCGGCACGAAGGATAGCATCATACATATCCTCGACATGGCATTTCATATCGCGTAACATTGAGAGTTCGCCACTATGGTTCAAGAACATGCGTCGTACGATTTCGGCAAGTATGGTCTTTGCCGTACGCGTAATACCAGTATAATATAATAGGTGGCAAGCCTTATATTCATTTCTCGTAAAGAGGTCGTCGGGCAACCATCTAACGGTAGGGTTCTGACAGAATCCGCGCTCCGTCTGCAAGAGTTTTACTCCTTCGAGAACTCCGCCAAACTGGTCTTGCCATCCGCCGCCAGTGGTAAGCATCTGTTCGAGAGCCGACGTGCGGCATCCTATTTCACTCTTGTCCCACGACAGTCCGCAGAAGTCATTTAGAGCTCCCAACACTGTAGCTGCCAGCACACTGCTCGTACCGAGTCCGCTACCAGCCGGTATTGCCGAAAGAAGGGTGAGTTCTATTCCGCAGCCGAAGGCTTGCAGTTGCTCCTTTAGCGAAGTATACTGTTCTACAGCATGTTCAGGCAAGAATCCGGCAAGGGCGAGAGCCGCCTTTGGTATAGAGAACGGACTGCCAACATGGTTGAAATCGGCAAGCTGCTCGTATGTTTCTATCACCTCGGATGCTCCAAGGTCGATGCTCCTCAATATGATATGCGGCTCGCGACACGGACGCACATAAGTCTGCAAAGGTGGCTGACCGTTAAGCTCTATGGCAAGATTTATCACCTTTCCGCCCTCCATCAGGCAATATGGCGGAGTGTCAGTCCATCCACCGGCAATATCAATGCGTACCGGACTGCGTGCCCATACTATCTGGTCGGAATAAACCGACATCCGTGGATGCTGCTTTGTGGCAGCCTGAGAAGAAATCAATCCTTGACGGAGCAAGGCAAACGACTTTTCTTCAGCTTTCGTTGCCTCCACATCATCTGAGCGCAAGCGTGCAAGTTCAGAACGGAACATATTATCGTGGATGCGAGTGAGCAATGGTGCATTCTCATCGATAGGCTGCGGAGCAGGAACATCATAGAGAAAGAATTCCTTTGCTGCATCATGGAGGTCAACCTGATAGAACACGCTATGACGCCAGTTCTTGGCGATAGCCGACCAGTTTCTTGCCCTGAAATCACTGCGCTGCCGAGTAAGACGCACGAGGTCGGCTTCTGCCGAGATGTCGTCGGCACTCAGCTTTCGACACTCATGCCATAACTCTCTTGCCCTGTTATACTCCTCGTCCGACAAGACCTGTTCACTGCAGAGCATCCATCTCAACAGCAGTCCGGCATCGTCGAGACTTCGACAAACAGGGAAGATACGAGCCGACTGCAAGTCCTCCTTACCGTCTATTTCATTTATGTCGATTCCACATGAAGATGCCCAGTCGCGGAACGGACGCCCCATATATAATAAGGTATTGTCGGTCAACTCTCCACGGAACTTATCATTATAGCCATAAGGGCGCACCGCATATTCCTCTTCGCCTACAGGCACGATATCGACACATTGTCCCGGCATAAGAGAAATCTGCCAGTCATTCTCCGGCACACCGGTAATGATATTCTCATGGGACACATTCCATCTCTCCCCTACCCAACTGTTCTCTATCCAAATATTCTTATTATTGTCAGTAAGAGAGATTTTAATTTCTGCATTTTGTACGAACATCGACGGATGCGGTTTCAGCGAATGATGCATAATCTCGCGCTGGTCGTTTACGAGATTCTGTATGGCGAGTGTAGAGGATATAATCTCATGGCTCGTGCCAAAGTGATAGAATTCTCCGCCAGGCAACGGCAGTACGGCAACTGTAAGTTCTGCCAGCTCAGCATCCTTAATAGTAGGATTAGTACCGAGCGCACATCCGAACTCCGAATACATATCATAGTTTTTCAGCGAGCCGTCGGCATTCTTTGATTTTTTCATCAAGAGTTCCACGGCTCTGTCAGACAGCAGCCAGATGCCAATATCCGTAAGATAGAGATGAGAATTAAGCAATTCGCCGAGTTTCTTAACCGACGGTTTCTGGAGCATACATTCCATTACTCCCGGTGTGTCGCGCCGCGAAACAAAGACACCATGGTCTTTGGCGATTTCCGCTCCGAGCCAGAGTCCGTAGCACACCACATCAGCATCCGGCACCTCGCCAAGCGGTTCGGTGGCACGGATATACACATCGCCGCTGACAATCATCGTATGCAACCGCTCCGGTGCCGCATCCATAATCTGCCTATATAGCGGAACCTGCAACGAGAGGAGATCCTGTGAGAGACGTTGTCCCCTCTCCCATCTGAACACAGGTATCGGTGTCAGTACCTTTCCCGACGGAGCATAAGCCGGCAAGCGTCGACTCTGTCCTCCGGCATGAAGAATCAGGCGTTTGTCGGCTGCGAGCCATGAAGAGAAGTCCTTGTTTGTTTCGTCAGCTTCAAAAGCCTGCTCGAGCAGCCAAGTAGTACCTCCTCCAGAGCCGAGTTTCTTGCCAATAGGGTCGTTTGAACAAAACCACTCCTTACGGTCGAGACCGGTAATATCATGAAAGCAGTCCACCAGATTAGGCGGAAGCGACAATAGTTTCTTCATATTTCCTGTTTTATATATTTCAGTCAATCTTATTTTCGTTCTTTTTCCTTCTATACTCACGCCATAGGAGCAACAGGAGAGTTGCCACGAGGAGGGCATATCCGATATATGCTATAGTCTCAGTAACCTTCACCGTTGTCGGACGGAACGTGAGTACTACCTTATGATTGCCCGGCTTTACGTTGATAGCACGCAGGATATAGTTTACCCGACCAACCTCAACAGGTTTGCCGTCGACAGTAGCAGTCCATCCCGGATAGTAAACCTCTGAGAAGACCACCACTCCACCTTTATCCGACTTCACGTCGTATTTCAGTTCATTAGGCTGACAGGAAGTGATAGTAACGAGAGAGTTTCCGTCTTGTGCAGTAGCCTTGCCGAGCTGAGCCTCAAACTTCTTGTCGGCTACCGCCTCATGGCGCAAGTTAACCTTGCCCACTCCGGCAATTTCTTCGTTGGCATTGTTTACATAAGATATCTTGTCAACGAACCATGCATTGCCAAGGGCATACGGGTTCATCAGCGGCACGGTCTGTCCGCCCTGCAGCGGCACGATGAAATACTTCGCGTTGAGCATGTTAATCACCGGGAACTGTTTGTTTCCGTCAACCTTTGTCATATCGCCGCGGGCATTTGCCACAGCCGTCATAGCCTTCTGCATCTCCGGCTGAATATACTGTTCAATCATCTCCTGATAACGGCGCAGCTTTGCCGGATGGTATCCGCCGAGACTCTTGTGATAATAAGAAGTCTCGTTTGCAGAGAATGCTCCCGGCGAGAAGTTGAGCACGCGGTAATCGCCACACTCACTCTTGTCGCGCAGTATAAGCTTGTCGGTCTCCGTCATCTGTATCGGAGCCTCGCGCTCGCTCTTCTCCACGAACATATCGTTGTTGAGATAGCGTTTGTCAATCTGCCACATGTCGATAAAACAGAGCACGCAGACAAGCCCTACCATTGCCTTGGCATTTAGTTTCTTCTTCAGGAAGAGGACAAGGAACAGTGTACCAAGAACGATGATAAAGAACGAGCGCCAGCAGTCTGCCGTAAACACAGCCTCGCGCATTTGTCTCAGATTGGCAAGCAGCGGAGTGAGATATTCTTGAGGAATCTGTCCGAGCGCTTGCATCTCGCTCTGCGACACGAAGTCGCTGAAGAACAATGTAGGCATCAGTGCGAAGAGCAATGCTGCGCCAGCCGTCATGAGGAAGCTGACGAGGATATAGTCTCTCTTTTTCCTTACGAAAGCCGACAGTACGGAGATAAAGAAGAAGTTGCAAATCTTCGATGTCTTTTCTTCAGCCTCATCAAGAATCTTCGGATTGTCGATAATTTCCTTCAGTCCGAGCATAGCAAGAAGTGGTATTGTGAATTCGGCGATAACGAGAATCGATGCCACGGTGCGGAACTTGGCATACATCGGCACGTAGTCTATGAAGAAGTCGGTAAGCGGCATGAAGTTATGTCCCCACGCCAGCATTATCGAGAGATAAGTGGATGCGAGCAATGCCCATTTCACCGGACCTTTCACGATGAAGGCACCGAGGAAGAAGAGCATCAGTACGAAGGCGCCGACATATACCGGACCGCTCGTCATCGGCTGGTCTCCCCAGTATTGTCCGAGCTGCTGATACACCTCCAGGAATTGGTTGTCGGCTTTTTTCATTGCCGTCTCGCTCTGTGTCAGCGGCACCGAAGCTCCGCCTTTTGCATTAGGCACAAGCAGAGTCCATGTTTCGTCGATACCATAGCTCCACTGTGTGATATAGTCGCGCTCCAGTCCGCTGTCGGTCTGGTTTGCAGAATTCTTCTTCACAAGTTCGCTCTTGCCGCGCATCGACTCCTTACTGTACTCCCATGTATGATACAGGTTACTGATATTCAGACACAGTCCGATTACCGCACCAGCCACACAGATGCCTGTTGCCTTGAAGAAGTTAGCAATCTGCTTTTTGCGAATGGCATCTACGAGATATGCAATAACCAGGAAGAAGATGATGAAGAGATAATAATACGTCATCTGCACATGGTTGGCATATATCTCGAATGCCGAGAAGAGAGCCGTTACGAAGAGTCCCCAAAGGTATTTTCCCTTGTATGCCAGCACGATACCGCCAATCATAGGCGGCAGATAGGCAAGTGCCATTACCTTCCACAGGTGGCCTGCGGCGATTATTATCAGGAAATAGCTTGAGAACGCCCATATCACGGAACCGAGAGCTGCGAGATAGGTCTTAAAGTTGAAAGCCCGCAACATGATATAGAATCCGAGCAGATAGACAAAGAGGAACCACACATTCTCAGGCAGTCCGAGATGATAGATGCTTACTACATCCGTCAGTGCATCAAGACTTTTGTAGCCCGGCGTTATCTGGTAAGTCGGCATTCCGCAGAACACGGAATTCGTCCAGCGGGTAACCTCGCCGGTCTTCTCAAAATACTCCGATGCTTCGCGTCCCATACCTCGTCCTGCCGAAGAGTCATGACGGTAAAGCACCTTCCCGTCGATGTCGGCAGGAAAGAAATAAGCGAAAGAAATTACTGCAAAGAGCAGCACTACCAGCACGTCTGGCAGAATTCGTCTCCAATTTTTCATTATAGCTATAATTGTTTTTATTTTCCGTTTATGTTCATTTGCGTGCAAAATTAGGCAAAAGTAACGAGATAGAAAAGAAGTGATACGAAAAAGACTCTCTATTAATGTATGGTTATCTCATAGCCTGCCTTGAACACGGCCTTTGGTTCCAGACGGTTCATATATGGTTTCTCCTCGAAGTCGCCTTTATAATTCATGTCATCGGCACGCCCGTACCACGGTTCGATACATACAAACGGAGCATTTTTCTTTGGCGGCGACCATAGTCCTACAAGTGGTGTATTGCTCCTTAGCGTCAGGTAGTCCTTTTCTTCCATGTCGCAGAGTGTAACAGCCTTAATCTTCGGTTTGTCTATAATAAAGGCGTCCTGGTCGAAGAACTCTGTTGTTACCCCCAGCATGTTGTCGCATATCTGCTGGCATCTGCCTTGCGAATCATCTATGCACCCTTTCTTGCCAATCACGTCTGAACTTATGAACTCGAAATTTTCGGGGAAAAGCGACTTTAATTTAAACGGCTTATCCACCTCAAACTTGAAGTATCCTCGCTTTTTATCCTTTGACAACTCTTCTTTCATAGCATCCAGTCCGCCTTCTATAGCCTCCGTGCTGAGCGTCGGCCAATAAAATGCGGGATGGGCACCTATCTGGAAATACATCTCCCCGTCTGACGGATTTTCCACCTCCCAACACACCTCCAGTGTGTTCTCTTTCAGTCTGTAGCCTATCCGCAATATAAAAGTGTACGGATATTTCAGTAGTGTCTCTTCAGTAGAGCGCAACTCAAACCAGGCCTCACTGTCTGACGACGACACCGGCGTGAAGTCCATATCACGCGCCAAACCATGTTGCCCCATCTCATATGTCTTGCCCTTGGAACGATATTCGCCGTTCCACACACTTCCCACAATAGGAAACAATACAGGCGAATGCCTTTTCCAGAACTCCGGATATGCACCCCACAAATACTCCCTGTCTCCACGCTTTAAGCTGCAAAGTTCTGCACCATGATTGTCTATACCGACTGTCAATATACCATTATTGAGTGTTGTCATAGATTTGCCGTTTTATCGATTTATAAAAATAATATCCGCAAATTTAATATTTATTCCCGAATAAAAAGAAAAAAATAGCATATAAGTTTTAGTCAAAGTGCTCACGGTCATGCTAAAAAATGCTCACGGTCATGCCAAGAAGCACTTACGGGTCATGCCAACATACTGTTTTTGGGGCATACACTTCTATATATCAGCATTTTTATATAAATTTGCAGCCAAAACTAATATTGCATTTATGAAGATTGGAATCATTGTTGCCATGGACAAAGAGTTCGTGCAACTGAAGTCGCTACTCTCCGACGCTACCGTTGAACGCTATCACCACAAAGACTTCGTTATCGGAAACATCGGAGAAAAGGAAATCGTGATACAGAAATGTGGCATAGGAAAGGTAAACTCTTCTATCGGAACGGTGGAAATGATTGACCGCTTCTCTCCGGACCTGATTATATCCACGGGCGTTGCCGGTGGGGCAGACACGGAGATGAACGTAACTGATGTTGTGGTAGGCACAGACTATTGCTATCATGACGCCTATTGTGGAGACGAGTGCGAATTCGGACAGATTCTCGGGATGCCTGCCAAATTTGAAGCTCCCAAGGAACTGATAGAAAAGGCTATCAACCTCGGTACGGACATTCCCGTACATGCCGGACTTATCGTAAGCGGCGAGTGGTTTGTAAACACGAAAGAGAAGATGCAGGCGATTCTCGACAATTTCCCTGCTGCAAAGGCTGTGGATATGGAGAGCTGCTCTATAGCACAGACTTGTCATATATACCACGTGCCGTTTATAAGCTTCCGCATCATCAGCGACATTCCGCTGAAGGACAATAAGGCGGCTCAGTATTTCGACTTCTGGGCAAGGCTCGCCAACGGTTCGTTTAATGTTACAAAGAAATTCCTCGAAATTATTTAAAGAGAACTCCGAGAACTCAAAGTTCTAATAATTCTACCAGAATTCCCAATCCTCGCAGAACTCCAAGTTCTCAAAGAAAAAAATAACAATGAAAAAAATACCAAGCTTTACAATCAACCACGAAAAGTTGCTGCCCGGCATCTACGTATCACGCAAGGATGAAGTTGGCGGCGAGGTGGTTACAACTTTCGACATCCGCATGAAGGCGCCAAACCGCGAACCTGTTCTTCATCCCGGAGCCCTGCACACCATTGAGCATCTTGCCGCAACTTATCTGCGCAACGATGAGGAATGGAAAGAGCGTATTGTATATTGGGGACCAATGGGATGTCTGACGGGAAACTATCTTCTCGTTAAAGGCGACTACGAATCGAAGGATATCGTGGAACTGATGAAACGCACATTCCAGTTTGTTGCCGACTTCACCGGCGATATCCCTGGAGCAGCACCAAAGGACTGCGGCAACTGGTTGCTCCACGACCTGCCGATGGCACGTTGGGAAGCTAAGAAATATCTTGAAACCCTCTGCAACATCAAAGAGGAGAATCTTGTTTATCCGGAATAAAGCGACATTCCGGCTCAGCACATATCAACGCCCGAAGTAAAGTTATGCTTTACCACGGGCGTTTTTCCATATCAGAGTTTGCATAAATCCCCTCATCGCCATATACATTATAAAAGCCAGCCACAAGCCATGGTTGCCCATCGACTGGCGAAGGGAATAATATACGGCAAAAAAGACAAGTGCCGAAGAAAACATCGAAACAAGCATTCCGCGGGTCTTCGTGCAACCTATGTATATGCCGTCCCATATAAATGCAGCCACACCCGCAAGCGGTATCAATGCTGCCCAATAGAAATAGCTACCTGCAGCAGCTACAACCCTTTTATCATCCGTGAGCAACGAGAGGAAAGCATTTCCGCCTACTATATATAATAAGGTGAAAACTACTGTCATCATAGCTCCCCAGCCAAAGAGATGCCTTACTGCTGCACTTAGTTCTCTTCTGTTTCCTGCCCCATAACTCTTGCCGCTTATTGCCTCGCCGGCATAAGCAAAGCCGTCCATGATATATGAGAAAATCATATAAAACTGCATAAGTAGGGTATTTACGGCAAGTATTGTCTCTCCCTGCCATGAGCCGGCGGAAGTGAAAAACAGCATGACACTTATCAAACAGAGAGTACGCAGGAATATATCGCGGTTTACACCCAGGAATCCTTTCATCTGACTCCAACCGAAAAGATTTACCTTGCAGAAATACTTCCACAGTCTGCCGTATACTGAAAGCCACGCTCCGAAGGCAATAAACAATCCGGCATACTGGGCAACGAGCGTTCCGAATGCAACGCCCTCCACCTTTAGTCCTAAGCCAAACACAAGAACGAGGCTTGCCGCTATATTTACCACATTCTGCATAATGGCAATCACCATCGGCAGTCTTGAATTCTGCATTCCGATAAACCAGCCCGTAAAACTGTAAAGTCCGAGCGTTGCCGGAGCTCCCCAAATCAGAATATTAAAATAAAGTTCGGCATAACGCCTTACGCTTTCCGTTGGCTCCATTATGAAGAGAGCAAAGTTGCGCAATGGAACCTGCAACAGTATCATCAAGAACGCTACCGCCCACCCCACTCCCAGTGAACGCACGAGAAGACGCACAACCTCCGGAAGGTCGCGCCTGCCATACGACTGTGATGTCATGCCGCTCGTGCCCATACGCAAGAAGCCGAAGAGCCAATACATCACGTTGAATATCATTCCTCCTACTGCAATCGCACCGATATATGCCGTATCTCCAAGATGCCCAACGATGGAAACATCCACAAGTCCCAGCAACGGCACCGTAATGTTGCTCACGATTGCCGGCAGCGCAATATGCAATATCTTTCTGTTTATCGGCGTCATCCTTTATATTTTTATATATCTTTATTTTATCATTATTATACCATCCGTATTTCGTGGTCATCCTCCAATAGTCTGCAATGTCGGTATCCAACAAAAAAAGGTGTGATTGAAGCACTTGGCTCCTATCAACACCTTTTTATAGCAACAGACTGTATCTGTATATATTTGATTAATCCTTGTTGGAACGCTTACGCTCCAAGTGGTCGAGCACGAGCTTACGCATACGCATGCTCTTTGGAGTAACCTCTACACACTCATCCTCCTTGATATACTCAAGTGCCTCCTCAAGGGATAGGACTGTACGCGGAACGATACGTGCCTTGTCGTCGGAACCGCTGGCACGTGTATTGGTAAGCTGCTTTGCCTTTGTTACGTTCACCACGAGGTCGTTGTCGTGAACGTGCTCGCCTACTACCTCACCTCCGTATACTTCTTCGCCCGGATCGATGAAGAACTTACCGCGGTCCTGCAGCTTATCGATAGAATAAGCGTATGCCGTACCGGTTTCCATAGCAATCATACTTCCGTTCATACGACGTGTAATCTCGCCCTTGTATGGCTGATACTCCTTATAGCGGTGTGCCATGATAGCCTCACCCTGAGAAGCAGTAAGCACATTAGTACGCAAACCAATGATACCGCGTGAAGGGATGTCGAACTCGATATCCACACGGTCGCCAAGGTTCTGCATTGATGTCATCTCGCCCTTGCGGCGCGTTACCATATCAATCATCTTGCTTGCAAACTCCTCCGGAACGTTGATTGTCAGTTCCTCGATAGGCTCACACTTCACTCCGTCAATCTCCTTGTAGATAACCTGTGGCTGACCAACCTGAAGCTCGTAGCCCTCACGGCGCATAGTCTCGATGAGAACGGAGAGATGCAACACTCCGCGTCCGCTTACAATCCATTTATCCGTAGAATTCTCGAATGGCTCAACACGCAGCGCAAGGTTCTTCTCCAGTTCCTTCTTCAGTCGGTCGCTGATATGGCGGCTGGTAACGAATTTTCCCTCACGTCCGAAGAACGGCGAGTCGTTGATCATGAAGAGCATACTCATCGTAGGCTCGTCGATGGCAATAGGAGGCAGTGGCTCCGGATTCTCGAAGTCGCAGATAGTATCACCGATTTCGAAGTTCTCAAGACCGACAACGGCACAGATGTCACCACTCTTTACCTCATCCGTCTTGTTGTGGCCCATTCCCTCAAACGTGTCGAGTTCCTTGATTTTAGTCTTCTCCATCGTTCCGTCGCGGTGGGCGATGGTAACGTTCATTCCATCCTTCAAAGTTCCGCGGTGAACGCGTCCCACAGCGATACGTCCCGTATAGCTTGAATAGTCTAAGCTGGTGATAAGCATCTGAGGAGTTCCCTCGAGCACCTTCGGCGCCGGGATAACCTCAACAATCTTGTCGAGCAGATAGTCGATATTGTCTGTCGGCTTGTTAAAGTCCTCGCTCATCCAGCCGTTCTTTGCACTTCCGTAAACAACCGGGAAGTCGAGCTGATCTTCTGTTGCATTAAGAGAGAACATCAGGTCGAACACCATTTCGTAAACTTCCTCCGGACGACAGTTCGGTTTATCAACCTTGTTTACCACAACGATTGGCTTCAGTCCAATCTGCAGAGCCTTCTGCAATACGAAACGTGTCTGCGGCATCGGTCCTTCAAAAGCATCGACAAGCAGCAGGCATCCGTCTGCCATATTGAGAACGCGCTCCACCTCACCACCGAAATCGGAGTGTCCCGGAGTGTCTATAATATTGATTTTAGTACCTTTCCAGTTAATTGAAACGTTCTTTGAGAGGATGGTGATTCCTCGCTCGCGCTCCAAATCATTGTTATCCAACACCTGACCGCTCAAATCCTTTCCGTCACGGAAGAGGTTTCCGGCCAACATCATCTTGTCCACCAATGTAGTCTTACCATGGTCTACGTGGGCAATAATCGCAATGTTTCTAATATCTTGCATAATTTACCTTAAAAAATATGGGTGCAAAGTTAGTGTTTTTAATTTACATAACAAGTGTAACCTGCCGATTTATTTACTTTCACCTTATAATATTAACATATATCCATACAATATTTCTGCCGATTCTACGTTTTTTGACAAAAACATATATTACAATAAAATATTTTCAATGGATATGAAAAGGATAATACTTACAATTATTGCCGTACTTACCATCTCAGCAAGTACATTCGCACAACCAGAAACCGGAACTTTTTCCATAATTCCAAGACTCGGAGTGACTCTCGCCAAACTGAGCGGCGACGACCTGATGGTTGCCGATGGATTCTCGCTGTCGCCTAAATACCTGCCGGGAATGATGGCTGGGGTTGATATGGAATACCAACTTACAAACGCCCTTGCCGTGTCTGCCGGAGCTTTCTATTCGCAACAGGGCGACAAATACGACGACTACACTGAAGCTCACGACATTACGACAAAGAAATGGAGCGAGACACGCGACATAAAGAACAAGATTGACTACGTTAACGTGCCGCTGATGCTCAGCATATACGGAGCCAAGAATCTTGCCTTCAAGATTGGAGCTCAGTTCGGCTTCAATATAAAGGCAAAGACGGAAATGACTTCTGCCTCATTCGTAAGGGGCGAAGACGGGAATGCTTCTACCGAAGACGTAAAGAAACTGAAAGGCGACATAGACGTAAAGAAGTTTGACTTCTCTATCCCTATCGGCATTTCCTACGAATATATGAACGTAATTCTCGACGCCAGATACAATATCGGACTGACAAAAGTATACTCAACAGTTGACACGGGCAAAAACTGTGTATTCTCGTTCAGTGCCGGATACAGGTTCAAACTATAGCCGGAACAGTGAAAGAATATTAAAATACACTGATATCGGCAAGATAAATCATTGTAAATAAAATAATATTCGTACCTTTGCAGCCGCTTTAAGCATTTAATAACAATTAAACAAAACAAAACAATGTATTTAGATCAAGCTAAAAAACAAGAGATCTTTGGACAGTACGGAAAGTCTAACTCTGATACTGGTTCAGCAGAGAGCCAGATAGCATTGTTCTCATACCGTATTTCCCACTTGACGGAGCACTTGAAGAAGAACCGTAAAGATCATACTACCGCAAGGTCTCTGACCAAATTGGTAGGTAAGCGCCGTGCATTGCTCGACTATCTCTACGATCGCGACATCAACCGCTATCGTGCTATAGTAAAGGCTCTCGGTCTGCGTCGATAATCATCACGCTGACGAATGCACAAAAAAGACTAATCCCGATTGGCTATGCCGTCGGGATTTTTTTTTTAGCATTCAAGACACATCTATATAATATAATAAGGTGAAATAGTATACGACAAGCCGATAAATAAGCTATATTTACAAAAAATATTACATAAAAGAAAGATTTTTTTATCAAAAACGTGCAAGATAGAAAAATATTACTAACTTTGCACCGTGTATCGCAATATTCAAAACGAAGTTAAAAAGACTTATAACTATTGAATTAGATTTTATTATTAAATAAAGGTTATGAAAAAGTTATTAATGGTGCTGGCAATCGCCGGCGTTTCCTTGACCTCAATGGCACAGGAAACAACTGAAGCTAACGCTACAGAGAAGTACAGCGTAGCAACAAACTCATTCTGGAGCAATTGGTTCGTACAGGGTGGCGTACAGTGGTCTGCAGTCTACGCTTCTGCAGAGCACGGACAGGGACTTTCAAAGAGCCCACTGAAGAGCTTCCGTTCAAATCCACAGGCTTCTGTAGCAATCGGTAAGTGGTTCACTCCAGGCTTGGGACTCCGCACAAAGGTTTCTGGAATCTGGGGCAAGGCAATGGATCAGAGCTTCAAATACTGGAATATTCAGGAGCAGGCTCTCTTCAACCTGAGCAATATGCTTTGCGGATATAATCCAAACCGCGTATATAGCTTTATCCCATTCTTGGGATTCGGAGCATCACGCAACATGAACACCAACAACTACAGCATGGGTTACAGCGTAGGTTTGTTGAACCAGTTCCGTGTTTGCAAGCGTGCTTCTATCAACCTCGAGTTGGGTTGGAACCGTTTCGAGAACGACTTCTTCAGCGGTGGTCGCATCGACAACGGTGAGCGTTTCTGGGATTCTCACGACAACCTGCTCTACGCAGAAGTTGGTCTGACTATCAACCTGGGCAAGACCGGATGGTCTAAGGTTCCTGATGTTGACGCTATCAAGGCTCTCTCTCAGTCGCAGATCGATGCTCTCAACGCTCAGCTCGCTGACTCTAAGTCTGAGAACGATCGCCTGAAGACTATGCTTGCAGAGGCTAACAACAAGCCAGCTCCTGTAACAGAGTCAATGAAGGAATTCATCACAACTCCAGTTTCTGTATTCTTCAACTGCGGTAAGACTAACGTTGCTAACCTGAAGGATCTCGTAAACGTTCGCGCTCTTGCTAACTACGCTAAGGCTAACGACAGCAAGATTCAGGTTACAGGTTATGCAGACAGCGCTACCGGTACTCCTGCAGGCAACCAGAAGCTTTCTGAGAACCGTGCTAACCAGGTTAAGGACGAGCTCATCAAGATGGGTGTAAAGGCAGAGAACATCAAGACTGCTTTCAACGGTGGTGTTGATACAGCTTCTACTGTTGACAACCTGTCACCGCTGCAGTTCAACCGCCGCGCTACTGTTCAGATCGTAGAGCAGTAATCGCATAAAGAGTAATTTCATATCACTCTAAATACAAGGGATTGCCAATTATCAAGGCAATCCCTTTTTTTATTCTTCACCGAAATGCAAGATTAATCAAGTTTCGGATTTAGTTTTTCCTCTCCCCCTCCAACCATTGACAGGTGCGGAGCAGTTTCCTTTTATAGCTCATAAAATAGAAGAGCAGAAACAGTAGAAGAACTTTATGTATCAAAATATTATTGTACAGGAATACGGCTTCCGCTGTTTGGCCCAAACGCTACCGGTGTTTGGCCCAAACGCTCCTGATGTTTGGCCCAAACGCTACCACTGTTTAGCCCAAACGCCACTGATGTATTTTCGTCATTTATCAGAAAGTTGATTAACAAGTAGCTATTCACAATTAGTTTATACAAACAACAAAGCATTTATATTTAAAACAACCGTAACAACATATACAACCCAAACAACTTTCATGCTTGTCACGCACGCTGTATGTTGTACTTGTTGTTTTTTATATTATCTCCATTGTCGTTTGTATAAAATAATTTTGACTTGTTACTTACTATATTACTTTACATTCGACATCCCATTTACCAAAAAGCCCTTCAATAAGATTAATACATTACAACATAAAAGCAAAACAAGAAAATATGTTATAAATAAACGCAATAGTAACACTTTATGTTAAAAATTCTCTATTTAGCAATGATTAATGGCAATGTTAAATATTTTTCCGTAACTTTGCATATTAGAGTTCAACAGAAATAAAGAAAAGACAACATTTACAGGATAATAATTGAAAAGTGTATAATATAACAAAAATGTAGAAATGAAAAAAGTGTTTGGAAAGCGTATTTATTGTGTTATAACGGCATTGATGCTACTTATAACATCTGGTACACAAGCAGCAACCGTAATATTGGGCTACTGCAACAACGAAATCAAGGACACCGATTACAGAAACGACATTCAATTTGATGCTCCCATACAAGGGGCAATACGTTTCACATCGGCACAGCTCTCTGCCTATAAGGGAGCAAAAATCACAAAACTGCGTATCGGAACAGAGGCGGGAATGACCAAGACTTACCTGTGGATACGCCCGTCGCTCAGCCTACCGGCTGTTGCCATCAAACGACTGGGCACCACCGCCGACGGATGGAACGAGGTTACGCTGGATTCTCCTTATACCATTACCGGCGACGAGATATACATCGGTTTTAACGGCACCATGCCACAGGGTAACCATATTATACTTAACGGCACGACAAACTCCAACGGAGCTTTCGTGGCTATCGACAACCAATGGGAAGACTTCTCAACGGAAAATGCCGGTTCGCTGCTGATACAGGCTGTCGTGGAAACTGAAGGGGAAACGGCAACTGCCGATCTCGGACTGGAAAGCATACAGGCTGACAGCAAATTCGCAAAGAACGGCGAGAAGAGAAACTTCATGGCTACTATCGGAAACTACGGCAGCGAGACGGTAAAGGTTCCTACCCTGCATTTCCAAATCGGAAACATGCCGGAACAGACGTATACTGAGGAGAATGAGATTAAAGCCGGTTCGAATATCACCGTGAATTTCAGTGGCGAAGTGAGCAACCTGCCGGAAGGCAAAAACACGATGAAGGTATGGATTGACGACCCGAACGGCAGTGCCGACAACAACAGTCTTGAAACTGAACTCTACGCATATACTACTTCATATCCACGCAAAATACTGCTGGAACAGTTCACTACAATAAACTGCACAAACAGTCCGGCTGGCAACCGCACGCTCAACAAGAATTTCGGCAACAAGGACAACGTTGTATGGGTGGCTCATCATGTGGGCTATGGCGAAGACGAACTTACCGTGGATGCTTCAAGAGACATTATGAACCTGGGCGTAACGTCGGCGCCGCTGGCTATGCTCGACAGAACTCAACTCGCTATATCTGAAAACGGAGCACCTACATTTGGCATCGGCTACAGTAACGAAAGCATTGGAGCTCAATTTATGAGTATCGCATACGCCCAGGCAAACCTGCAGCCAAGCTTCGTTTCTGTAAACATCAATGCTGAATACAACGAGCAGACTCGCGAGCTGAAGGCTACCGTGAGCGGTGAGAAAAACGACGACCTATACAGTCTTCTCTACGACAAGACAAACCTCACCGTGTATCTTACCGAAGACAACGTGAAGGCTAATACGGTACAAACCGGTGGCGGCGCCAACGACTTCTATCATAACCACGTATTGCGAGAGGCTCTGACTGAGGCTTTCGGCGACGAACTGGTATGGAACGGCAATTCATACACTGCCACCTTCACAAAGACACTGCCGGAGAACTGGAAGCCTGAAGACATGAAGATTATTGCTTTCGTAAACCGTCCTTACACAGGTAGTGCTCTGAATGCTGAAGTGCTGAACACAAACAGCGTCAACTTGTCTACCCTTACTGCCATCAACGGAGCGACAACCAGCATCAATAAGGCTTCACACAGATATTTCACTCTGCAGGGAATGCCGGTAAGAGAAGCCGACCTACAGTCGAAAGCTGTTTATATCGAACAGATTACTACGGCTAACGGCATACAAAGCAGAAAAGTTGTTATGGAATGATAATTCCATGAAAGTAAACAAAAGAAAATCAAGATAAAACATATAAGACAATGATGAACAAGACATTAGCATTTATCGGAGCGGCAATGATATCTGTATCTGCCGCCAATGCACAGTCAATGAAAATGTATACGGGCGTGGCTTTCCATAAAGCTTCGCCAGACGGAAACTGGCTTATCGAGAACCTTCAGGGCACTATGAGTATTCTGAACGCCAAGACTGGAGAGAAATACGAAGTGGCTGACCCTAATGGCATTATGCTTTATTCGCCGGGACTGGGAAACAGCGTTACTAACAACGGAAAGGTGTTCGGATTTACGTCTGACAGGATTTTGGTTTGGGACAACGGAACTATAAAGGAGCTTGACGACGAACCGACGGGTGTGGGAACAGGCTACAACAGCGTGATGGCTGTTACGCCAGACGAGAAATTCCTCGTGGGAGCACTCGGACCAGACGGAGCCTCATCATCGTCTAACGGCATGATGGCTATTCCAACAATATGGGAAAAGAACAGCGAGGGGAAATATGTTAGCTCCATATTGCCTTACCCGAAAAGGGATTTCGCTGGCGAGACGCCACAAAGCATCGTGCCGCAGCAGATTTCAGACGATGGGAACACTATCGTTGGAACGCTAACGAGCGGTAGCGGTTTCTATACATTCCCATATATGTATAATAAACCTGCAGGCGGAGACTGGATACCGACTCTACTCGGTGTAGAAAACATATACGACGAGAGCAAGTTGTCTACACTGCCTGAAGTGCCTGTGGAGCCAACGGAGCCTAACAAGTATGACTACATGACGGAAGACGACAAGAAGAACTATGATGAGGCATACATGGAATATGAGGAACTGCTCGAGATGTATCAGAACGGTATTATCTCGAAGGAACCTACAGCACCGAACCCTACTGACTACATGAGCGACGCTGATAAGAAAGCGGCCTACGTGGCAGACATACAGAAGTATGTTGCCGACCACAACGCCTATATCCAGGCATGGCAGAAATATAGTAATGCTCTGCAGAAGATCGTTACGGGCAACTATTTCCGCAAGAACAATATGTTCCTGTCGGCCAACGGACGCTATCTCGCAACGACACTCCTGCATAACGGAATATCAACACCTGGATATTTTGACTTGACGGAGGAGAAGCCTAAGTTTGTTGCTGCTGCCGACAACTCATACTCAATGACCGTTACCTCTGTTCTTAACGACGGAACAATCATAGGAGCATCGCCTGTTGACGAACTGACTCGCAGCACGTATGTAATAAAGAAAGGCGAAAAACCTATGACATTCCATGATTATCTCGCTACCAGAAATGAAGCTGCTGCTAAATGGCTTGCTGATAACAATACTTATAAGGTAACGATATATGGCGACGACGGCGAGACGGTTATAGGAACAAAGAACGACAGTATCGTGAGCGGAACTGTTACGGCAAGTCCTGACGGCATGGTGTTCGTTTCATACTACACTGACTACTATACTGACGAAAACCAGACTACAAAGTCTTTCGTTATAAATCTTAACTCTTCTACTGCCATCGACAATGCCGTTGCCGACGAAAAGGGCAGCATGAGTTTCAAGACTGTAGGAAATTCTATCTTGTTTACCGGAACGAAGAATGCGGAGATTTATGATCTGACTGGCAGACTGGTTGCCAAGACAAACAACGACACTGCTACTCTGACCGAGCCCGGTATCTACGTCGTAAGCATGAAAGGAATGAACGGACTGAGGAAATCGCAGAAGGTTGTAATTAAATAGGCAGAAGAAGTTTGTATCGGGAAACTATAGAATACAAACGCCATAAGTAACACGTTTATATAATATAAAAGTCCCGCAGCATTGTATAATCAATTGCTGCGGGATTTTTTATGCTTTTAAAACAAATGGTCTATTTCATTTTGCGAAAGTATGGCAATAATGGTCTTGCCATCGGGCGCATAGTTTACATTAGACGAGGCAAAGAGCTCGTTGACGAGATTTTCCATCTCCTTATTGCTAAGCACCTGTCCGTATGGTATTGCCGCATCACGAGCCAAACCGAGGGCTACCGAATGGTTTATGTCCTCGTCTACCGACACGGTATTCTCGGCAGCCAGCGACACGATATCGTTTACCACGGTAACGGCATTAAGTCCTTCAAGTCCAGTCGGTATACCACCAACGGCATAGCTGCCACCGCCAAGGTCGCTCAAGTCGAAGCCAAGGGCTGTCAGCTCCGGTAGAATCTTCTGCATCACTACGGCATCCGACGGCGAGAGCTGTAGCATCTCCGGGAACATGAGTTTCTGGGTTGCCGCTGACTTATCGGCAAGACGGCGGCGATATTCATCATAGAGCACACGGATATGCGCCCTATGCTGGTCGATTATCATCAGTCCCGACTTTACGGCTGTCATTATGTATCTTCCCTTATACTGATAATGGGCTGGCGACTTGTCTTCGGCTATACCGCTGTTGAGAGCCGACTGCACCGGTTCCGACGGTGTCTGTTCCATTTCTCCCATCTCATCGGCAGAGAAGAGCGTAGACTCGTCAAACTGTCCGAGCTGCTGAACCTCGTCGGGCGATGAAGCATTTTCCGCCCCTTCATAGAGCTGTTCCCAATTCTCGGGAACTGAAGGCTGGCGGGGATTGCTGTTGAAGGGATTATACTGAGGATTGAAATCAATCTTTGGAGCCGAGAAATCACCGAAGTCTGACGTCTGCTGAAATACAGGAATATCCGGCTTTCCCTCCGTATCGAAATCTATAGACGGCACATCATTGAACTTGCCCAACGACTCCTTCACGGCAGCCATCAGGATTTGCCATATCGTCTGCTCGTTCTCAAACTTTATCTCTGTCTTCGTGGGATGGATATTTACGTCGATATCCTCTGCCGGAACATCAAAATAGATGAAATACGGCACTTGTTCGCCCATAGGAATCAAACGCTCGAACGGGGTCATCACTGCCTTGTTGAAATAAGGATGCTTCATATACCTGCCGTTGACAAAGAAATACTGATGGGCGTTTTTCTTCTTCGCCGACTCCGGTTTCCCCACGAAACCATGTATACGACACACTGTAGTGTCTACATTCACGGGCAGAAGGTTCTGGTTCAGTCGCTTGCCGAAGACATCGATGATGCGCTGGCGGAAACTGTCGCCACAGGCACGCAGGTTTAATACCTCAGTGTCGTTGCTGCTGAACGTGAAGTGTATCTGCGGATATACAAGCACGATGCGCTCAAAGGCTGTCATGATGTTGTTAAGTTCCGTAGTGTTGGATTTTAGGAACTTCCTTCTTGCCGGCACGTTGAAAAAGAGGTTCTGTATAAGGAAATTACTGCCTACGGGAACGGCTGCCGGCTCCTGGTTCAATACTTTGCATCCGGAGATGGACAAAGACGTGCCCACTTCGTCGTCGGCTTGACGTGATTTCAGTTCCACCTGGGCTACGGCTGCTATAGAGGCGAGCGCCTCACCGCGGAATCCCATAGTATGAAGCGAGAAGAGATCGTCGGCCTTGCGGATCTTTGACGTGGCATGGCGTTCAAAAGCCAGTCGGGCATCTGTATCCGACATGCCCTTGCCGTCGTCGATAACCTGTATGGAAGTTTTTCCGGCATCAACGACAAGCACGTCAATACGTTTTGCACCGGCATCAACGGCATTTTCCACCAATTCCTTTATCACTGATGCCGGGCGCTGTATCACCTCGCCGGCAGCAATCTGGTTTGCCACAGAATCAGGAAGCAGTTGTATTATATCGCTCATTTTGCTCTTTATTGTTTCTATATTTTATTTTTCTTATCGGATTGGACCATACATAATCGCATGAAATATTTTTCTGCTACATTTGCAACAAC
>DBKQ01000029.1:25763-29222 GCA_002298545.1 Prevotella sp. UBA746
CCCGCCTCGCCCGCGTCTCTCCCTCCGGTGGATATGCTTCATGTCCGCAGTGAAAGACTTGTGGAGGCGTTCCTTACGCTCGTCTACATAGATGTATTTATGCTCAAAGTGTCTCGGCTTTGGCATGTTGAAAAAATTCATTCCTCTTTTATTTCATTACCGTCGATATGCTGCAGCGGAGCAGCATGCCGCTCGATGTTCTTAAGTTCCGTTCCGCCGCGCTTAGGGCGCCACTCATAGATATCGTCTTTGTTGAGCGGACGGATATAGTCAAACCATGTGAAGCCGGGGAGCATGTATTTGTCTGGCGGAATCTGTGTCATCGGATACCATGTTCCGTCGGTCTTCGATGTCCAGATTTTCTGTAGCTTGCGGTCTTTCATATACATCCGCATCGTGTCGGTCTCGATATATACAAGTCCCATAAGCGTTGAATCCTTGTCGTCTACGGGATAATACACGGAGCGCACATTGCCCACTGCTTCAGTCTCGTGGATGTTGCCATCGGTGAAATAGGCAAACATCTCCTTCGAGGCAAGCTGGTTGTAGTGTTTCCTGTCGGGCATGAGTTCTGCCGACATTGCCTGGTTTATCACATGGGCACGGTCAACGGTAGAGTCTTTCATGAATACTTCTATCACCTCGCCGAGCAACTGCCTCTCTCCGCTCCATGTTATAGGGTCGCGATACATGGTCATACAGGAGTCCTTGGTGTTATAGACTAATGAATCGCATACGGCTTGCACGTCTTTGCGAAAGGCTCTCACCTTGTTGTAGCAATGTGCCACGCGATAAACTGAATCGGTATTGAGATGATAGGTTATCACCTTCACCGTGTCGGAATGTACGAAAAGGGTGTCTTGCTTTGAGTATTCCATCATTACGGGATTATCGGTGGCAAGGGCAAAACCGTTCTTTTCGTTGTACCATAGATAGTTGCAATGGAGCTCGTTTTTCTTTTTCGTATCCTTGTATATTACGTTATGGTAGCCCTGACTGATACCGCGTTTCTCGTCGTAGAACAGGCTGTCGCCGGTTATTTCCTTTCCCTTGTTCTCCATTGTAGAACGCCCGTAGAGACGCGCCCTACCGGTATTGGTGTTGTAATATCCGTTGGACGAATGGATTATGCTCTCCTTGCTCTTGATAACCGACGGACCGACGATGTTTGCGAGCGAAGTACGGGTGTCGTAATGCAGAGTGTCGGTGGAAAGTGTAAACTTGGGATTCTTGAGCTTCACGTTATAATTGAACACAGCTTTACGTGTTTCCGTGTCATACTCTCCCCAGTCGCTGACCAGCACGTTTTTCCTGTCGACCATCTTTCCGCCTTCAAAGAAATATGCCACATTGTAAAGGCGGTCGAAGTTCAGACTGTCGGTATACAGCGTAGTGCCTCTATGTTTCAACACTACATTGCGACGCGCCTCTGCCATCTCGTTGTCGCCGTCATACCAGGCATAGTCGCTTGCCAGCGAGAGGGTGTCGCCCTGCCGCATCTTTACATGGCCGAATGCCTTGAACGAGTTCGTCTCCTGATAGAAATACGCACTGTCGCATGTCAGCCTTGCTCCCTTGTGCAAGAAGGATACATGACCGTTTAGAATTTGTGCACCGGGATTCGTGCCGTATTCGTCAAAGCGCAACATATCGGCATGCTGAAGGTATACGCGCTCATCGGTTTTCGGGCGTCGCCGGTTGTTTTTTCTCGGTGCTATGCTGGAATGTGCCAGGCATAAGCCAAACAGGCATAGAACAACAAAGAGGTGTGTTCTATGCCCGCTGATATAGTTGGTTATTTTGTCTCGAAGCATCTTGTCAGACTTCTGTTATTGTATTTCTTGATTGAGTATCAGACCTTATTTCACCCAGCCCTGATATTCGTAATTACAGTTCTTATACTTATCGTTGATACGTATATATGTTGTCTTGATTTTCTTTTGAACCCAGTCTTTCAGGAAATCCGACTTGCGTCGAGCCTCAACAATGTCTTTCATCGCCTGGAAATCCTGAGTAATGGTGGCACGGTGGGCATCAACCCTGTTCACAAGCTTTGCTATCAGACAAACGGTCTTGCCTTTCTTGTTTACCATACTGAACGACTTTGACACCTCGCCTACTTTCAGCGTGTCGACAACGCGAGCTATCTCTGTCGGAAGGTCGCGCATGCGGAACTTGCTCGTGAAGCCCTCTTCCGACTGGTTTGCCATGAGTCCATTGTTGTTCTTCGTATCCTTGTCGTCGGAGAGATAAGAGGCTGCAGCCTCGAATGAGAACTTTCCGTTACGGATATCGCTGCCGATGGAATCAAGACGAGCCTCGGCATTCGTGATTGCCTCAGGACTTACCTTCGGTACACGCAAGATATGGCGCACCTTGATTTTGTCGCCACGCTTGTCGATTAGCTGTATGATATGGTATCCGAATTCGGTTTCTACAATCTTCGAGATCTTCTTCGGATCGGTAAGGTTGAAGGCTACCGCAGCAAATGCCGGGTCGAGCATTCCTCTTCCCATATACTCGTCGAGTTCTCCTCCCTGACGGGCGGAACCTGGGTCTTCTGAATACAGACGCGCAAGGGCCGCAAAAGAAGTTTCGCCGTTTGTTACGCGCTCTGTATAACTTCTCAAATCATTTTTCACCCTGTTGATTTCTTCCTGACTTATCTTAGGTGCCTGTGTGATAATCTCCACTTCCACCTCTGTCGGGATAAGCGGCAGACTGTCTTCCGGCATTTTCTCGAAGTATTTGCGCACATCGGCAGGCGAAACCTTGATATCCTTTACCAACTGTGCCTTCATCTTTTCTATGAGCTGATGATTACGGAAATCGTCGTGCAGACTTTCCTTCATCTGCTTGATGCTCATCTTCTTCCATTCTTCGAGCTTCTCGCGACTTCCGGCATTGTTTATCCAGTAGTTTATCTGCTGGTCAACGCTCTTCGACACTTCAGCCTCGGTAACTTCAATACTGTCGAGTGCTGCCTGATGCAGGAAGAGTTTCTGCACAGCAAGTTGCTCAGGAATGATACAGTCGGGATCTCCATTCCATTTCATTCCCTCCATCTCTCCTTGCAGGCGCATTGCCTCAACGTCAGATTTCAGTATTGCCTCGTCGCCGACAACCCATACTACCTCGTCGATTACGCTATTTTCATTAGCAGGTGCATCCTCTGCCGCTTTCTTGCTAACAGAGTCGGTTGTTGTTGTTTCATCGCCGTTGCCTGCAAAAGTTACAAGTCTGCTTGCTTCACCACTTGCAGCAATGATTGCCCCTGAAAGAGCCAAGGTGCAGAAGGCTGTCTTTAATCCGTATCTCATTAAACTCGTTGTCTTTTGATTTATTCTATAATATATATGCTAAGATGCAGCTTATCTTATTTAAAGATAATGCAAATCGAACGCAATACAAACCAAACTTGTTTGGGTTTATTGCTAAGATGCAGCTTATCTTATTTAA
>DBKQ01000057.1:0-1778 GCA_002298545.1 Prevotella sp. UBA746
AATGAAACATGAAACAATGAAACATGAAACACTTTTAGAAATACCTTATTGGAGAATACCTTATTTAGGTGGTGTAAGTAATATGTTTAGACAACGTAAGCAACATACTTAGATGATGTAACTGAGCCATTTGCGAGAGGATAAACAAGATGGGCTGAATGGCGAAAATACGAAAGAACAGCACAAGATGAAAGTTGCTGCGTTGTAACCAGCCAAATAAGACCAACAAACAGTTTTACAACTTAAAATTTGCACGGGTGAAATATTTTGAGTAACTTAGCACCCAAATTGGGCAAAAGTGCTTTAAAACGCACGAAAACAGCCTTAAATGCAATATTTAAGAAAATTAACAAACTAAATATTAATGGAAGATAGCAATACAATTGACCAAGACAGAATCCTCAAGATAAATATAGAAGAGGAGATGAAGTCTTCGTACATCGACTACTCTATGTCGGTAATCGTGGCGAGAGCCCTGCCAGACGTGAGAGACGGATTCAAACCGGTACACCGCCGAATTCTATACGGAATGATGGGTATCGGAAACACCAGCGACAAGGCATACAAGAAATGTGCGCGTGTCGTAGGTGAGGTGCTCGGAAAATACCACCCGCACGGCGACAGCTCAGTTTATGGAGCCCTCGTGAGAATGGCACAAGACTGGAACATGCGCTACACCCTCGTTGACGGACAGGGTAACTTCGGAAGTGTCGACGGCGACTCTCCGGCAGCCATGCGTTATACAGAGTGTCGACTCTCGAAAATGGGAGAGCATATCATGGACGACCTGAACAAGGACACCGTGGATATGACGAACAACTTCGACGATTCGCTCTTGGAGCCAACCGTGATGCCGACAAAGATTCCGAATCTGCTCGTAAATGGAGGAAACGGAATTGCCGTGGGTATGGCAACAAATATCCCTACACACAACCTCGGAGAAGTAATCGACGGTTGCTGCGCATATATTGACAACCCGGAAATAGATACCGACGGACTGATGCATTATATAAAAGCACCGGATTTCCCTACAGGAGCATATATCTATGGAATACAGGGTGTAAAAGATGCTTACGAGACCGGTCGCGGACGCATTGTGATGCGAGCAAAGGCAGAAATAGAAAGCGGTGACTCGCACGACAAAATCGTAATAACAGAGATTCCATATGGCGTAAACAAGGCACAGCTTATCTCATATATCGCAGACCTCGTGAAAGAAGGAAAGCTCGACGGCATTACTAATGCCAACGATGAATCCGGACGACAGGGAATGCGCATCGTAATTGACGTAAAGAAGGATGCCAACGCGAATGTCATATTGAACAAACTGTTTAAGATGACTGCTCTACAGAGTTCATTCTCTGTGAATTGCATTGCCTTGGTTAAAGGACGTCCACGCTTGCTCACACTGAAAGAATGCGTGAAATATTTCGTAGAGCATCGTCATGACGTTACTATCCGACGCACTAAATATGACCTCAAGAAGGCTCAGGAGCGTGCTCATATCCTCGAAGGTCTTATTATCGCTTGCGACAATATCGACGAAGTAGTACACATCATCCGTGCGTCCAAGACCCCGTCAGACGCACAGCGCAATTTGGAACAGAGATTCAATCTCGACGAGCTCCAGTCTAAGGCAATCGTAGACATGAGGCTCAGTCAGCTAACCGGACTCCGTCTGGAGCAGTTGCACGCTGAGTATGACGAACTGGAACGCCAGATAGCATACTTACAGCAGATTCTTGACGATCCGGAACTTTGCAAGAAGGTGATGAAGG
>DBKQ01000057.1:1844-13488 GCA_002298545.1 Prevotella sp. UBA746
TTAATCCGGAAGATTTCTATCCAAATGATCCAGTAGTCATTACTATCAGTCATTTAGGATATATCAAGCGTACACCGCTCAGCGAATTCCGCGAGCAGGCACGCGGCGGAGTAGGCAGCAAGGGCGCACACAGTCGCGAACAGGACTTCACCGAATATATATATCCGGCAACGATGCATAATACAATGATGTTCTTCACGAAGAAGGGTCGTTGCTATTGGCTCAAGTGTTATGAAATTCCAGAAGGAAACAAGAGCAGCAAGGGTAGGGCGATACAGAACCTGCTCAACATCGACAGCGATGACAGCGTGAATGCTTTCTTGCGACTGAAAGGACTTGACGACAAGGAGTTTATCAACAGCCACTATGTAGTATTCGCCACGAAACAGGGCGTTATAAAGAAGACACTGCTCGAGGCATATAGTCGTCCGAGAGCTAACGGCGTTAATGCAATCAACATCAACGAAGGTGATGAGGTAGTAGGAGTTAGACTGACAAACGGAAACAACGAACTGGTGCTTGCCAACAAAAACGGACGTGCCGTTCGCTTTAACGAGAATACCGTAAGGGCAATGGGACGTACTTCTACCGGTGTGAGAGGAATGAGACTTGACGGTGGAGACGACGAACTGATAGGAATGGTTGTCGTTAACGATCCGCAGAACGAAACCATTATGGTTGTCAGCGAAAACGGATACGGTAAGCGCAGCAATGTGGAAGATTACCGCGTTACAAACCGTGGAACAAAGGGCGTGAAGACTCTCGGCATAACCGAGAAGACCGGCAGACTCGTGGCTATAAAGGTTGTAAACGACGACAACGACCTGATGATTATTAATAAGAGCGGTATCGTTATCCGACTTGCCGTTAGGGAATGTCGAGTAATGGGACGTGCGACACAGGGTGTTAGACTAATAAACCTGACGAAGAAGAACGATGTCATTGCAAGTGTTTGCAAGGTGATGAGCTCAGATCTCGAGGCTGTTGCCGAAGAGGAGAGCCGCGCTAACTTCGACAAGACAAGTGAGGAAATCCGTCGCGACAACACAAGTGTTGAAAATAATGGCGATGAAGTGCCATCAGACGTTGAGGACAACGACAACCTCCCGACAGAAGAATAAACAATCAAACAACTTTAAAAATAAATGGAAATGAAAAAAATCATGGTTTTTGCATTGGCAGCACTCAGCAGTGCGTCAATGTATGCCCAGGACATCAAAACGATTCTTGGTGCTAAAGACTACAACGAGGCTCTGACAATGATTCAGTCTGCCAAATCTTCACTTAACGATGAGGACATGGCTAAAGCTTACAACAAGGTTGTAGACCTCGCACTCGATGCATACAACACAGAGTCGGCTAAGGAACTGCAGGATCAGGTAAAGCATGAGCAGACCGCCAACAAACCGGCTATGTATAAAGCTGCAGAGACAGCACTTACGGCTGCACTCGAGTGTGACAAGTATGACAACAAGCCAAATGCAAAGGGTAAGATTAAACCAAAGTTCGGTTCAAAGAATGCAGCCCGTTTGCAGCCAGCACGTGCAGCACTTATCAATGCAGGACAGGCTCTCTATGATGCCAAGGACTACAAGGGTGCTGCTGCTGCATTCGGCTCATATGTAGACAGCGGTAGCGCAAAGATTTTCCAGACTGCAGCTCCAGACCAGTATCTTACACAGATTGCATATTTTGCTGCACTCTCGGCATTCTTCGGACAGGAGTATGACCTTGCCGACAGATATTCAGACGTAGCTATTACGGATACAGCATACGTAAAGGATGCTATGACCGTAAAGCTTAACGCTCTGCAGAATACGATGAAGAGCCATGAGGATACTCTCGCTGTTACAAAGAAGGTAGAGAACATATATGCACAGTATCCTGACAATCAGGTAGTGTTCAGCACTCTCACCTCTCTTTATCTCGCACAGGGCCGCAAGGCAGAGTTCAACGCTCTTGTTGACAAGGCTTTGGCACAGAACCCAAAGAATTTTGCAGCTGTTGCAATGAGAGGTCAGGCTTATATGAATGACCACAAATGGCAGGAGGCTATCGAGGACTTGAAAAAGGCTGCCGACATTATGCCGGGTAACGTACCAGTTGTAGCTTCTATTGGAAACTGCTACATGTTCCTCGCACAGGAAAAGGCTGAGCAGATTTCAGCAAAAACAAAAGGTCGTATACCTGCTGCTGCAGAGAAAGTTATCATCGGTGTTTACGATCAGGCTATCGAGTATCTGAACAAGGCTAAGGATCTTGACACGAAGATGGAATATAAGGCAAATTGGGCTTACTCGCTCTATACTTGCCTGTATCGTACTCTCGGTGCTGATGATCCTAAGACAAAGGATGCAGAGGCTCTGACAAAATAATTATTTTTAAAGAATATGGGTCGAGAGAGGTTACTTTGGAATGTAGCCTCGCTTGACCCTTTTTTTATTTTTTGATAGGATGAAAAGATTGTTTGGTTTCGTTGAAAAAAGACTTATTGCATTGATGCTTGCATTGCTGCCGGTATGGATTTGCGCCTGTGCACAAAAGAAAGAAATAGCACAAGCGCAAACCTATATAAAGAGTGGGGCAAATCTTGACAAAGCAGAGGCTTCGATGCGTACTTTACTGCAGGACTCAGCCAACAAACAGAATATTAAGATTTGGCTGACCTTGACCGAAGCTATAAAAAAACAATATGAACAGGGGAATGAAAAACTATATCTGAAACAGGCGTATGACACGACTGCACTTTTCCTTACAAACCGCAAAATGTTTCTTGCCTACGAGGCAATGGATAGTGTAGACGCTCTGCCAGACAAGAAGGGTAGTGTGAGACCGAGGTTCAGAAAGAAAAATATGGATTTCCTTGTGCCTTTCCGTAAGAACCTGTATAGTGGAGGACTTTTCTTTATATCAAAACAGAAATTTGCAGAAGCCTTCAGTATGCTTGACGCATATATTGACTGCACCCGTCAGCCGCTTTTCTCCTCAATGAAGTATTCAGCAACCGAACCAGTTGCTTTGTCGGCATCATATCTTGCAACATATTGTGGAGTGAGACTTCACGACAATAGAATGGCAGAGAAACATTCGGCAAATGCACTTCTTTATAAAAGTGGAAGAGAGAATACGATGCGTTTTCTTGCAGATATCTATAATGAAGAAAAGCGGACGGGAGAGTATCGGGACATTTTGCAAAAAGGAGTTGAAGAATATCCCAAGTCGGAGTATTTCTTTACAAGACTTGTTGACTACTATAATTCCAACAACATGCAGGATTCGGCTATGGCAGTAGCCGACAAAGCCATTGAAGGCGATTCGCTGAACACACTCTTTCTGTATGCAAAAGGGAATATATTGCTTAACATTGGCGAATACGAAAAATGTATAGTAGTATGCGACCATATCATTGCAATAAACGATTCCGTAGCAGACGCATATTATACTGCAGGCGTAGCATATCTAAATCTTGCATTCGAGGCTCAGAAAAATGGTGGAAAGGGAAGCAAGGCACATGCAAAGGACGCATACTCAAAGGCTCTGCCATATATGGAGCATTATCGCCAACTGGCACCCGACCAGAAAGACCGTTGGGCAGCAGCTCTCTATAATATCTACCTAAACTTGAATATGGGAAAGAAATTTGAGGAAATTTCGAAATTGCTATAGGTTCAATATAAAATATAAAAGTCCAACCTTTATGTGGAATCCCCTCATAAGGCTGGACTTATTTTTTAATATCCGCAATACGAATTTCTATATGTTACTCATGATGGTAAGGTTCCCCTTTAATGATGGTACAGGCGCGATAAATCTGTTCAACGAAAAGCAAACGAATCATTTGATGGGAGAAAGTCATCTTTGAAAGTGAAAGTTTACTGTCTGCACGGTCGTAAACCTTCTTTGCGAATCCATACGGACCGCCAATGATAAAGGTGAGATTCTGTGAAGCCTGACGTCTCTTCTCTATCCATGCTGCAAATTCTATGCTGCGATATTCTTTACCATGTTCGTCAAGCAAGACGACGAAGTCGGAAGGCTGTAACTGCTTTAGAATCAAATCGCCTTCCATCTCCTTCTGTACATCAGACGAGAGACTTTTAGTGTTTTTAAGTTCAGGGATTACGGCAATGTCGAAAGGCATATAGTGAGAGATGCGACCTACATAGTCGCTAATGCCCTGTATTATATTCTTGTCGTTAGTCTTTCCTACAACAATCAATTTAGTCTTCATTACTTCTTCTCCTCACTTTTTCCGTATTCATGCTTGCGTTTAGGGTTCATCGGAAACCATCCCTTTCTGACGCGTTCTTTCTGTTCAAACAATTCCCCGATAGACCATAACAATGAAGCGCCAATGATACCGAGAGCTGCAGATCCGATGATGCTCTCAACAAATAGAGCAGCAGCAATGCAAGCCAAGCCGAGAAGCAAGAAGATCCACCAAAGACGAGTACCGGTATAATATTCAGTTTTTATCACTACCGGATGAAATATCCCGATAATGAGGAACGCCATTATGGCAATTATTAATCCTGTAAAATACATTCCTGTTTGAATTTATAGTTTTATGCATAAGTTGTTACCCATTAAACTGTCTAAGTACAGAGAGTAATTCGCTGTTTTCAGACTTACTGCCAATGGTTATCCTCAGACAACCGTGGCACAGACTTACCTGATTCCTGTTCCTGACAATTATACCATTCTGTTTTAGATAATTATACACTAAGTCAGCATCAGTCATTTCAGCAAGGAAGAAATTTGCATCCGATGGATAAACTTTCTTGCAAGTAGGCAAGAGAGAGAAAGCTTCCATGACACGGTCTCTTTCCATTAGCAAGATACCCACCCATTTGTCGACATCATATTTATGATCAAGCTGTCGACTGATTTCTCTTTGAGTAAGCGAGCTAATGTTGTAAGGATATTTAACCTTATTGAAAATATCAATAACCTCAGGATGGGCAAAAGCCATACCCAGTCTAAGACCGGCACATCCCCATGCCTTGCTGAAAGTGTTGAGAACAATGAGGTTGGGATATTTATGTAATTCAAGTCGTAATGGTGGCTGCTTGGAGAAGTCAGAATAAGCCTCGTCAACAACAACAAATCCCTCGAATCCGTTAATTATCTTCAAAATCTCGTCACGGTCGAGCAAGTTTCCAGTAGGATTATTTGGAGAGCAAAGCCATATAACCTTAGTCTTCCAGTCGCACGCCTTCAAAATCTTGTCGGCAGAGAGTTGAAAATTCTCTTCAAGTTCCACTGCACGGTATTCTACGTCATTTATTTCAGCACATACCCTGTACATACCATAAGTAGGTTCTATTGCAACGACATTGTCGCGTCCTGGTTCGACAAAACACCTGTAGACAAGGTCAATAGCCTCGTCGGAACCATTGCCAAGGAATATGCATTCAGGATGAACGCGCTTAATTGTCGATATCTTTTTCTTTATATCAGTTTGCAGTGGGTCAGGATACCTGTTAAAAGGTTCATTATATGGATTCTCGTTAGCATCAAGGAATATACGCGCCCCTTTGCCGCTGTATTCTGTACGCGCACAGCTATATGGTTTGAGTTTAAGAATATTCTTTCTTACAAGTTGATCAAGGTCTTTCATTTTTATAATATATTATAGTCCCAAAACAAGGGGAATTATTAATCAGTATTTTCTGTCAGTTGCTTCAAACTATCTATTCTATATGTCATAGCCCTTTTATGAGCAATAAGAGATTCGTTTTCAGCCATTGTTTCTACAGCTCTGCCTATACTACGTATACCGTCTTGGGATATTTCCTGAAAAGTAATCTTGCGGCAAAAGCTGTCGAGGTTTACACCGTTATATGCTGTGGCATAGCCATGGGTAGGCAGAGTGTGGTTTGTTCCGCTGGCATAATCGCCGGCACTTTCGCAAGCATAATTGCCCAAGAAAACACTACCGGCATTAACGACCTTTTCGGCAAGTTTACGGCAGTTTCCTGTAGCGATAATCAAGTGCTCCGGAGCATAGACATTAGAAAGACGCATGGCTTCATCCAAGTCATGAACGAGAACCGCCTTGCTGTTAGCAAGAGATTTGGCAGCAAAATCCTTCCTCGGTAATGTGGCAAGTTGATTCTGCAACTCTTTCGAAACATTGGTTAAGATTTCCTTTGATGTTGTAATGAGTAGAGCCTGTGAGTCCGTGCCGTGTTCAGCCTGAGACAGGAGGTCTGCAGCAATAAATGTAGCATTTGCCGTTTCATCAGCTATGACACAAACCTCCGATGGACCGGCAGGCATGTCGATTGCTGCATCATGAAGACTAACAGCCTGTTTCGCAGCCATGACGTATTGGTTGCCAGGACCGAAAATCTTATATACTTTAGGCACTGTTTCTGTGCCGTAAGCCATAGCCCCGATAGCCTGGACACCGCCGATTTTGTAGATCTGTGTCACTCCGGCAATACTGGCAGCAGCAAGGATAGCATTGTTTACCTTTCCGTCTTTTCCGGGAGGTGTACACAAAACGATCTCCTTGCATCCGGCAATACGGGCAGGAGTGGCAAGCATCAAGACAGTAGAGAATAGAGGTGCCGTTCCGCCAGGAATGTATAGTCCGACTTTCTCTATTGCAACGCTCTTCTGCCAACATTCTATACCAGGCTGCGTCTCAACATGCACACCTTGAAATCGCTGAGCCTCATGAAATTTGTATATATTGTCGTGGGCAAGACGGATGGCATCGAGAAGCTCTTCATCTACATCCTTTATAGCTTCAGCTATCTCTTCGTCGCTGACACGCAGATCTTGAAGTTCCACATGGTCGAACTTATGTTCGTATTCCCTAACAGCAGAGTCACCATTAGCCTTGATGTCTTCAAGTACAGAATTTACGGTACTGTAAAGGGAGGTAAGGTCTATTTGCGGACGAACGGCAATTACATTCCAGTCCTTTACCTCAGGATATTCTATTATTTCCATATTTTGCAAGGTTTAAAGAATCATTTTCTCTATAGGTGTAACGAGAATGCCTTGTGCTCCGAGAGCTTTCAGCTTACCGATTATTTCCCAAAAACACTTCTCGTCAAGTACAGTATGCAAAGAGCACCAGTCCTTGTCGGCAAGAGGAATTACAGTAGGACTTTTCAATCCCGGCAACACCTTGATTATTTCATCCATGTTTGCCTTGGGTACGTTCATGCGCACATATTTCTTGTCTATGGCATTGCGCACGGCTTCAAAGCGGAAAAGAAGCTGCTTGAGGATTGCTTTTTTCTCACTGTCAAGATTTTTATTTGCTATAAGTAGTGCCTCGCTTTTCATAACAGTCTCTACCTCAACGAGGTTATTGCTGACTAAGGTAGAACCGCTGCTAACAATATCAAATATAGCATCGGCAAGACCTATTCCCGGACTTATCTCCACACTGCCGGTTATGATATGAATTTCAGCGTCCTTAATATTGTTCTCCGACAAATACTTATTAAGGATATTCGGATAAGACGTTGCGATCTTTTTGCCGTCGAACCAGTGTAGACCATCATAATTCTCGCTCTTGGGAATTGCAAGAGATAGCCGACACTTACTGAAGCCAAGCCGCTTGACTATTTCCGCCTCAGGACATCTTTCGCAATATTCGTTTTCGCCAACAATACCAATATCGGCAACCCCTGTAGCAACACTCTGTGGAATGTCGTCATCGCGGAGGTAAAGAATTTCTATAGGAAAATTTGATGACTGGACTAATAGAGTACGTCGTTTTGCATTGATTTTAATATCAGATTCTGCAAGGAGGTTCATCGTGTCATCAGACAGTCTTCCTTTTGACTGGACTGCTATTCGTATCATAAGCTTATCTTTTTTAATGAATGATTCTATACCTATTATATTATTTTACGACTAATGTAATTGCCGATATTTAAATTACATTTTGGCAAAATTAAATAATTTGCTGCTAATTTGCAAGAAATGTTGTATCTTTGTATTTGTTTTGAACAATTAATGTTGGACAAACAACTATAACTGGATATTTATGCTCAATAAAATACATATTTTTATAGCTGCAATAGTTTTGGTCATTGCTACTTGTTCATGTATTGGCGGTAGGCGTGGAAATGATACAACACCATGGGGAGAAACGCTTAATGATACGACAGAAAATACTTCTGGGGGCATCCTCTCTATGGATGACATTATTGAAAATGGAGAAATGATAGTGCTCACCATGAGTGGTCCAGAGACATACTTTGACTACCACGGACACGGAATGGGAACCCAATATCTGCTTTGTGAAAAGTTTGCACAGCATATTGGAGTTTCATTGCGGGTGGAAGTATGTAAAGATACCACAGAGATGGTGGATAGACTGAAGAAAGGTGAAGCAGACCTTATCGCATTTATGATTCCGAAGAAAGAAGCAAAGGGACTGCGACTCTGTGGTGCCCGGATAGATTCTCTTGCCACGGGATGGGCTGTAAAAGAAGGCAATACGGAACTTGCCAAGGCTCTTGACAGTTGGTATAAGCCCCAGATTATGGCACAAGTAAAAAACGAAGAAAAATATCTTTTTTCTGCGCAGAGCATAAAAAGGCATGTATATGCTCCTTTCTTGGACAGGGCAAGCGGAGTTATTTCAAAATACGACAATTTGTTTAGACGTTATGCACCAATGGCAAGATGGGACTGGAGACTGCTTGCTGCACAATGTTATCAGGAATCCTGTTTCGATCCTAATGCAAAATCATGGGCAGGAGCTTGCGGATTGATGCAGATTATGCCGGGGACGGCAGACCATCTCGGACTTCCACATTCAGACTTATTTAACCCAGAGCGAAGTATAGAGGCCGCAGTAAGATATTTGGCTGAGCTAACAGCAAAATTCCGTGATGTTCCTTCAAATGCAGAAAGACAGAACTTTGTATTGGCAAGTTACAATGGGGGCTATAATCATATAAAAGATGCTATGGCTCTAACGAGGAAATATGGTGGGAATCCGCATAGATGGAGTCATGTTGCGCCTTATGTCTTAAACTTGCAAAGACCTGAATATTATAACGATCCGGTAGTTAGGAACGGATATATGAGAGGTTCAGAAACTGTAGATTATGTAGACCGTATACGTCAGCGTTATGCACAGTATGGGGGTGCAAGATACAGTGGACCCTCTGTTTCGGAAAGGGACTTTAACGAAGCTCCAAAATCATCATTCTCGCCAAGTGGAATGATGCCAAGAAGGGCTACAAAAAAGTATAGATTCCATATCTGACATAAATAATATTTATACAAAGGTATTATAATTTACTTTTCTTTATATAGCGATCAAGAAGAATAAGCCCCTTTTCCGTGCAAAAGCCACGCAGCAGAACGACGAAGAAATTCAGGAAAATATCACGTAACGTGTATTTACGGCTTAGGTTTTCTGCTATTTTTGACTCCACGAAAGTGTCGCAAATATCCTGAATTATATTAAAATTAATGTGTGGAGCAAAGAAGCCTCTCTCAACACATCGTCGTATAAACTCATACGAACTTTCTTGCTGACTGATATGGTGTTGGCGCAAAAAATCTTTAACTTTAGCATATTTGTCGAGATCATCAAAAAACAGAGGACTTATTGTATCAAAATCTGCAAGCTTGTATCGGAAAAATGTTACCACAATATCTATCTCATTCTCTGCCGTCATTGCATAGTCTTGTATTCGTTTTGAGAAGTCGTCTTTATCCATTTTCACACATTCGAGAAGAAGATCTTCTTTATTGTCGTAAAGCTCATAGAGAGTACGCTTTGATATTGACAGACGTGCAGCAATATCATCCATACGCACGGATTTTATTCCTTCGCGCTTAAACATATTGTCGGCCGTGCGAAGAATCTTCTCGCGAAGTTCCTGTCGGTGATATGAGATATTTGTATTGTTGTATTTATGCATTATTGTTACAATTTGGTACAAAGTTACAAACTTTTTTGATATTTTCTTTGTTTATCTATTAATTTTATTAATTTTGCATCAGAAAACTACAGAAAAGAAATCTAAAATCTATTATAATAACTCAAACATTATGGTTAAGATAACAAAAGAAGCCGCACTGGCTTATCATGAAGGCTCAAGACCTGGAAAAATTGAGGTAAAGCCTACGAAAGCGTACTCTACACAAACAGACCTTAGTTTGGCTTACTCTCCAGGAGTGGCTTTCCCATGTCTGGAAATCCAGCAAAATCCAGATGATGCATATAAATATACAGACAAAGGAAATCTTGTTGCCGTAATAAGTAACGGAACAGCCGTGCTGGGACTTGGCGACATCGGAGCGATGAGCGGAAAGCCTGTTATGGAAGGCAAAGGACTTCTGTTTAAGATATATGGCGGAATCGATGTCTTTGACATTGAAATTGCAGAGAAAGACCCTGAAAAATTCTGTGAAACAGTTGAGCGTATTGCTCCTACATTTGGCGGTATAAATCTTGAAGATATAAAGGCACCACAATGTTTCTATATCGAGGATAGACTAAAACGCACACTCGACATTCCTGTAATGCATGATGACCAGCATGGTACTGCCATAATATCTGCTGCAGGCTTAAAAAATGCACTTGAAGTGAATGGCAAGGATATTTCAAAAGTGAAAATCGTTGTCAATGGTGCCGGTGCAGCAGCAATATCTTGTACAAAAATGTATGTTGCATTAGGTGCACGAAAAGAGAATATCGTTATGCTCGACTCTAAGGGCGTAATAACAAGCGACAGAGAGAATCTTACAGAACAGAAGAAACTTTTTGCAACAGATCGTCGCGATGTGCACAATTTGGAAGAGGCAATAAAAGGGGCTGATGTGTTTGTTGGTCTTTCTAAAGGTAATGTACTTACAAAGGATATGATCCGCTCAATGGCTGAGCAGCCTATTGTCTTTGCCCTGGCAAACCCTGTGCCTGAGATTTCATACGAGGATGCAATGGCAAGCCGTCCTGATGTACTGATGAGTACAGGACGTTCTGACTATCCTAACCAGATTAACAACGTAATTGGTTTCCCATACATCTTCCGTGGTGCTCTCGACGTTCACGCACGTGCCATCAACGAAGAAATGAAGATGGCCGCAGTTCATGCTATCGCCGACTTGGCTAAGCAGCCAGTGCCAGACGTTGTGAACGACGTATATCACGTAAACGACCTCACCTTTGGTCCTAAATATTTCATCCCAAAGCCTGTGGATCCACGCTTGATCACAGAGGTGTCAGCCGCCGTTGCCAAGGCTGCTATGGAGAGTGGCGTAGCCCGCACTCCTATCACCAACTGGGAGAAGTACAAGCAGGGATTGCGCCAGTTGCTCGGACAGGAGACCAAGCTCACCCGCAAGCTCCATGACACAGCGCGCCTCCACCCACAGCGCGTAGTATTCGCAGAAGGCGGGAACCCTACCATGCTGAAGGCTGCCGTACAGGCTAAGAACGAGGGCATTTGCCAGCCTATTCTGTTGGGCAACCCTGATCGTTTGAACCGTGTGGCAAACCGCTTGAAACTCGATCTCTCCGATATAGAGATTGTAGATATGCGTGCCGACAACGAGCAGGGACGCCGCGCCAAATTCGCCAAGCATCTGGCAGAGAAACGTGCTCGTGAGGGCTATAGCTTCGAGGAAGCTTACGACAAGATGTACGAGCGCA
>DBKQ01000087.1 GCA_002298545.1 Prevotella sp. UBA746
TTATTGCCGAGATGCCGCCTATTTTCTAAAAAGATAAAAATGTGTGGTAAAACAAAAGGGAATGCGTTAAAAGTGCATTCCCTTTCTAAGTATTACTTTATTGTAATACTTGTCTTGTTATCTAAAACCCAAAATATGAGTTATGATGTCATGTTTCTTTTTCCTTTTCCTTTTCCTGCATACTGCTTTATGCCATCTTAGCATTGATGGCGAGCAATATGCGCATCTTCAAATCTGCCTTCTCCTCATTTGTCAGTGGAGCAACAGAAGCTTGTCCCTTGGCTAAAGGGATTTGCTTACTTGTCTGGTTTATAAATTTGTTAGCCATTTCTAATTGTGTCTTAATGTGAGCAGTTATCTAATAAAATCACTTTAAAGACGCAACATGACTATTCTTGTACTCTTTTTTCCAGATATTATTATAAAAAAAGATGTTTTTTATGTTATGATGCAATGTAATGATATCTGTTCTGGTTATTTGGCAGCCATTTTCTTCAGTCGGCTCATGCTACGGTGCATCAAGTTTCTTACCGACTGGTAGTTGATGCCCATAATCTGACAAATGTCATCGTATTTGCGTTCCTCTATATAAAATAGGTGTATAATCTGTTGCTGGCGTGGAGAGAGGTTGCTGATGTATTGCGTCATGGCAAGCTGACGGTTATTGTCTTCGTCAATACGCTCCAAGTCATACTCTTCGCTCTCAGTCAGTGGACGCATGTTTAAATCGGTAATCTCATCATCGCTCAAGTGCGTCTGGCGACGGAATTCGTCGTTGATGCGGTTGCGAAGAGAAACATAAAGGTATGACTCGATGTTGTCCACTTTGTCAAGGTCTTTACCTTTATTAAATAGTCTGACAAAAACATCTTGGATGCAATCTTTTATAAGTTCACGGTCGGACGTGAATTTTGTACCGAACATGAATAGATTGTCGATGTGAGTGTCGTAAAGTTGTGTTAAGTTAACCATAGATTGTTTAGATAATACTGCTTGCTAAGACTTCTTCAGTTTATGGCTGAGGAAGGTTGTTTGATATTGATTTTGTTCTTTGCAAAGATAGTGAAAAGTTTCGTATTCTTGTCCTAAATCAAGTGGTTTTTATTGGGAAAAATTGATTTTTATATAGAAAAAACAGGTATCGCACGGCTTTTGCGATACCTGTTGTCAAATATTATGGTTACATGTGTCAAATATTAAAGGCTATAACATTTTTGCGCCTCATAATATCAAGTTGCTCTTTATAGAATTTCGAGCCAGTAAACTTGTTCGCTCTTTATTCCCGGGAGAATATATTTGCCGTTTATATTGATTTTTTTTCCGGCGAGTTTCATGCTGCCGTCATTCTTGTCGATGATATACACGTTGTATTTTCCCGGTGCCGGCACGATATACTGCTCGCGGTTGTTGTGGGTGTAGACAATGTAGCCCACGTTCGGGTTGCCGAGCAGGTCGTAGGAGTCGTCGCCGCCGTCGTTTGCCATGACATACATCTTGGCGGCATCTTTCAGAAATTTCTCGTTCTTCACGGGGATATTAGGCAGCGAACCGCCAGCCATGAGTATTGCCCAGCCATACTGTGGATATTGCTGTGAGAAGAAGGTTACGGCCTTCTGCGGATACAGTTTCTTGTATTCGCTCACCGCCTTGTATGCTTCCTTGTAGCCCGTCTTGCCCACTTTCATCTTGCGCATAAATTGGCGCGGCGCCATGTTCTTGCCGGCAGGCGGAGCCCAGATGCCGGATGTGTTGTAGTGCCAGTAGCGTATGTCGATGATGTCCACAAGTTTCGACAGCTCTGGGTCGGCAAGGATAGAATCCTGTGCATCCTTTGTGCAGCTCAGGGCAATCATCGGGTGCTTGCCCGTTTCGCGTTCCCATTCGGCAATGGTCTGTAGCCAGAAGCGGGTGAAGTGGAGCGGTCCGGTATACTCTTCGCTGATTAGCTGTACCACGTTGTTGTTGTCTTTCAGCTGGTCGAGACACATGCGGATGTATCCCTTGTGCAGGGGGCGCAGGGCAGGGTCGTCCTCGTTGTAGAACTGTTCTGCCATGAACACGCGCTTGTCGCCGGCAAACGGCACAGGCTCCGGGAAGCTCGTGTGGTTAATATTGTTCACTGGTCGCCACGGGGCATCCACCCAATGTGCGCCAGCCTCGATGATGTTGTGCTGAAAATAGTTCTGGTTGAAGAGTAGCATGCCCTCTCTTGCTCCGGCAGCGGCAAATTCGCGCTCGCGTTGCCAGTACCATTCGTTGGGTCGAGTCAGGTCGTAGAGGCTCAGTCCGTCCCATGCCTTTCCTTGTCCGCTGCGGGCGAAAGCCTGCTCATAGAACGGGGCGCTCACCTCGCCGTCGGCACGTTTCACCCTCTCGTGGTCTATACGTCTGAGGTCATACCACAGTCCGTAGTGCTGGTCGAGCATGCAGTAGCCGTCTTTCTTCATGAATGTTACCACCGAGTCGATGCGGTCGGTCCATCCCTTGCCTTCCCTTCCAGGCACAAAGCGAGTTATTGCAGGCTTTGCCCCTTTCTGTATGAAATTGTCCTTCGTTCTGCCGTTCCACCATGGGATGGCGTAGCGGTTGCCGGTGATTAGTTTGCCGTCGAAGGTGATATGACCGTCGGTGATGCCGAATTTCCCTTCTTCCTCTTTTTTTGCTTCTGCCAATGTTGAGGCTGGGGTCTTCAGCTTTATGTTGTCAATATCCTTCAGTCCAGATGTCGACAAACTGGCTGTGTATGGTATGGAGTCCATCCACATCTCGATTGTCACCCTCGGCGTGGTTACCGATTCCATGGCGAGCCTTTGAGCCACCTCTATCGTTGGACTGCTCGATGCCGTAATGTTCCTGTTATATACGTAGCCGTTGTTTGCCTTGTCGCCAACGCGCTTATGCAGTTGGTCGTAAAACAGACTGCGCGGCGTCACGGCATCGTTGCTGCCGGTCCATTCGCCGTTGCCGGTCATCGTGCCCCAGCAGGCATTGGCGCTCGAGCGGTCGTCCTCGTCGGGCGAATAGCAGAACAGGGTAGAGGCGGTGCACTGCCAGAACATGCTGTTGGCGGTGTTCCATCCCGTTCCCATCTGCCAGTTTTCAAGGTTGCGGAACGAGAGGTCGTTGCCCTCGATGTTCACCACGTCGAAGAGCAGTCCCGGTGCCCAGGAACCCACGCTGCCGCTGAAGCTGAGCGAGCCTTCGCCGTCGCACTGCACAAAGGCGTTAGGCCCCGGAGCACAATAGTCGGCGGCAAAGTCGTGGCATCCGTCTTTCGACACGCAGCGCTGAAACAGGTTCTGTTCGCCGCGGGTAAGGAACACCCTTCTGCGCCAACCGCCAATCTCGGATACCGGTTGGCTTGCCACGCAGTCCTCCACGGTGATGCGCCTGGTCTGCTTCTGCAGGTTCACGGCACTGCCGGCAAAATGCTTGAAATCCGTGCGGCGCACCCAGCAGTCTTTGGCATTGTTCATCCACACGCCGTCCCAGCAGTGGTCCTCGTCCTTCGGGTTCCAGTCGTTGTGGGCAGATTCCAGAGTCATGTTCTCCACGCCACACTCTGTTATCTCCCCCTTATTATAAGAGGTGATAACCATGGCGTTGCCATATTTCCGGTCAATAGTCATCGTGAGCGGAGCGTCGAGAGTGGCGGTGTTGCCCTCCACCTTCACCACGGTTCTGTTCCACAGCATGTCGATGTCCGAGGGCTTCCATCCTGTATAGTCCAGTCCTCCGCCGAAGTCGTTGCATTTCAGCGACTCTATCCATTCCTTCGTCGATGGGCGCAGAATCATAATCCTGTCGCCGGCTTTCAGCATGCCGCCTGCTTCGAGCGCTATCGTCTGGCTGCCGGCTTTCAGCTTCTCGTCGGCAATCTTCAGCGTGTCGCCCTTTGTCAAATCTGTTTTCCCCTCGATATAAACAAGGGCTCCGCGGTCGAACCCTCTCTTCACAAGGCGCGTTTTCTTTTTCCCCATACCACGGATTACAACTCCCGAGGCAGAAATCCTCAGCGGTTGGTCAAGGTAGAAAGTGCCTTCGCCGATGAGCACCGTTCCGCGGTGCCCGTTCTTGTCGGGCTTCATTGCCGACACGTAGTCGATAGCCTTTTGCAGTCGCTGACTGCAGTTGCCTGCGGCATTTCTCACCGCCACCACATTCCTCACGTCGGGAATACCTTGCTCCGAGGCATGGTATCCGCAAGTGGAGTAGTCCATCGGGATGAACACCTCTTTCTTTTGTTTTCCTCCAGCCCATGCCGCCGTGCACAATGTGAATGCGAGCGACATCAGGACAATTTTCTTATTGTTCATATTCAATTACTGTTTTCAGAGTTATCCGTGTAATATAACGTTTCACGTTTCGTTTTTGTAATGTTTTCGTGTTGCTAAATTACAACAAATATCTCATATGAGCAAGAAAATCGGCTTCATCCGATATTTGGAGTGATAATATTTATTATCGGATGTGACAAATATATTTTTTAGACGAAAACCAACAAAACCCCATCTGGCAAGTAAAGCCCTCGTTTCTCGTGCTTACCGATGTATTGTCGTATTTCCTTACGAGAACAAGTTCTCTTTCGGAAATCCGCCAATCCACCGGTAATGCCTTTGGCATTTTACTTGTCAGATGGCGATAAACATAAAAAACAAAGAGAATCATCTTCAATCTGTAAAACAGAATAACACCAAGGTTTGTCTATATAGTAACAGACAAAAATTTTAGTTTTACTCTGTTTTAATTGTTTGCTGCAAGGTCTTGATTTCCTTTGATTTTTCCCTTTTTTTGTTTTGCCAAACAAATTAATTTGTATGTTTGCAGCGAATTTACTCAGTGGACTGAGTAAAATTACTCAATGGACTGAGTAAAATTCCTAAATATCAGGTTTATAACAATGCCTTGCTTAGTGTTTATTCCGACATGTCGTTCGCTGATGCCGTTTCTGACAGAATGCGTTGGGGACAGTTTTTTGAGTCGGCAGTCGGGGCATATATTGTTAATCAGGCTTTCGCAAAGCGTTTTGAGGTTCTTTATTGGCGAGACGGGAATGACGAGGTTGATTTTGTTATAAAGAAGAACAGTAAGGTCGTTGCAATAGAGGTGAAGAGCAACGGAGAACGCAGTACATCCGGACTTGAAAGATTCCGTAGGCAATTCAATCCTCATGCCGCATTTGTTGTTGGTGAGAATGGCATTAAGGCGGAAGATTTCCTCTGTATGGATTTATCAAGGTTGTTTGACTGACTGGAATTTCCTGTTAGGTCTTAAAAAAGTTATTGCAAACTTTGGAATAATCATTTCCAAGTTTGGAATAATCATTTCCAAGTTTGGAATAATCATTTCCAAGTTTGCAATAATGTATTATCGCTGTCGCTTTTATGAAATAAAAAAAGGCATGCAATATTTCATGCGTGCCTTTTATTGTGTCTAAATCATACGTGGGGATTATTCAGCCAAAGGGTCGAAAGTTCCGTTGCCGCTTCTGTTGTCCGTCCAACCGATTGTCTGCTGAAGACGAGAGTCGTTACGGTTCATTGCTCCAAGAGAGAAACCAAGGAAGTAATATTTTGCGCGGTAGTCAATAGTCAAGTCTGTTGTATGGTCGGCATTTCTGCCATCGCCCTTGTTGTCTTTGCGCTTCAAGTTGTCATTATACCAACCTTTCAAAACTTCCTGCTGTTCGGCAATTGGTTTGCGCAGATCGATAGGAGCGCAGCGCTCAACATTGTTTACTAACAGCGGATCAGACTCGTATGTTGTTTTTCCTGTACCCCATTTGTCGGCAACACGGAATTCCATACGCTCACGACGCTGTCCGTTGAACTGCTTGAATCCAAGCCATGTACATGTATTTCCTCCCCAACCTGTGAGAGTCCAGCTTTCAGGTGCACCATTAACTTTAACAGCACCTCCGTCGAAGAGCATCCAGCGACGCATATCATCGAAACGCTTGCCCTCATATGCCAATTCAATCTGGCGCTCAAGCAAGATTGCACTCATGCAAGCTGCCTGGTCTGAAGTAAGGTTTGCAGGTAGACCATAGTTGTTTTCGGCAGTATAGCCCACACGTGAACGGATCTTCTGCAGTTGAGCTACAGCTTCGTCAAGGTGTCCAGCTCCGCATGCAGCCTCGGCATAGTTGAGCAGAACCTCGGCATAACGAATCTCTATGTAAGGAGATGCTGAGCGTGCAAATGCTCCACGGGTATAGCCGCTGTTGTAAACGTATAGTGCAGAGTTGAGATCATAGTCGCTTGTGCGCTTTCTTACGTACATACCCTTTTTGTTCTTCAACAGATTGTCAGCTCCGTAAGACTCACCGCTTTCAACGTTTCCTGCATCGTCTGTATTGGTATACCATACATAATTCCATAGAGCATAGTCTTCTCCTCCCTGCGGATTTTTGTTTACACCGCCCTGACTTGCATCGCCGTTGTAAGTCCAACGTACGCCAGGGAAGGCGAAAGTACGGTAGAAACGCGGGTCACGGTTCATGAATGGGTGCTCACGGTCGTATTCCATTGAAGATCTCTCGAGTTTAGAGTAAGTCTCAACAGAAGACGGCAATTTACCGTCAGCCATAGGGAACATGTCGATAATCATTGCCGACGGCTCCATACCTCCACTTCTGTTGTTGGCATTTGCAGGGCGGATGTTGTTTTCCCAATAGTTGTTCTTACCCTTGTCGCCAGCCTCACCGCTCTGCATAGGATCCTCTGTATTGAAGAGAGTAACGAAAACATCCTCGCAGTTTCTTACCTGTCCGAATAGTGTAGCAAATGCAGATGCATTGATGTTGTCAGCAGAAGTGTAAAGGTCGTTTCCGCAGGCATTAAGCACCGGAATACTTGCCTTGATTGCTTCGTAGGCTGCATCCCAACGAGTTTTGTCATTGGCACGGTTGAACATCGGACTTGCCCAAAGGTTCATAACTCTGCCTTTAAGAGCCAAGGCTGTACCAGAAGTAACACGTCCCCAATTGCTTGAGTCCCAACCGCCGTGGGTTGTTGACGCCGTGAGCAACTCTGCTGATTTGTCAAGGTCAGATATAATGAATTCGAAGCAGTCCTTGGCTGAAGAGCGAGGAGTAAACGAACTTGCTGATGTTTCCTGCACCTCCTTGATGATAGGCACTCCGCCATACCATTTAACCAATTGATAATAGCACCATGCACGGAAGAAAAAGGCTTGTCCGAGCAATTTATCCTTGTCGGCTTGACTCAATGTGCAACCTTCAAGACCGGCAATGCAATCATTGATGTTACGGATGCGTCCCCAAACGTTCGAGAGGTTTTTCTGCTCATTTGTGAAATAGTCTGGAACAACATTGCCAGTCTGTGCGTCAAGTTCATAAAGCGGGTTCACAAAACTTTGTTCGCTACTGCTGCTGATACCACAGTATTCCTCAGTTGCTTTCGACTGGATGTCGGATGCAAGACCAGTACAGTTGTTGTTCCAAGCCGATGCTGTATTAGGGTTTGGCAGGCATTGACCGTATATTGAGTTAACACGCAATTGAGCTCCTGTAAAGTCATTGTAGACCTCTTTGTTCACGTTGTTATTGTCTTTCTTGTTTTCAAGAAAGCTGTCGCTACATGATGCAAGTAAAGAAGCTGCGAATGCGATGCTGCAAACTTTAATTATATTCTTGTTCATTATGTATTTCATTTTATAGTTTAGAAAGTTAAGTTCACACCGATAGTCCATTTGCGGAGTTTAGGATAGCTACCGTAGCTACACATCGGGTCGATGAAGTTGTCTGGATACGGGTTGTAGAAGCTGATAAGGTTCTGTCCGGTAACATTAACCCTTGCGCTTTCCAAGCCTAAAGTCTTGAACCAAGCCATCTTTGGCAACTTGTAAGCAAGAGTCAGACGGTTGAGAGTAACTCTTGTGCCGCTTACTGTCCAGAAACTTGATGCTACGCTGTTGATGTTGTATGACGGGTTAGGCAGAGCAGCATTGCGGTTTTCCGACATTACCACATTTCCGCTTCCGTCAGTAATATCCTTGTATACGAACACCTTGTCTGGGTTCCAGAACGAAGGCATGTTCTGAGCTTCAATGCCGTAAGAAGTCTTCAAGGCAGAAGACGGGATTACAGTCTTTGAACCCCAGCTCGCGCTGAACTGTGCCGTGATAGACAGACCTTTCCATTCAGCATTTAGGTTTGTCGTGAATCCGTAAGGATTACTTGCACGGTATGAGAGGCGTACCTGATCGTCGTTAGCATCAACTACACCGTCGGCAGCACCTTCGCCACCGGCACCACGAACATCCTTATATATAAGCATACCTGGCTTTATTTGGTCAGGAGCCATTCCCATATAGCTTGTGATATTGTATTTCTTCACATATTCTTGAATTTCCTGATAGCTGCGGAACATGCCAAGACATTCCATACCCCATGTACCAACGTCGAAGCGGTCGCCCTTCTGTACTGTGCGGTATTTATAGTCGGTTGCGAAGTCGCTCTTCAGCACTTCGTTGTCGCTATATCCGAAGTTCACGCCGATGCGGTATTTGAAGTCCTTTCCAATTCTGTCTCTCCATGTGATACTTGCCTCGTATCCCCAGTTGTTGATTTCTCCAAGGTTGGTAGAAGCTGAAAGACAACCTACGGTAGCTGGAACCGTTTGTGACATGTTCATGAACATTTCGCGGTTCCATACCTTGTAAGCCTCGAGTGTAACGGCAAGACGGCTATTCAATACGTTGAAGTCTACACCAATGTTAGCCTTGTAAGACTTGTCCCAATGCACGTTGTAGTTTACGTCGGCATTACCATTGTCCATACGGATTGACTGTCCGGTATTTGTCGTTCCCTCGCCGAATACGGCATTATCGCTTGTCTTGTTCCATATTCCGTAGTGCTGCATCCAAAGCCATGCTGTGGTGTTGTCACGGCCGGTAAGACCGAACGAGCCTCTCAGCTTGAGGAAGTCAACCCAAGGAAGTGCTTTGTTGAACCACTTTTCCTGTGACATTACCCAACCGACACTGGCTGACGGGAATACACCCCAGTAGTTCTTTGGAGCGAATTTCGTTGACGCATCAGAACGGATAAGGAATTCAAAGAGATATTTGTCGGCATAAGCATAGTTGATACGTCCGATATACGACAGACTACCCGATTCACTTCGTGTCCAACTTGGAGTCTTTGTACCAGATGCACCATTAGACTGGAAGTTTGTGAATGAGTATGGCTGTGTGGCATGACCGCCCAAATCTTCGAGCTCAGACTCAGACTTCTCAATAGAGAAGAGAGCGTTGATGTCGTGCTGTCCGAATTTGCGTCCGTAGCTTGCAGTGAAGTTCACCTGATAGTTGTCCATTCTCGACATAGTACGTGATATATAATCACCATTGTCGAATGTAGAAGGCTCAAAGTTGTCGGATGTAAGATAGTTATTATAGTCTTCGCCGGCAATAGGGGTATACAGGTGCTGTCCGCTTCCGGTGCGGTTCATCATCTTATAGAGTGTGAACTTCGAACCATACTGGTTGCCCTTGTCGTTGTTGATACTCTTGGAATAAGTGAATTTCAGTTTCAGTCCTTTAAGAATCTTGCTCCACTCAAAGTCGTATTCCAGTCCGGCATTAATGGTCATGTTGTTAGTCTTCGTCTCGGCATAATCACCATTGTTCTGCATCAGATTGTAAGAGTAAATCTGCGACTCGTTGACCTGTGCATTGCTTGGACCGTATGCCAGGATAGGCATGCCATTAACTGTTTCCGGTATATAGCGCGGGCGATAGAGTAGGTTGCGGTAGTCATTCTCCAAACCACCATTACCTATAGAGTTGTTAGGTTTGTTCAGCTTGCTGAAGTTACCGCTCACGTTGAGGTTTGCCTTCAAGTTCTTGCTAATCTTAACATCAATGCCTGCACGATAGTTCCAACGGTCGTAGTCGAGTTTTCCGAGATTACCGTCCTGGGTGAAATAAGAGATTCCTCCGAAATAGTTCACTTTGTCAGAAGCACCGCTCACATTCACGCTATGCTGTTGAGTAACACCAGTATCCCAGTATTTGTCGAGCAAGTCGTAATTAAGGCTCTTCATCGCCTCAAGCTCGTCTGCCTGGAACAGAGAAGTGGTACGGTTGAGTGATGTACTTCTCGGATCGTTGTCTGTCATGATGTTATACAGACGACCATAGTTGTAAGAGTTAAGCATCTTTGGTGTTGACACGGCATCGGTTATACCGAATGTTCCGTTATACGAGATGCGTGGTGCTCCCATTTTTCCTCTTTTCGTTGTTACGAGGATAACACCGTTAGCGGCACGCGCACCATAAACGGCTGCCGATGCGTCCTTCAATACAGAGATGTTTTCCACCTCAGAAGGGTCGAGGTTGTTGAAAGCCTCTTCACCAAGATTCTTGATATCATTAGGGTAAACATATCCATCGATAACATATAGAGGTCCTGCTGCATTTCCTGTAAAATCGTGAAGTACTCCGCCATCACGGATTGTGATGCTTGACGATTCGCCAACCTGACGGTCGCCACCGCTTACGCTCACACCATTGATAAGTCCGGAGAGTGCAGAAGCGAGGCTTGCTCCAGAAAGATCCTTGATGTCGTCCATCGGTACTGTACCGACGGAACCTGTCAAGTGTGCCTTCTTCTGAGTTCCGTAACCTACCACAACCACTTCCTCAAGATTTTGAGAGTCCTCTTTCAGCTGGGTCTTTCCGCCAGGTGTTACAGTCTGTGGTAAATATCCTATATATGATATGGTTACTTTGCTTCCTTTTGGAGCCGTGATGGAATAGTTACCGTCAATATCAGTGATAACGCCAACATTGTCGCCTTTCTTTCCGACAATACGTACGGATGCACCGATGATAGGTTCACCGTTTTGGTCAACAACGGTACCTTTTATCGTTTGGTTTTGCTGGGCATAGATTGGAGTTGATACCAATGCCATGCAGCCGAAGCATAAACTTATCAAAGTTTTTCTTTTCATATTCTGTGTCTTTTTTATTTCGATTATAAGTTAAGCCTTATGGCTGGTTATTCTGCAGAAGGAAGCCAGCGAGGGTCACCGGTCTTGTTTGCAATCTGTGCAGCTCCGCTCACGGTAAAGTCGCCGTTTGCAGCATCCTTGAAGCTCGGGTCTTCTTCTATTGCAGTACCACTGAGGTCGTATGTTTCAACAATGCCACCTGTACTTTCAAATTCGCCGTTGAACATATATGTGTTGTAGTTCGTTATAGCTGTTGCATATGTAGCAGGTCCGCGTCCGCCCAAGATGCGTCGTATTACTTGTTTGTTTCCACAGTCTACGAAGATACACTTTTCCACGTCGAAGCAAGAGCATTTCTGTCCGCTGAATCCTCCGTAGTTTGCCCATTGTCCAGCTTTTGCTATATTATAGAATGTACTGTTGAGGAAATTCACCCAACTATTTGTATATCCAGCGCGGGTAGCACGGCCATTGTTGTTATACTGAACGAAGTATTTTGCATCGCTGTTGCCGTTGTTCCAGAATGTAGAATTTGCAACCTGTAAAGTGTTGGCATATCCTCCCTTAAAGTAAATTACGGCATTTCCGCTAACACTTGTTTCGCTGTTTAGAGTTAGATGTATTGTTGAATTATTGATAACAAGACTCTCAAGACAGTATTTCATGTTGCCGTCGTATACAAGATTGTTGTTTACTCCGGTTATGTTACATCCGTTAATTGTAAGAGCACCGAGGATGTAATAGTAGTCTGTAGGTTTGTTATCTACAAGTTTTAGTCCTTTAATGTTTTCGTCTGGTGTCTCGCTAAGAGAAATGACAGGATTCATTGATTGAGATGCATCGATATCAAGGTTCTTCAGTGAAAATACTGTTCCGGTCTTTAAACTTACTTTTCCTGTGAACACGAGCTTTGCATGGTTCGTAGCATTTGTGGTACGTAATGTAACCTGTTTATTGCCGAAGTCAATATTGTTTGCCAAGGTGTATTCACCGCCTGGTTCAAGGTCATAGCAAAGCATCTCTGTTGTTGCATTTTCAGGGACAGGATTATCTGCAAAATATTGTGACAGTTCTGTTCCTGTTGGAATTGTCTGGAAAGTAGGGGTAAATGTATTGAAAGTCTTTTCAACAGCTTCTGTTCCCTTGTTGTGCTTTTCTTCGTTGTCAAGCACGGCAAGCGACAGTTGGTAGTTTGTGTCTTCCATACGTTTTGCAGTAAACGATATTCCGTCGATTAGAGTATCCTTTAGAATTTCGTCATTGTCGAGATTCTTCAGAATTGCGTGATAGCCTCCGGCACCGTCTACAACAGGCCATGCGATGGTCTGTACAGTCCCGTCGGAATTTGGAGTAATTGTAATGTCATCAACTGATGGTGCTTCGAGTTGCGTGTTGTACACCCCGCTGTCGAATTTCTCGCCAGTCAAGTCATCCTGTGCACAGGATGCCATCGTTAGCGCTCCACCTGCAAGGCATAGCATTCCCCACGTCTTGCAATGTAGTGATAATAGTTTTGTTGTCATAAATTAAACTTTAAAGTTATTTGATTTTGTTAGTGTTAAATTCTTGGTTGCTTTAGTGCATCGGCATATTTGCTTACTGATAGCAGGATGTCGACGCGGCAATGATTGTTATTTTGTTATTAGGCTTATAGTTTATGCCAATTTTGACATATTTAATATATATAGTGCAAATTTAATCTAATTTTTCTAATCGGAAAAACTTTTCAGGTGCAAATCTTGCAGAATATGGGAAAAAGGTAAAAACGTCTGTAATATTTGTTATAAAAACTTCAGTTTATGATATTCTTGTGTTATGATTCGAGTTCCAATTGGGTATACGAAAGTAGAACTTTGAAGAGGCTTAATAAAGCTTGATGTATTCGTATTCGTTGCCAACAATATTGAGGTAACGCTCAAAGTCCTCTTTCTTGATAACAACCGTTCCCCGGCAGTCGTTGGGATGGAAAGATAGGGTAGGGGCATTTTTGATGTTTTCGTCGAGAAACAAGTGGACATGGTTCTCTGTATCATTTATTAGTCCAAATGGAGACACGCTGCCCGGTTCCAGTCCCAGATACTTCATCATTCGCTCTGGTGAAGCAAACGACAGTTTGCCGCAAGACGAGAGTCCCCTTGCGATGAGCGATTCTTTTAGTAAGTGTTCAAGGTCGTGTATGGCAAGGTCGTGGTTGCAGTCGAAGCATACCAGATAATGGCGGTTACCCTTATGGTTGCGGAAAAAAAGGTTCTTGCAGTGCACGCTGCCGTCATCTTTCCACCAACGCCTTGCTTCCTCAATGGTCTTGCCTTCGGGGTGATTATAGTTGGTAAACGGAATGTCGTGTTCACGCAAATAGCTGAGTACGGTTTCTTCTCTTGTCATGTCTTTCTTGTTTAAATGTATTTGTGAAGATAGTGCAAATCGAGATGATGACAAGAATTACCAAGATAATAGTTGTAATTCTGAATTTATTCATTACTTGTCCCGAGATGCCATATAGTTTGTGCAAAGTTATAAAAAAGTGTTTATATTTTGTTCGTTATGGCTATAATTTGAACTAAAATGTATAAATTTGTAGCAGTTAAAAGAGTATCGAATAGAAATATATATGCATTATGGAAAATTATATACGATTTGACTGGGCTATGAAACGCATGCTTCGCAACAAGGCGAACCATGCCGTGCTTGAGGGACTTATGACTTCACTTCTTGGTCGCAAGTATACAATTTTGAAGTTTCTTGAGAGTGAATCAAATCAAGAAACGGAAGACGACAAGTTCAACCGCGTTGATGTTCTTGCCGAGAGCGACAAGGGAGAGCTTACCATCATCGAGATACAAAACAACCGTGAACTGACATACTTCCATCGTATGCTGTATGGAGTGTCGAAGGCAATAACGGATTATATCAGCCTTGGCAACGACTACGACAAGGTGCGCAAGGTGTATAGCATTAATATCGTGTATTTTGAATTGGGACAGGGCAATGACTATGTTTATCATGGCAAAACCGACTTCAGAGGACTGCATGATTCAAACGATATATTGAAATTATCTGTGCGCCAGAATGAGCGATTCTTTGGATTGCATAAAAGCGAGGCTTTACAGCAGAAAGAAGCTGGCGACCTTTTCCCAGAATATTATGTACTTCGTGTCAATGACTTCGACAAAGTGGCTACAACTCCACTCGACGAATGGATAGAATTCTTGAAAACCGGTTCGATAGCTCCTGAAGCAACAGCTCCAGGACTGAGTGAGGCACGCGAATGTCTGCGGGTAGATTCATTGAGTATTGCCGAACGCAATGATTATGAGCGGCATATGGAATCGCTTCGCTATCAGCGTAGCGTGCTCGATACAAGTCGTGACGAAGGATATGAGGAAGGTCGTGAAAAAGGACTTGCAGAAGGACTTGCAGAAGGTCGTGAAAAAGGACTTGCAGAAGGTCGTGTAGAAGGAATTGCTATGGGGATAGACAAGCGTAATATTGAAATAGCAAGGGGAATGCTTGCTGCAAAACTTCCGTTGTCGCAAATCTCTCAGATAACAGGGCTTCCAGAGGATAAAATCAAAGAACTGCTTTGATTTGAAAAGTTCAAAATTCAGAAATTCTGTTTCTTGTTATAGATAGAATTTAGTGTTCCTTCAGAGAAAATGATTTTTGTATTTTATTATAGGAATCCAAATTGCCTATAAATTATATAGGAAAAAATAAAGAGCCACGGCATTATAAACGATGTCGTGGCTCTTATTTCTATTGTATTCCGAAATCCATTTGCTGTCTGTTTACTTCCTCAAGCGTGCGCTGACGTTCTTCGTCGGTCATCTGCTTTGTGTCAGTTGATGAAGATACTGCAGTCCTGTTAGATTTTGCAGTAGGTTTGTCTGTATAACATTTCGGCAACAGCGACGGAACGCTCTCAATCGTGAGCGTAGCCTCTGCCGGAGCATAAACACCGGCGAAAGCACTACGGGCATGGATAGTTATCTTACCCGGTTTGTCGGTTGCCTGAATGAGCACAGGGGCGCTTCCCCATTCCACAGTGCGCGGATTGGCAAGGATAGACTCGTCGCCGATAATCCTGCCTTCGCCTTCTACCGAAAATTCGATATTGTCCTTTGCAAGACGTTTTACGTTGCCGTTGTCGTCGGTAATCTCAGCCACCACAACGACGAAGTCGCTACCGTCGGCAGTAAGCTTCTTCCCCATCTCGTCGGCATAAAGACGGATCTTTGTGGAGCGGCGCGATGGCATCTTCTTTTCCGAGCAAACCACTTTTCCATTTTTAATTCCTTCGGCAAGCAGACTAACGCGCTGCCAGTTGCGCTGCTTGTAGCTGTATTCGCGAGCCTTCCAGAAATTCCAGAAGTCCTTGAACACCACCGGAGCACAAGGTTTGTCGTTAGCATCATGAACCACAGGAAGCGTCATAACTTTGTCGCCTTCAAACTGAGTGAGACGCACGCTGTCGCAGTTAGAGAACACTACCACGTCGTTGTCGGAGAACTGAGTCATCTCGTTAGCCACAAACACCATCGGCTTCGCTGTGCGATCTTGTGAGCGGAACATCTCGAATGCATATTTCTTCTGTCGGAAAGCATCATATATTCCTCCGTAATAAGGGTCAGGATGGTATCCGCGCTGATGGTCGAACGGGTGCCACTGGCAACCACCAATAAACTGTCGCTGGTTATGGAACATCTCGCCGTAAGTATCGCATAGTGAGAGAGCCGCCGTGAGCATAGGCTTTTCGCCCCAAGAACGTGCAGCGCGGTTCAAGCAGTTGTGAGCATACCAGTCGTCAACCATTTCGCCAAATTCGCGTGTGAACACACATTTGTCGGTAGGCGTTCCCTTCTTGCCGATATCGTCCGTCCAACCATAAACCACATCATAGTTTTCCTTTACTCCAGCCGAGTTCATGTCAGCCACGGCAACAGGTCGTCCGGGATAAGGAAACTCCTCTCTTGTAATATCGAGCGCCTTCAGTGCAAAGTCCTCAGGATACCGAGTCTCGTTGAGGATAGGTTCCCACATCAGTACACTCGTATGGTTGCGGTCGCGACGAATAATCTGACGGGTATTCTCATGCACCAGTTCGCCAAACTTAGGATCCTTGTTCCAATACTGCCATCCCGGCGTTGCCACTATGATAAACAGTCCCAGTTCATCGCAGGCATCCATGAAAGCAGGGTCCTGCGGATAGTGAGCCGTGCGGATGATAGTCATCCCGGCATCCCTTAGTCGCTTGGCGTCGCGCCACTGCTGAGAGTTTGGCAGAGCATTGCCCACATAAGCAAAATCCTGATGGCGGTTGCCGCCGATGAGCTGATGATATGGTTTGCCGTTAAGCCAGAAGCCATCCTTTCCGCAGAATTCAGCATTGCGGATACCCATGCGTACCATACCGCCGTCGACAGCCTTCCCACCATTCGATACGCTGATTTCCACATTATAGAGATATGGCAACTCCGGGCTCCACAGGTGCGGATTCTTCAATGTAGAATGCAGAGTGTAGAGTGTAGAGTTGTTTGCAGAAACAATGTTTTTCTGTTTCAGCGTAGCAATAATCTTTCCAGTCTTGTCCTTTATCTTCACAAATACAGTTGGTGATACATTAGAGTTAGACTTGTTGCCCACTTCAACATTTATGAATACATCAGCCTTCTTTTCCGAGATATTGTCGTAGTGGAGGAACACTCCACCTCCGGCAACCTCATTCTGTTCGTTGGCATCGGTAATTGCAACCGGCGACTTGCCGATAAGCCATACGTCGCGATACATTCCGCCATGATAGCAGAAGTCGAGGGCAGCCTGTTTCTTGCCTGGCGGATAACTCTTGTCGTCGCTGTTGTCTGCCTTTACGGCGATAAGACAATTGTCGCCAGCCTTCACTCCGAGTTTTGTCAGATTAACGATAATAGGCAGATATCCGCCGAGGTGGGAGAGAACCTTCTTCCCGTTTACGAAGATATCCTGTTTGCCCATGATAGCCTCGAAATAAACGGTAATGTCCTTCCCCTTCATGTCAGAAGGAACGGAAAAATGTTTCCGATACCATGTTATGCCCTGGTAGTTTCTGCCGCCACTTGCCTCTGAGGGCTCCAGACGAGAAGTGTGCGGAGCGCATACCACTTCCCATTTAGAATCGTTGAAGTCTTGTACTTCTGCTCCGTTGACATCGCCGAGATGAAAGCGCCAACCTTGATTAAAGTTATATACTATTCGTCCGCTGTTTCGCAGGGGGAAGAAACCGGCAACGGAAAAGGTCCCCTCAGTGGAGGCCGTGGAGCCCCCCTCAATCCCCCCAAGGGGGGAGGAGGCTGCGACGGCGTTTAAGCTTGATGATAAAAGTGCGAATGTTATCGCAAATAATATTTTTCTCATTTTTTCTTTATTAATTGATAGGGCAAATAAGACTAATAGGACAGATAGAACTAATAGGATTAATGGGACAGATAGAACTGATAGGACAGATAGAACTGATAGTACCTATATACTAATAATCCCTAATCCATAATCCCTAATCTAATCCCTAATCTAATCCCTAATCTAATCCCTAATCCATAACAATTTCCACGTGTTTAATTCTTTGTCTGCGCCAAGTGTATATGCAGTGGATATGTCCGTCGGAAGTCTGGATAATCGAGGGATAAGAATATTGGCTTATAGGAGAGTCCTCGAGTGTAATCCTGTGGTTCCAGTGCTCGCCGTTCATACAAGTCATAATCGAGAGCGGAGTACGCAGTCCCTTTCCGTTCTTAATCCCGTGTGGTATCGGACGGTCGTTGCATATAAGTACCTGCAGTCCGTCGCGCAGCGTTACGGCATCCAGTCCGCTATTATTGTTCGGCGTATCGATAAGCCTTAGCTTGCTCCAGGTCTCACCATTGTCAGAACTGAATGTAATGCCGATATGCTCACTCCTCGTTCGAGCTACGGCCGCCAACCGTCCGTCTCTCAGGAAGATGATACTCGGTTGGATGGCAAGATCCTTCAGCTTCTTCTTTCCGTCGACCTCGATGCTGTCAGCCTCTACGAAATCCGTACGTTTCCATGTCTTTCCCATGTCGTTGGAATATTCAAAATAGAGTCTCCATCCGTTGTCCTCGATACTTGCCGGAGCGATAATTCTCCCTTTGCTCATAACCGGTTTGTTCTTCACCGGTCCGAGGAATCCCTTCTGTAGCGGTTCCCTTTTCGACCAAGTCTTTCCACCGTCCTTAGAGCGCACCATCCATCCAGTCCAGTCGCTCACCTTACTTCCTATTTTAAAGTAAATAACGAGGTCTCCCCTTGGAATCTGGTAAACCACAGGGTTCCAGCAAGCCTTGCGTATCGAGTCGTTCATCACGCCGTCAGCCACCATCTGCGGTTTAGTCCATTCCTTGCTTCCCTTAACCTTTCGGCTCACCCAGATACAAACGTCCGGGTTACGTTCCTTTGTGCCGCCGAAGTAAGTAGCAATCAAGTCTCCGTTAGTCGCCTCGGCGATAGTAGCCGAATGACATTCCGGGAAGGAAGCCTTAGTATACAGGAACTCGTCGCAGACGATATTCTTGTCTCTCAAAGGCAACTTTTCCGTAAAGGAGTACTTACCGGAGCCGATATTCGTTTTCGTACCGTCAGGCATGAAGAGCGTAGCCGTCGTATTAGCCGGAATCTCAACATTCCATTTCACGTAGCCGTTTTCCTTTCTCCATTTGCTTACGATTTTTCCGTAAATGCTCATATACGAAGAGTTGATGTCGTCAATCTCGTCGGTATTGAAGTCTGGCTTCAATATGATATTCTTGTATCCCGGTTTCTCCGGGTCGCTGTTAATACCTCCGAGGTCTTGGTAAATCCACGACACGAGGTCGCCGAGCAGCATAACATGGTTTCCGCTGTTCATCTTCGGACTTGCCGTGTTTCCGTTCCAGAGCTCCCAAGTTGTAGTAGCCCCGTTTTCAGCCATATATCCCCAACTCGGATAAGCCTTGTTCGTAGCGAGCAGCCATGCCACGTCGCCTCTTCCCATATCCGTAAGACCGTGCATAAGCCACTGCACTCCGATAACGCCGCACGATATTCTCCCCTTGTTCAGTGTGATGATATTCTTCAGAATATTCTTCTCTACCTCTTCCTTAACATACGGGCTGTCGATCATTCCGAAAGCAAGCGGCAATAGGTTAGCCGTACAGGTGTTGTTCCCGTAGAATGTAGAGTCCGGATAAAGCAGTCCGCCGTCAGCCTCGTGCGTATTTCTGTTTATGGTAAGGAATTTCTTGTTGAAAGCCTCCTTCACCTCCTCAGCCTTCTTTGTATATTTGTCAGCATCGTCGGTCTTTCCGAGGATATTGGCAAAGCGTGCCATTTTCTTGTTCAGCAGATAGTAATAAGCCGTAGCAATCAGCGTCCCGTCGGTTGTGCGTTTCGGATCGCGGCTGTGAATCATCTTGATATCCTCAGGCGGCACACACCAGTCTCCGTATTTGTCGCGCGGCATCAGCCCGTCCTTTTCATACTGGTAGCTCATGTGGTCAATCCATCTCTTTGCAGCCGGGTAGTAACGGCTGATAGCCGAGCGGTCGCCAAACTGGTCGTATTGCATCTCCATAGAAAACGGCAAGGCTGCCGGCCATGTGATATTGTCCGAATAGTAGTTCCAGTAAGCCGGAGCCACATCCGGTATGCATCCGTCCTCGCGCTGCGCCTCGGTGATGTCGCGGTCCCATTTGTTGTAGAGCAGGTTGTTGTCGAAGATAAACGACTCTCCCAGACACCCCCTCGTTCTGTCGCCGAGCCACGGCTGACGTTCGTCGCGCTGCGGACAGTCTACGGGCATCCCTTTATAATTTGCAAGGATACCCCATTTAGCATTATGGTAAACCTTGTTTAGAATAGAGTCAGAGCAAGAGAACGTTCCGATTTCTTCCATCTCGTCGCTCACCACCTCACCTATGAAGTCCTCCTTTTTAGGATTCTTCAGTCCGGTAATCTCAGCATATCTGAAGCCGTGGTAAACAAAAGTAGGGTTCCACCATTTCCCCTTCTCCGTACCGTCAGCCACATAGCAGTCGGTAGACAGAGCATTTCTCAGGTTTTCGCGGTATAGCATGCCGTCCTTAGTCAGTGTCTCGGCAAATCTGATCTTTATAGAATCTCCGTTCGTCGCATTACTGATTTTCATTTTCAGCCATCCGGCGATATTCTGTCCGAGGTCGATAATAGCCGTGTCGCCATGCATAGTGATGCTTTGTGCCTTCATCTGTTTCAGCACTTTCATGTATGGCATCATCGTCCCGCGCAGTGTTCCCGTTGGTATAGCCACGCGTTCGGCTTTCTCCCAAGCTTTATCGTCGAAACCAGTTGTAGTCCATCCCTTAAATTCCTTTCGTGCATCGTATATTTCGCCGTCATACTCATTGTTGGAGCGGATAGCCCCATCGGCATTAAGTTTCCATTTAACGTCGGTAGATACAGTCTTTTTCGTTCCGTCGGCAAATTCTATAATAATGTTGGCTCGCAGTTTCGGATAACCGAAATTAGCAATCTTATACGGTTTCTTCTTTTGCTGCATAGTGTAGTAGCGTCCGTTTCCGAGAGCCACGCCGATGGCATTGTCTTTTTGCAGCATGCCGGTCACGTCGAAGGCATTATACAACACCGTCTTGCGGTAGTCCGTAGGCGCCGGAGCCAAGACCTGTTCGCCCACTTTCTTTCCGTTGATATAAGCCTCATACATGCCCAGTCCGCTGATATACAGAGTAGCTTTCTTCACTGGTTTGTCGAGCGAGAACTCCTTTCTTAGATACCTTGTCGATAGCTGACTGTGAATCTCCTCCTTGTCCCAGGGCTTTGCGGCATCGAAGCCGATCCATTGTCCGCTCCAGTCCGATTCCGTTAGCAGTCCCACGTTCCACATCGCCACGTCGCTCCATGCCGAAGTTCCCTTTGATGTTTCCACCTTCACTCGCCAGTAGCAAGTAGTGTTGCTGCGCAGTTGTTTGCCGGCATATTCAATCCATTGCGAGTTGTCGCTGTTAACCTTTACGTTCCACAGGTCTCCGTCGCATTTCAAAGCCTTCTCCTTAGAAGAAGAAACGATGATGTGGTATGTCTTCTGCACGACATCATTCTTGTCGCTCTCGATTCTCCATCCCAGCCGTGGGGTAGGGGTGTCGATACTCATCGGCGAGACCATTCTCTCCGTTCTGAGGTCGACAATCCTGATACCGTTGGCTGTAGGATTAGTGGCGGCGTAGCTGTTCACCAACAGTGCTGCCGTCATTGTAGATAAAAATATTCTTTTCATAATTCCGGAATTACATTATAATGTGTCTATAGATATAGACGTTTCTTGCTTTTTATTGTACTCTTTTGTTTCGTACCTAATTATATAGGGATATAATGATGCTCAATCTTGTATTGACGTATATAAAAATTTTTTTTCTTGAAAAAAGTATCATAGTATCATTATTCGGAAGATGCAATATCTTAATAAATTGAATATCAGAAAGATATGAAAACGATCTAATTCTCATTACCTTGAGAAGTATCATAGAAGTATCATAGAAGTATCATTAAAAATATCATGAATGCGTATTTTGTATCGATGCCCACAGTGTGGAATTTGATGCCCTATGGCGTGGGCAATGGTTGCCCGCTCTATGGGCATAGAAATGGGCAATGCGTTTGGCTTTGTCAGTTTGTGATTATATGATGTTTAGACGACGGTTTGTGGCTGATTCTTTCGATGATACTTTTATGATACTTCTTGTAAAATAAACAAAAAAGTATCATTTTTGTATGTTGCAGACAGCCAGTGGTTTATGCCCAATTTAAGGCGAGAAAATGATACTATGATACTTTTTCCACAAAAAACATTTTTCTTGTATGTAAGACGACATTCATGTATTCAGTTTTAGTCTTTCGTTATAATCCTTAGAAACGGGAATTTTTTTCATTCTGTATGGTTGAAAATCGTAGTAGGTGCGGTGTCTTACCGCACAATGCGCAATGGTGCCTATAATTTCTCAACTATAAATAGTCATAATGTTCTTGCTACTGTGCGGTGAGACACCGCACCTACTATATTGAACATCATTTATTGATAATCAGAACCATCATTTTCAATCATACAGCTTCAATTTCTTGTGTTTTATCGGAACTATTGAGGGAGTATTAAAAATTAAAGCATAGCAGCACTTTTAGTATCTGTTAGAAATACCAAAAGCGTTTAGGCGAAACACTCGAAGCGTTTAGGCGGAACACTCGAAGCGTTTAGGCGAAACACCAAGAGCGTTTCGTCGGAACACCAAGAGCGTTTCGTCGGAACACTGGCAGCGTTTGATAAAAATAACAGTCTGTACAACTTTCATATGTTTTAATTTAGTTTGATTAACTCCGTTTTGTCGGTTTTCGTTTAAAAACACCGCCAAATTTGACGAAGAACCACAAATATTTAAGGTATGGCAACTAAAGGTAACTGCTCCGCCCCCGGCGGGGGAGGCGGTGGAGGGGAAGATGTAAATCCGAAACTTTAGTTAATGATTGTCGGAAGAAAACAAAATGTCAGTTGACTTCTTTGTAATTATATAAGGTATAAAGGAATAAAATGTACCATATTTGTGGTATTTATTAATAAAAACGTTATAAAAACAAAAGAAAACCTTCCATATTCTTGCATTTTATTAAAATTAGCTATATTTTTGCAAACGAAATTTTGAGTAACAAAATGAATCTTTTCGTTAAGTCAAAAGAGCAGAATGAAGTTTACTTCAGCTCTGCCATGGCAAGAAGAGGTACATGGTAATGAACATTAACCAATCATAAAGTTATCGCTTATGAACAGTAAACTCAACTTCATCATCACAGGAGCGACAGCGGCAATGCTTTTATTGCCGGTCAAGACAGACGCTCAGAAACTTGAACTTGGTTTGAGAAGCTCAATTCCGGCTTCCGTGTTACAAACAGCTAAAAAGGCTACACCTGCACAGCAGCGTAAGCTCGACAAGAAAGTACAGGCAGAGCATCCGCTACTCTTCAAGCAGAGAATTCTGCATCGCCTGAATGCTTCAGGACTGCGCGAGGTGGCTGCAGGAAAAAAGATTTCTCCTATGCAGCTATCGCCGAGAGTTCCGCTGAGGGCAGCGAAATACACATCCGGAAGAGAGTTGTGGGGTAATGTACTCAACGACAACACTTGGAGCGATGCCGACAAGGCATACGGCTTCTATAGCTTCAATGCCGTAAACAACATCGCTGTCAGTCCGCTTGGCGTAAATGAGAATCTTATCGCCAACGGAGGAGGAGCAGTAGTCGGCGACAAGTTCTATTACGTAAACTATATCTCATTCTGGGGATATATCTTTGCATCCCTCTACACCTTCGACACCAACACCTGGGAACAGGATGGAGAGGCAGTAAGTCTTGAAGACTATACTCTTATTGCTGCAGAAACGGCAGTAGCATCAAACGGTACAGTCTACGGAGAGTTCTATAATTCAGATTTGAATGGTTATGAACTCGGTATTGCCGACTATGCCAGTGCTACGCGAACTACCATCGGAACACTGCAGAACCAGTATGTTGCCCTCGGTATCACAAGCGACAACAAGCTCTATGGTATCGCTGCCGACGGTAACCTCTATTCTATCGATACATCGACAGCAGCAGAGACACTCGTAGGAGCAACCGGACTGACAATATCCGATGATGAGGGAGCTTACTATCAGAGTGGTGAAATAGACCAGAAGACAAACACCTTCTATTGGGCAACAACAGAGGTTACGGGAACTCCGGCACCGGCACTGTATACCGTAAACCTTACTACAGGTGCTGCAGAGAAAGTTGGCGACTTCACCAACCAGAACCTCGTTGTAGCACTCACCGTTCCTGAGGCTGTAGCCGACGGCGCACCGGCTGCCGTTACCGACTTGAAGGCAGACTTCAAGGACGGTTCGCTGACGGGTACCGTATCATTCAAGATTCCTACGACTAATGCCAAGGGCGATGCCCTTACAGGCAATGTTGACTATACAATTACCGCTGGAACAGAAACTCTTGCTTCGGGTTCTGCAGCAGCAGGAGCAACGGTAACAAAAGAAGTTACGTTTGCTGCCGACGGAAAGAAGACTATCGTTATTACTCCTTCAAATGCTGAGGGTAAGGGCGTTACAGCCAAGACTTCACTGTATGTTGGTTACGACACGCCAAAGGCTGTAAGCGATGTAAACTTCTCTATCGATGATGCCACAGGTAAGGTTGACCTCTCATGGGGCGCTGTAACAGCCGGTGTTGACGGCGGATATATCGGCGACATCAAATACGATGTTGTTCGCTATCCAGACAAGAAGGTCGTTGCCGAGGGCTTGACCGACACGAAATTCTCTGAGACCCTTCCTGGAGGAAAGCTCTCCGCTTATTCATACGGTATTACTGCCACCAACGGCAGAACAACGAGCAAGGAGACTCGTACTGACTATAAGACTCATGGTGAAGCCATCACTCCGCCATATTCAGAGGACTTCCAGAGCGAGGAGTCTATTGCATACTTCAATATCATCGATGCTAACAACGATGAGCGCACTTGGTCGCGCTTCGTAGACAGTGCAGGAAATGGTATTGCAAGATATGCATACAGTGGTGCCAACGCTGGCGACGACTGGCTTATCACTCCACCTATAAAGGTTGAGAAGGGTAAGGTATATAAGGTAAGCTTCAGGGCTCAGTCATACTTGAGCTCGATGCCAGAGCGCATCGAGGTGAAATATGGTAATAGCAGCAGCGCTGAGGCTATGACAAAAGAGATACTTCCGGCTACCGACCTTACTACAGAGGGCTTTACAGAATACTCAAAGGAGATTACTGCCGACGAAACAGGCAATCTCTATGTAGGATTCCATGCCATCAGCGATGCCGACATGTTCTATCTTGATGTTGATGACATCAGCGTAGGTGCTGGTATGGCAACGACAGCTCCAGACTCAATATCTGAGCTGACCGTAACTCCGGGAGCTAAGGGTGCAAAGAGCGCTACTATCAGCTTCCGCACTCCTACAAAGGACATCACGGGAGCAGCACTTTCAGGTAAGGTTAATGTGGCTGTAAGTCGCGACGGAAAGGTTATTAAGGAATACAAAGACCTTACTGCCGGTTCTGTTGCTTCGTTCTTCGACCGCGAACCTGCTGAGGGCTTCAATACCTATAGCGCCGTTACGTCGAATGCCGACGGCTCTGGTCGTGAGTCTAAGAAGGTTACAGTATATGTAGGTATCGACAAACCGGGAAATCCATCAGGATTGAACACTGCCGACAACTCTACATCTGTTAATATCTCATGGGAGAATTCTGAGGAAGGTGCCAACGGAGGATATGTTGATCCGCAGACTCTGAAGCATAATGTATACAACCTCATTCCTGGTACTTGGGGATATGACACGGAGCTTGCCGGAACAACAGCAGAAGGCGCTACGTCATACGATTTGGACTATAACACCGCTGAAGGCGACCAGGATCTCGTACAGTTCGGAGTATCGGCTGTTAACGACAAGGGCGAGAGTAGCATCATGCTTACTCCGGGTATCGTAGTCGGTAAACCATACAATATCCCGTTCTTCGAGAGTCTTGCCGGCGGTAAACTTACATACGACATGTGGTGGACAAGTCGTAGCGGCGATTCTCAGATGGCTATGACAAAGGATGACTCTTCTGACAACGATGGCGGTAGCTTCATCTATGCTTCTACTGCAGATGAGGATAATGCTACTATCGCATCCGGAAAGATTAACCTTGCAGGTGCTACCAACCCGATGATCGTGTTCAGCCACAAGGCTGCTGCCGGCAGCAACGCCAAGATTGTCGTTTCTGCACAGAAGCCAGACGGAACAAGTGATGTGCTTGAAACTATCGACTACTCTAAGATTCCTGCTGCCGATGCCGGCAAGTGGATTCGCAAGTCGGTTGCATTGAAGAGCGACTACACTTCTCTACCTTATATTATGGTTAAGTTCACGGCTTCTTCTAAGGCTGAAACAAGTGTATTGCTCGATGAGGTTTACGTTCGCGACATCCTTGAGAGCGATGTTACTCTGAGCGACATCTCTGCTCCTACTAAGGTTAAGAAGGGAGAGACGGCAAAGGTTGACGTGACGGTAACTAACTTCGGAAGCAACGATGCCAAGAACTACACCGTGAAGCTCTATGCCGGCGACAAGCTCGTTGACAGCAAGGAGGAGAAGGAAGCTCTCGCTTCGTTCGCATCAAAGACTTACTCGTTCGATTATGCAACAAGCGTTCTTGACGAGGGTACATCTGTTGACTTGAAGGCTGAGGTGGCATACGCCGACGACCTGAATCCGGATGACAACACGAAGTCTACGACTCTTGCTTACGCTTTGTCTAACAAACCGCGTCCTGAGACTGTTACTGCAACCGACAACGGCGACGCTACTGTCAAGGTTTCATGGAGCGCCGTAGCTGAGCAGTCACAGGCTGTTACCGACGGATTCGAGGATTACGATTCTTGGTCTAACGACAAATTCGGTGAATGGACTGGAGTACTTGGCAGTTCTACACCTGCAGATGCCGTGACCGGAGGTATGTTCCAGAGCTATCAGTATCCTACTCAGGGCGAGAGATTCGCATTCACATTGGTAGAGCCTCTCAACGAGTGGATTTCTGATGCTGTACTTGAAAGCAACCCGTCGCTGACTCCTCACGGAGGCAACAAGTATCTTGCTTCATTCTACAAGTATCAGGGCGAAACATTCCTTGATGCCGACAACTGGCTCATCAGTCCTACACTGAGCGGAAAGAAGCAGACGGTATCCTTCTGGGTATCTAACAACAATACTTCTGAAACGGAATATCCTGAAACATTCGATGTGCTCTACTCTAAGGATGGAACAGACGTCGACAAGTTCGTGAAGATTGGCGAAACCCACACTGCAAGCAGCGGCACATGGGAAGAGGTTACTGTAGAGATTCCTGATGGCGCAACTCGCTTCGCTATCCACCAGAATACTTCAAGTGCTACGAATTTCATGTTCATGATTGATGACATCAGCTATGAAGTAGGTTCTGGTAAGGTTACTGGATACAAGGTTTACCGCGACGGTGAACTCCTGAAGACTCTCGATGCCGACAAGGTTGAGTTTACCGACGAGACTGCTGAGTATGGCAAGACTTATGTATATGCTGTTTCTGCTGTCTTCGCCGACGGTGAGTCTGAGGCAACAATTGCTACGGCAATTACTACCGACATCGATAACGTTGAGAATGTATTGAAGGCTTCTTCTTACGATGTTTACACTATCGACGGTAAGCTCATCGGAACTGACATGAAGTCGCTGAAGAATCTCAAGAGCGGTTCGTATATCATCAACGACCAGAAGGTTATCATCAGATAAAGCCTCGTGGCTAAGATGATTAACAACAGATAATCAATGCCACATCCGCAATTCTTGTTACGGATGTGGCATTTTAAGTATTCTAACTTTTTTTCTTATTTATATTTATGACAAACAACATTATATCATCAGACAAACGACGCTATGGCATGATTGCAATTGCCGTTGCTGCAATGGCGCTTTTTGCTGACTTTGCCTCGGCTAAGCCGCGCACGGAGAAACAGATGCGGAATGTGGCGATTGCTAAACTGCTGAAAAGAACTGCCGGACCGGCAGCTGCTCCGTCGGCTACTCAGGCGGTGAAGGAGATTACCCGTGATGAGGGATATGTTATATTTGGAAAAGACGGCGGCGGATTCGTTGTCGTCTCTACTGACGATATGGCTCCTGAGGTATTGGGATATTCTGATGCCCGGATTTCATCAACTATTTCTAATGAAAATTTCAAGTGGTGGCTACAGGCTGTCAACGGGGTTGTTAAGGCTGCGGCTAAAAGCAATACGCCGATTTTGCGCGTTACTAAGCCTGATGCCTCGCGCTATGATGTTGCCGTGGATGCTCTCTGCAAATCAAAGTGGGGACAGGAGGAACCTTACTGGAACAAATGTCCGATGGGAACTGGTGGCAGGTGTCTCACTGGGTGTGTGGCTACATCAACGTCTCAGGTGCTTTATTATCATAAAGGACCGAAGACGGGAATCGGCACGCGAACTATATATTATCCTGCTAACAATACAAGCGGGACGCCGGTTACTGCCGACTTTGGCAATGATGAGTACGACTGGGACAATATGATTGATGTCTATACTCCCGGCAACTATACCTCTCAGCAGGCTGATGCCGTGGCTCTGCTGATGAGAGACTGCGGAGTGTCTACGAATATGAGCTACTCGCCAGAAGGCAGTGGAGCTTATCACGACCAGACTGCCGAAGGACTGAGAAAATATTTCGGTCTTACGGATGCTAAATATGTATGGCGCAAAGACTACTCCGAGAAGGAATGGATGGAAATGATGTATGACCAGATTACGAAACGACAGCCTGTGATTTATGGTGGCGACGACTGGGCAGGCGGACATTCTTTTGTTCTCGACGGATACGACAGCGACGGACTGGTGCATATCAACTGGGGATGGGAAGGCGAAGACGACGGATATTATGATATTGCATTGCTTAACCCGTCGGGATACCAGTTCTCAAGAAACCAGGATGCTATCATCAATATCACTCCGGAACCGGCTAAGGAGATGATTTCGGATACTGTTAAGGTTGCTGCTCCGGGAACTCTTCGCTCTGTCTTAAATGGCGAGATGATTTTTCAGTATGATACCTTGCGTATAGAGGGAAAGATTAACGGTACTGACCTGAAGACGCTGAGGACTATGGCTGGACGTGATGAATACGGAGAGAAGACGGAGGGCGGACTGAGAACTCTTGATCTTACTGCCGCTACTATCGTGAGTGGCGGTGAGGCTTATCTCAACGAGGCTGGAAAAGGTCTGATTATTGATAAGGAGAGCATCGTACCTAAGAAAGCTTTCTATGGTTGCTCACTGCGCACGTTGCTGCTGCCAGACGGAATTAAGTCTGTTGGTAGCGGTGCCTTTGCTTATTGCAGCCGCTTGGATTCCGTTAGACTTGTTCCGGCAAAGGATGCCGACTTCTTAATGAAAAATAATATCTTGTATTCAACTGACGGCAAGACTATTGTCGGTTCTCTGCCGAGAATTGCTGACAAGCTTAATATAACGGGCGATATTACAAAGATTGGAGCCTATGCCTTCTCTTCAAGAAACAGAATTAAGAAAATCACCTTAGGCAGCCAGTTGGAATCTATCGACGAGGGTGCTTTTGCAGATTGCGGTTCGGTGAGCGAGATCCGCGTGGTTAGCAAGGCTCCTATTGCTATCAATGGAGCTGGCGTTTTCGATGGCGTGAATAAGTCGGGGTGCACTCTTTATGTGCGTGCCGGTTCTACGGCGAAGTTCAAGAGTGCTTCGCAGTGGGGCGACTTCAAGAATATCGTGGAATATGGCACTACCGTTAAGGCTCGTAATTCGATGCGCAAATACGGTGATGAGAATCCTAAGATGGGATATACTATAAACGGTGATTTCGTTGAGGGTGTGCCTGAGGTTACATGTGATGCTACTCCTACATCGCCTGCCGGCAGATATACGATACATATATCAAGAGGTACGATTACTGATGAGGCGGTGGAGTTTGAGGATGGCTTCCTTATCGTGAAGCAGGCTCCGCTGACGGTCGGCGTAGAGGATGCAACTCGCCAGGAAGGTGAAGAGAATCCTAAGTTTGCCTTGACTTTCGATGGTTTCAAAAACAACGAGACGGCTGCCGATGCCTTTACCGTAATGCCTGTTGCTACTTGTGAGGCTGACGTTTATTCTCCTGTTGGCACATATACTATTTCGGTTAGTGGAGGTGAGGCTGCTAATTATGAACTGACTTACACCAGCGGTAGTCTTACTGTAACAAAGTCGACAACCGGAATTTCGACAATTGCCGGTGATAACGGAAGTGCTACTTTCAATGTATATTCTGTAAGTGGAGAGCTGATGCTGAAAGGTGTTAGTGGCTTTGAAACCTTGCCTAAGGGTATGTATATTATTGAAAGTCGTGATGGCGGGGTATCACGCCGCAAGATTACTGTTGAATAATATTAGTTTCAGGTTTCGGATTTTTGCTGAATCTGAAACCTGAATCTACTCTTTATAAGATATTGCTTTGGTATTGTAATTAGTATAAGAAAAGTTCCAATAACCTATTATTAATTTGAATGGTTATTGGAACTTTTTATTTCTATTTCTTCTTGGGATAGAATCTTAGTTGATCTTCGGTCTCTATCGTCACCTTACTTTCGTCGAGTTTTGATTTGTCGAGCTTGAAAACCTTGATGAAGAAATCATAAACGGCATTGCGCTTGTTCGGTCCGAAGTCGTGGCGCTCCTTAGGCAGATGGACATCTGAAACATTTTCCTTCTTGCCGTAGAAACCGTAGATGCGCTGCAGGTAAGGTAGTTCGAGGGTTGGAGTGGTAGAGGTCCAGTCGCCTCCGTCGCTAACGAGTCCTAATGGCTTGGGGGCAAACATTGCAGCAATCTCGGCATTGCATGTTCCGCCTCCGGCAAGCTGTATCGGCATTCCGCTCTCGCAGGGGCATCCTCCGTCGAACCACGATGACAGGCTCACCACTGGGCATGCTGCAGTATATCGAGAGTCAAGAGCCGTGAGCAGAACGGTCTGTGTGCCGCCGCCCGAACCGCCGTTCACTCCGATGCGCGTCTTGTCTACATCCTTTCGCTTTATCATCCAGTCGAGGATGCGTATTCCGTTTAGAGCCTGCATCTGGTGAGCTTCGGCTGTCTGGTGTGCCTTGGCTCCAACTTCATCTTCCGACTCTCCCCATCCCCATAGGTCGAAGTCTACGCAGATGGCTCCCATGCGGGCGAGAGTGCCCAGTCGCTGCTGTTGCACCTTACCGTAGCGGCCGTTAAGAAAATGTCCGTTCGGACAGATAATGAGCGGATGTTTCCCTTTGGCTATAGGGGCATAGATAGAACCTTTTACGGTGTGTCCGTTTACTGTCTTCATACAGAAATTCTGCACCGTGTATCCGTCGTATTTCCTGATTTTAGAAACGAGCGGTTTCTCGTTTGAGCATTTTGCCAACAGCGGGTCTATGCCGAGACGTTCCCTAACCTCGCGGCGCAAGGTGTCGCGACGTGCTTCCCACTGAGTCTTGTCGCTGTATTTTGAAGCGAGATACGGCAGAAGCTTCTCTCCGTCTGCCGGTTGGCGGCGCGGATATTCATACTGCTTTATCTTATACAGGTTGCCGTTTTGCTTTAGGGCATAGAAGTCGAAAGGCTTGAGGATATTGTCGAATGTCTCCTCAAGAGAATACGGACGGATGCGGAAGTCGGCATAGTTGAGCTTCAGTCCTGTGGTGTCCACATTAAACTTCAGTTTCACGTTGAATCGTTTTGCCACATCATTCAGCACGTCGCCCAGCGGACGTGCATACTTTGTTTCGAAAGTCTGTGCTCCGCAAGCAGTAGCGGCAAGCAGGGCAGCTATAAGTAGTGAGTTCTTCTTCATTGTTTGTTTTTTTATTTATTTTAGTTTTGGATTTAATATTTATAATGATATGCTAAAATCATTCCGACAATATCCTAATTCAAAATTATTATAAAGTATACTTTGCAAAAATACGGAATTATTTTAAAGTATACTTACAAATAATTGGAAAAGTACAGTTCCCTGTGATGATTTTGGGCTCCGTCTACTCTTATGATTTTATATTATTTGTCGGATTTGAGTATTTTAGAGCGAATTATTTGTCGGATTTGGATATTTTTACAATGTATTTGTGTTTGAAAATCAAAGATTTAGGCAAAGCTGAAATATGTCAAAAGAAATATTGACGATTTACACACAAGGATGCATGAAGAGACTATTAGTTGAAAAATAGAATTACGGAAGGTGGTAAATATTTTGGCAACAATATATTTGTTGTACAAAAAAATTGCTATATTTGCAGCGGAGAATAATGTCAGCGGATATTTGACTCCGTTTTTGTGGAAAAAACCGATTAAGCGAGAGCAATGAAAGCTTGCTTTCTAATTGCCGAGCATGAGGTTTTTATTGAAAATTAAAATTAGCGTTTGCTATTCGGTCATGCACATTGGAACGTAGGAAATTTCAAAACAAGCATTGAAAAACGAACTATAGCGAACGTTCACGATATCGTGGACGTTACTTGTCGTTTTTCTCAGCTTTTCCTACGGCTGCAATGTGGACAGGTTTCGTCCACGTGTTGTATCCGTAGGTAAAAGAAAGACCATGGCACTCGCATTTTAAACGAAACATATTGTTTAATTTTTAAAATGTTTGAAGTATGAGCAAAGAATTATTAAAAGACTCAGTTTGCTTGAAAATTACAGGTTTCATCAAATGCAATAGGCATGCAACAAGAGATGAAGTGCATCAGTTTGTCAACGAACATGGCATGAGTATGTCTGCCTTTTATGATTTATTGGCGGCAAATATCATTGTCGAACGAAATGGAGAATATTATATCAACGACTAAATTCAGTAAAATTTATGAAAGAAGAATATGATGTTTCTTTTTCTATAGATAAGAAAGAATACGAAGGAAAAGTTATCATACCTAATGTCAATAAGAATCTCAACGAGCATGATAAAATTGATTCCGTCAAGAGACAAACCAAAAAATTGGCGAAGAAAATTTCTCCTAATGATATTGAAAATTTAAAAATAAGAAGAACGCTATGAATAAGATTTTAAGTATATTAATCATTTTTGTCTTGAGGGTGTGTCAAAAGCTCAA
>DBKQ01000034.1:0-3880 GCA_002298545.1 Prevotella sp. UBA746
CATTCTTCATTCTTCATTAAAATTATGAAAATACTAGTACTGAACTGTGGTAGTTCATCAATAAAATATGCCCTTTACGATATGGACAGCAAGACTGTCATGACATCGGGAGGTGCAGAGCGTGTAGGACTCGACGGAGCATTCGTAAAAGTGAAACTCGCCAATGGTGAGAAGAAAACCATTATGCACGACATTCCGGAGCATACAGAGGGAGTGAAGTTCATCTTCAGTCTGCTCACCGATCCTGAAATCGGCGTAATCAAAGACCTGAAGGAAATCGATGCCGTAGGCCACCGTATGGTACACGGCGGAGAGAAGTTCAACAAGAGCGTATTGCTCACCGACGAGGTGCTCAAGGCTTTCGAGGCAGTGTCAGACCTCGCTCCATTGCACAACCCAGCCAACCTGAAAGGTGTTCATGCCGTACAGGAGCTGATGCCGGGACTTCCACAGGTGGGCGTCTTCGATACCGCTTTCCACCAGACAATGCCTAAAGAGGCATATATGTATGCCATTCCTTACGAACTGTACGAGAAATATGGCGTGCGTCGCTACGGTTTCCACGGAACCAGCCACCGCTATGTCTCACAGCGCGTTTGCGAATACCTCGGCGTAAAGGCAGAGGGCAAGAAGATTATCACCTGTCATATCGGCAACGGCGGTAGTATCGCAGCAGTAAAAGACGGCAAGTGTGTTGACACCTCAATGGGACTCACTCCACTGGAGGGCTTGATGATGGGAACCCGCAGCGGTGATATCGACGGCGGTGCCGTAACCTTTATCGAGAAGAAGCTTGGCTTGGATGCCGACGGCATGTCAAACCTCTTGAACAAGAAGAGCGGCTTGCTCGGTGTATCTGGCATTTCATCAGATATGCGCGAGATCTTCTCAGCTCGCGAGGCAGGCAACGAACGTGCAACACTCGCCTTCGACATGTATTGCTATCGTGTTCGCAAATACGTAGGAGCATACGCTGCTGCCATGAACGGTTGCGACATCATCGTGTTCACAGCCGGAGTTGGCGAGAACCAGGCAAATATGCGTGAGAGCGTTTGCAAGGGCTTGAGCTTCATGGGTGTTGAGATTGACGCCGAGAAGAACATGGGTATCCATGGCGAAGAGGCTATTATCTCTACTCCAAACTCAAAGGTAACTGTTGTTGTCATTCCTACCGACGAGGAACTGATGATTGCTTCGGATACTATGGCATTGGTGAAATAAGAAACCCACCCTGGCCCTCCCGAAGGGAGGGAAGGAGATACTCCATAAATAAAGGCTGCGAGAAATCGCAGCCTTTATTAGTGTTTATAGTTCTATAAGACCTATATGTCCTATAAATATTAGAAGTCCTGTCATCCTTATATTTTCATTTACAATTTGCTCTCTCCCTCCACATATTCCTCAAGGAAGAGATGCTCCCCGTCGAACACTACATAGGAGAACTGCCATATCCAGTCGCCGAGAATCATCATCCTCACTTTGCGCGACAGGTTAAGGTCGAGTTCGATGTGGCGGTGACCATATATATAATAGTCCACGTTGGGGTGAGTCTTCATGTATTCCTTTGTATACCTTACGAGGTATTCCTTATCCTCACCCATATAAGGCGGTTCCTTGCCGTCGGCACGCTTCAGTCGGCTGCGCTTAGCCCATTCCAGTCCGAACCACATGCCCCAACGGGGATGCAGCGAGCTGAAAAGCCTTTGACACAGGTGACTGTGGAAAATCTTGCGGATAATTTTGAAGTTGCGGTCCGGATCGCCCAGTCCGTCGCCGTGAGCAAGATAAAACACCTTGCCGTAGATGTCCACCGTCTCCGGCTTCTTATGCAGAATAACGCCACATTCCTCCTCCAGGTAGCCGTACATCCAGATATCGTGGTTGCCGGTGAAGTAATGCACCTCCACCCCCATGTCGGTCAGTTCCGACAGCTTTCCGAGGAAGCGCGTATATCCCTTCGGCACAACATATTTGTATTCATACCAGAAATCAAACATGTCGCCGAGCAGATAAACGGCAGCCGCCTTATGCTTGATGTCGTCAAGGAAACGTACAAGTCGCCGTTCGTGCATCCTGCCGTGTTCAATGGCGAGCGAGCCGAGGTGGGCGTCAGATAGAATATATACGTTCTTCATAATTTGAATTTAGTCCAATCCCATTTCCAACCGTGCCTCTTCGCTGAGCATGCTTTGGTCCCAAGCCGGTTCAAACACGAGGTTCACGTTAGCCGATTTTACTCCCTCCAGTGTGTCCACCTTCTGTCTAACGTCTTCAAGGATGAAGTCGGCAGCTGGGCATGACGGAGCCGTGAAAGTCATGTCGATATCCACGTTGCCGTCGTCGTTCACCTCAATCTTGTAAATCAGTCCGAGGTCGTAGATATTGACAGGAATTTCCGGGTCGTAAACGGTTTTCAGCACGTCAACTATTCTTTCCTCTATCTTTGTCTTTTCTTCCTGTGTCATAATATGTTCTTTATTTCTTATATTATACAAAGGTAGCAAGAAAATTCCGAACAAACAAGAAAACGGAGAAAATCCTAACGTTCCGGAAAATAAGCAAGTTTCTTCTTTCGTTCGCTTAGTGTGTTTCTTGGTATCTTGATTATGCTTATCATGCGGAAATAAAAAAAATTTTTTTCGGTAAATTTACCCTCACACCCTCACCCATAGCCTTGAAAGTCCCTGTTTATCGGTGTTTCAGGGTGTGAGGGTAAGTGTGAGGGGTGTGAGGGTAAGTGTGAGGGTAAGTGTAATGTGGTTGGGGATAAGAGTGAGGGTAGGATGATGCATAAAATGTTAATTATAGACGAAATTTTATAAATCATGTAGCGTATGTCATTCTTTGTACGTATATTTGTAAAACAATGAATATAAGTATGTTTAACTAATAACGAAACAGAAGTATTATGAATGAAGAAAAGCTTTACAGAATGATTGACGAGAAGGAGGGTGTAGTATCGCTTGCCTTCCCCGCCCTTATGAGAAAGGTATATCTATGGATGACCCTCGCTCTTGTAATCACCGGTCTTACAGCCTACGGCATTGCCACCACTCCGGGGATAGCATATACGATAGTAACAAACAAAATGTTGTTTTGGGGACTCCTCATTGGCGAATTCGCCCTTGTAGTAGCAATATCGGGTGCCATAAACCGCTTGTCGGCAGCCGTGGCAACACTACTCTTCGTAGTATATTCCATCCTTAACGGAGCCACCCTGTCGGTTATCTTTATGGCGTTTACGATGCAGTCTATTGCCAGCGTGTTCTTCATCACGGCAGGCGTGTTCGCCGTTATGGCATTTATAGGATATACTACCAAGACCGACCTCACGTCGCTCGGCAAGATTCTTTTCATCGGACTCATCGGTATTGTCATTGCCACTGTTGTGAACATCTTCCTTGGCAGTTCGATGCTCGACATGATTGTGAGCTACGTAGGTGTGGTGGTGTTCGTCGGACTTACGGCATATGATTCGCAGAAGATAAAGATGATGCTCTACGAGGCTGACGACATGAACGAGGGCATGCAGAAGCTGGCATTGCTTGGTTCGCTCACGCTTTATCTCGACTTCGTGAACCTCTTCCTCATGTTGCTCCGCATCTTCGGAAACAACAGAGACTAATCAGTCCGTCAGCGTTTATATCAGATACTCAGCGCAAAGCATATAAACGCAGTCGGTATTTCTATCGAATACTTGCGGTATCTTATAGCTGCACAAAAGGTGCACCTATGAGATACCGTTTTTGATACTTGGAAATGCCCAATCTGACAAGTTCAAGTTCCGTTAGCGTTTAGGCGAAACGCCGGGAGCGTTTAGGCGAAAAGTTCTCGCCGGAAATATCCCAATCCACCGTCAATGCCTTTGGCATTTTACTTG
>DBKQ01000034.1:3914-6091 GCA_002298545.1 Prevotella sp. UBA746
ACTTGTTTCGGGCGATAAACATGGAAAAACGGAATGAAGATGCGGACAATATGCAGTAAAGAGGTGTTTTATGCATAAAAAATGATAAAAATATGCATAAAAGCTTGTATATATGTATAAACTTACATATATTTGCATCAAAATAGAATAAAAACAATAGTTTCAGACTCCGAAACTTGAATAAAAATACTAACGATGAGAGAGAAAAGCAGCAGAATGGAAGTCCTGAAGATGCTCATATCGAGCCAGGAACTCGGCAGTCAAGAGGAAGTGTTGCGTGCCCTTGAGAAAGAGGGCTACCGTATCACCCAGGCAACCCTGAGCCGCGACATGAAGCAGCTCAAGGTGGCAAAGGCGGCGAGCATGAACGGTAAGTATATATATGTTCTGCCAAACGAGACGATGTATAAGCGAGTTCCGAGTACAGCCTCGGTGAGAGACATGCTTCAGTCTACGGGATTCCGCTCGATAAACTTCTCCGGCAACATGGCTGTGATAAAGACGCGTCCCGGATATGCCAGCAGTATAGCATACAATATAGACAACAGTGATATACCCGAAATACTCGGCACTATAGCCGGCGACGACACCATATTTATCGTAAAGCGCCAGGGAGTGGCAAACGATGAGGTGATAGAGGGACTGCGCCATATATTGCCAAACATAGAATATTAAAGTATTAAGATACAGGAATGGAAGAGATAAAAGTGATGGTGGCAGATGCCTCGCATGAGAAATACGTAGACACCATACTTAAAACCATCGAAGACGCCGCAAAGGTGCGCGGCACGGGTATCGCAAAGCGAACCCACGAATACGTAACGACAAAGATGCGCGAGGCTAAGGCGGTGATTGCCCTGAGCGGCGAGCGCTTTGCCGGGTTCAGCTACATCGAGACTTGGGAAAACAAACATTACGTAACCACTTCGGGACTTATCGTGCATCCCGACTTCCGCGGTTGCGGACTCGCCAAGCGAATTAAGGACATGACGTTCACGCTGGCACGCACACGCTGGCCTGAGGCAAAGATATTCAGTCTGACGAGCGGTGCCGCCGTGATGAGGATGAACACGCAGCTCGGATATAAACCCGTTACCTTCGCCTCGCTTACCGACGACGAGGCTTTCTGGCGAGGTTGCGAGGGCTGTTGCAATGTTGACGTCTTGAAGCGTACGGGCAGAAAATACTGCATCTGCACCGGTATGCTATACGATCCGGAGGAACATCTTCCCTGCAAACTGCCAGAGGAGGTGCTGGAGAGGATTAAAAAATTGAAAGATTGAAAAAATGAAAGATATGGAAGAGAAGAAGAAAAAAGTGGTAGTCGCCTTCAGTGGCGGACTCGACACATCATATACAGTAATGAAACTTGCAAAAGACGGATACGAGGTGTATGCCGCATGTGCCAACACCGGCGGATTCTGCAAGGAACAGCTCAAGAAGAACGAGGAGAATGCATATAAGCTCGGGGCTAAGGCTTATGTTACGCTCGACGTAACACAGGAATATTACGAGAAATCACTGAAATACATGATTTTCGGCAACGTGATGCGAAACAACTGCTATCCTATCTCCGTATCGTCGGAGCGTATCTTCCAGGCTATCGCCATAGCCAGATATGCCAAGGAGATTGGAGCCGACGCCATCGCACACGGTTCGACGGGAGCCGGCAACGACCAGATTCGTTTCGACATGACATTCCTCGTTATGGCACCGGGAGTGGAGATTATTACCCTGACCCGCGACCACGCACTGAGCCGTCAGGAAGAGGTAGACTATCTTAACGAGAACGGATTCTCGGCAGATTTTACAAAACTGAAATATTCTTATAATGTAGGTATCTGGGGGACAAGTATCTGCGGCGGCGAACTTCTCGACCCGGCACAGGGACTGCCCGAAGAGGCATATCTGAAACACGTAACGGCAGAGAAGCCCGAGGCGGAACTCAAGATAACATTCGAGAAAGGAGAGATCGCAGCCGTAAACGGAGAGCCGTTTGCCGACAAGGTTGCGGCAATACAGAAGATTGAAGAGATCGGAGCCGCTTATGCTATCGGCAGAGACTGCAACGTGGGCGATACTATAATAGGTATAAAGGGACGCGTGGGCTTTGAGGCAGCTGCTCCGAAACTCATCATCGAGGCTCACCGCTTGCTGGAGAAATCCACGCTGAGCAA
>DBKQ01000034.1:6157-41682 GCA_002298545.1 Prevotella sp. UBA746
CAGTATCTGGAGCCGGTGATGCCGGATATCGAGGCGATGCTCACTTCATCGCAGCGCAACGTGAACGGTACGGCAATCCTGAAACTCCGTCCGTATGGATTCGAAACCGTGGGCGTGGACTCTGCCGACGACCTGCAGAAGTCGAAGCTCGGTGAATACGGAGAGATGCAGCACGGATGGACATCTGAGGATGCCAAGGGATTCATAAAGGTGCTGAGCACGCCGCTGAGAGTTTATTACGGTATTCATCCGGACGAGAAGAGATAAAACCCACCCTGGCCCTCCCGAAGGGAGGGAAGGAGAAATCACACGAAGGGGTGGAATGAAAATGGCTAATATATATAATATGGTCATTAAATAAACGAATATAATATCCAATTTTAAGAAGAAGCCCAAACGCTTTAGGTGTCTCATTCCCTCCCTTTGGGAGGGTCAGGGTGGGTTTTTATGGTGTTTTTTTAATTATGAAGATAGGAATACTTGGAGCTGCCGGATATACGGGCGGCGAACTGATAAGGCTCTTGCTAAATCATCCGGAGGCGGAGATAGTCTTTGCTAACAGCGAGAGCAATGCCGGGAATCTTGTTGCCGACGTGCACGAAGGACTCTATGGCGATACTGATATGAAGTTTACGGCAGAGATGCCATTCGATGAAGTCGACGTGGTGTTCTTCTGTTTCGGACACGGCAAGAGCGAGGCTTTCCTCAAGGAACACAACGTTCCGGAAACGGTTAAGATAATAGACCTGGCACAGGACTTCCGTCTTGCGCCGGAAACCCTGACGGCAACGCAGCATCCTACACCTGCGGCACACGACTTCGTCTACGGTCTGCCGGAACTCAACAAGCAGCTGATAGCAAAGGCAAGCCATGTGGCAAACCCGGGATGCTTCGCCACTTGCATTCAGCTCGGACTGCTGCCGGCGGCAAAGATGAAGCTGATTAACGGTGACGTGAGCGTGAATGCCATAACGGGAAGTACGGGAGCCGGACAGAAACCGGGGGCTACGACCCATTTCTCATGGCGCAACAACAACATGAGCATATACAAGGCTTTCTCGCATCAGCACGTGCCGGAGATAAGACAGAGCTTGAAGAAGGCACAGGGGTATCTCGATGCTGCCATCGACTTTATCCCTTATCGCGGCGACTTCGCCAGAGGAATATTCGCCACCGAGGTGGTGAAGACCGACAAGCCGATTGAGGAAATTGTAGAAGGATACAAGGAGCTCTACAAGGATGCAGCCTTCACTCACTATGTTGACAAGCCTATAGACCTGAAGCAGGCGGTGAATACAAACAAGTGTCTGGTGCATTGCGACAAATACGGCGACAAGCTGCTCATCACTTCGTGTATCGACAACTTGCTGAAGGGTGCCGTGGGACAGGCGGTGCAGAATATGAACATTATGTTCGGTGTCGAGGAGACTGCCGGACTTAAACTTAAAGCGGGAGCATTTTAAATATGAAACTATACGACGTTTATCCTTTATACAATATTAATATAGTAAGAGGCCAAGGATGCAAGGTGTGGAACGAGAACGGACAGGAATATCTCGACCTCTATGGCGGACATGCCGTAATCAGCATAGGCCATTGCAACCAGCATTATGTGGAGAAACTCACGGAGCAACTCGGCAAACTTGGCTTCTACAGCAACTCTGTAATCAACAAACTGCAGGTGGAACTCGCCGAAAGACTCGGTAAGGCATCGGGCTACGACGACTACCAGCTCTTCCTCATCAACAGCGGTGCCGAGGCTAACGAGAATGCGCTGAAGCTCGCCTCGTTCACCAACGGACGGACAAGGGTCCTGTCGCTCGAAAAAGCTTTCCACGGCAGAACATCTCTCGCCGTTGAGGCTACAAACAACCCGAAGATTATAGCCCCGATTAATGATAACGGACATGTAACCTATCTGCCAATCAACGACCTCGAGGCTTGGGAGAAGGAACTCTCTAAGGGTGATGTCTGCGCCTGTATCATTGAGTGCATTCAGGGCGTTGGCGGAGTGAACATGGTTACGTCGGAATTTGCCCAGGGTTTGCAGAAGGCTTGCAAGAAATACGGAACATTCCTTATCTGCGACGAGATACAGTGTGGCTACGGCAGAAGCGGAAAGTTCTTCGCCCACCAGTGGCTCGGCATCCGACCAGACATCATCACCTGTGCCAAGGGCATAGGCAACGGTTTCCCTATGGGAGCAGTGCTCATCTCGCCCGAATTCAAACCGGTCTACGGACAGCTCGGAACTACCTTCGGCGGTAACCACCTCGCTTGTACGGCGGCACTTGCCGTGCTCGACGTGTTCGAACAGGAGGGACTCGTGGAGAATGCCCATCTCGTGGGAGAATATCTTATCAAGGAACTTGAGGAGCTGCGCCAGCGCAACCGTCATATCCTTGAGGTGAGGGGCAGAGGACTGATGGTTGGCGTGGTTCTCGATATTCCGCATAAGGAGGTGCGCTCTAAGCTTATCCACGAGCAGCATTGCTTCACGGGATGTGCCGGGATGAATATCCTGAGAATACTGCCGCCGCTCTGCTTGTCGAAGGGAGAGGTGGATGAGTTTATCATCCGCTTGGAAAACGTGTTGAACGAACTGTAAGTAACGGACTATAATCAGCTAAAACAGCTTTGACGATGAAAATATCTATAATAGGAGCAGGGGCGATGGGCGGTGCCATTGCCGAAGGACTGCTGAAGTGTGAGGAAGCAAAAGCCGAGAACCTCACTGTGTGCGACCATAACCAGAGCACGATGGATCATTTTGCCAGTCTTGGAGCGAGCGTTACATCCGACAACGGCGTTGCCGCTGCCGAAGGTGACATCGTGATGGTCGTTGTGAAACCATGGTGCGTGGAAAAGACGCTAAGTGGAATTAAAGACGCGCTCAACTACAAGAACCAGATTCTCGTGGTTGTGGCTGCCGGAATATCATCGGAACAAATCAATGCATGGATGGATAAAGACGGCGAGAAGCCGTCGCTTTTCCTCGTCATGCCGAATATCGCTATTGCCCAAAAGGCCTCAATGACCTTCATCTCTGCCGCCGGAGCATCACAGGGCGAGATAAATGCCGTAACGGATGTTTTCAATGAATTGGGCGAAACACTGCTTATGGACGAGAGTCTCTTCCCCGCAGCCACCGCCATGTCGTGTGGCATCGGCTATGCTATGCGCTATGTAAGGGCAAACGTCGAGGGTGCCGTGGAGATTGGTTTCAAGGCTAAAGCGGCGCAGAAGATTGTGTTGCAGACGATAAAAGGTGCCGTGGAGCTGCTTCAGGCTTCGGGCGAGCATCCAGAGGCGGCTATCGACAAGGTTACGACGCCGGGCGGCATTACTATACGTGGACTAAACGAGATGGAGCATGCCGGATTTACAAGTGCCGTGATTCGTGGATTGAAGGCAGGGAAAGTATAGTTTTTATGCTGAAATATTTGTGCTATGTGTGAAAAATGTGTATTTTTGCACAAATCAAGTATCAAAAATGTGTAAAATCACACATTTTCCACACATAAACAAAAAACGTATGTTTGACAGAGTAATCATAAAGGAGCTTGAAGCATGGAAAAACAAGGAAGGTAGAAAACCCTTGATAATGCTTGGTGCAAGACAAGTAGGAAAGACCTCCGTATTGAAAAGATTCGGTAAGGAACAGTTCGAACACTGTGCCTATTTCAGCTTGGATGAGGAAGATGGAGTGTGTGATATATTTCGGGCTACAAAAAATCCCGTCCAGATTATAGAACAATTGTCTTTCCTTACAGACGAACCGATTTTGCCGCAAAAGACTCTCTTGATTCTCGACGAGATACAAAATTGTCCTGAGGCTATCAGCAGTATGAAGTATTTTTGTGAGAAGACTCCTGAATATGCTGTTGCATGTGCAGGCTCGCTGTTGGGTTTAGCATTTGGGCATGAAGGCTTCTCTTTTCCTGTAGGCAAGGTAGACCATTTGAATATGTATCCTGTCACTTTTTCGGAGTTCCTGGCGCAAAAGGATGCTGGACTTTATCGTTACTATCAGTCGATAGACAGTCTGGACCCTTTGCCACAAGTATTTTTCGATAGGTTGTCTCAGGCTTTTACTGCCTATCGCATATCCGGGGGGATGCCGGAAGCGGCAATGAAGATGATAAAGCTGGATATGAAAGGGGTTGAGCAAACTTTGCAGAACATTTTGCAAGATTATTCCCTGGATTTCGTAAAGCATGCTTCGCCGTTGCTTGCCAACAGAATATCTCACGTGTGGAATTCGCTGCCGTCACAACTGGCTAAGGAGAACAGGAAGTTCGTTTATCAGCTTGTGCGTCCCGGAGCAAGAGCCAGAGAGTATGAAGATGCGCTGATATGGTTGCAAAATGCCGGATTGATACATAAAGTAAGTCTTTGTATGACACCACAGATTCCATTGAAATCATACGAGGACTTGAGTATTTTCAAGATATATTGTCTTGATGTCGGTTTGTTGAGAGTCCTTTCTGAATTAAGTCCTGAAGCATATCTCAATGACTCTCCGGCATTTAAAGAATACAAGGGCGCACTTGCAGAAAACTATATACTTCAAAGTCTGCTTGCAAACGGGATAAATTGTTCGCGTTACTGGGCTTCTGGAAATAAGGCAGAAGTGGAGTTTATCGTGCAACATGGCGTGGATGTTGTTCCGATAGAGGTGAAGTCGGGGAAAAGCGTAACGGGAAGAAGCCTTATAGAGTATAACAAAAAGTATTCTCCAAGTTTACGTGTCAGATTTTCCATGCTTAATCTTAAACGTGACGGTACGTTGGTTAACATACCATTGTTCCTGGCCGACAGGGTTAAAGACTTGTGTAGAATCGTTTGATATAATAGTACGATTGAAGGTCGGTCCTAAGAAAACGTCACGAAACGGGCAGAGGGGAATATGACTCAACATCATATTCCCCTCTGCCTTTAATACTTTTAAAGCTTTAAAAGTGTGGAGTGCAAGGATTACTTGCCGTGGTTCTCGTCAGAAACAGTAAGCTTCTTGCGACCCTTGGCGCGACGCGATGCAAGCACGCGGCGACCGTTCTTTGTTGCCATTCTCTCGCGGAATCCGTGCTTGTTCACACGTCTTCTGTTGTGTGGCTGAAATGTTCTTTTCATCGTTTTTTATTTATTTTATTATTATTGTTTATACGCTTTGGGCTGCAAAATTACTCATTTCTTTTGATTTAACCAAAAAGAAAGCCATTTTTACACACTTCTTTTATGGTTTTTTCTGAATTTGTTGTAACTTTGCACCGCAAAACGGGATGTTTCTGCTTTTATGCGCTATATGCAGGTGTAGGGCAGAGGCTCCATTTATCGATTTGGAAATAATTTATAAGCAATAAACAAAATGATTAATTCACAGGACATTAAGAAGGGTGTTGCTGTACGTATGGACGGCGGCATCTGGGTTTGCATCGACTTCCAGCATCGCAAACCGGGTAAGGGTAATACCATTATGAACATCAAGTTGAAGAACGTTACCGACGGACGTGTTCTTGAGCGTCGCTACAACATCGGTGAGAAGCTTGAGGATGTTTCTATCACCCGTCGCCCTTATCAGTATCTCTACAAAGAGGGTGATGACTATATCTTCATGAACCAGGAGACTTACGATCAGACTCCTATTCCGGCAGAGCTCGTTTCTGGCGTTGAATTCATGAAAGAGTCAGATATCGTTGAGGTCGTTTCTGATGCTGACACTGAGACTGTTCTCTATGCTGAGATGCCTGTTAAAACTAACCTTCGCGTTACTCACAGCGAGCCGGGTATCAAGGGCGATACTGCTACTAACGCTACAAAGCCTGCTACTCTCGAGAGCGGTGCCGAAATCCGCGTGCCTCTCTTCATCAACGAGGGTGACCTTATCCAGGTTGACACTCGCGACGGTAGCTACTTGAGCCGTGTTAAGGAGTAAAAAATAAAGCAACTCCATAAAATGAAGATTTCTGTATGAATATTATTATGTTCATACAGAAATCTTTTTTAATATGCTATTTTCTTATTGCCAAGTATACAAATACCTTTTTTAGGAACTTTATTCAGTTCAACTCCAGATAAACTATATATTTTTTCCCTATCTCCATAATATGTTTTAACTGGTTCGCACAAAGCATTTGTTGCCCAATCTGGTAGATTGTTGTTTTCATAAATACATTTGTCGTTAAGGTAAGCAGACACCAAATAACATGTCCTACCTATCGGTTCGACAATCGGTGTTATGAAAAACTCAGAGTCAGCTCCCACATCTTCAATCCAATGAGTTGAAGTGTCTATATTATCATTAGAACATGGAGACACCGAAACCCTTTTATGCTTTTTCCCATCAATAACTATGGAGTCTATATCTACCACGTAACCTTCTTCGTCATAATAATCTTGAAAGGCATCCCCTTTTTTAAGATTGAAATTCATTATGGGACAAAGTGGAAGACCTTCATTTGTGTCATCTTGTCGATATATAATTCCATGATTTTCTCTTAATATATAATTAAAATAGACTTCTCCGTTAGATACCGCTCCTACAACTTTGCAAGTCCGACCGTATATAATAGTATCCCTTAATACTTTAAGCTGAAAATGTTCCACATCTGGATGACTAAGAGTTCCACTTGCAATAATATTCCAAACCATGCCGTCTTTTAGTAATTCCCCATTCATGGTTTGAGGAAAGAAACAGAGAAGTATAGGTATAATAAATTTCATAATTCAATATATTTTGTATATTAGTTCATTATTAAGTTTTTTGAATCTACAGGTAGATTATTCACATGTAACGTTACAACATGGATACCATTGTCTACTCCCGATATTTTTTTTGTCACATAAGAACAGTTTGAGGGCATGTCAATTCTTTTCTCTATATTTCCGTTTATTGATGATATAGTCAAGTACGCATTGTCTGTATTTCCAGACAGCATAACTTCTACACTTATGTTACCTGTAGAATTGTTTATTTGGCAGTTGACAATTTTACAACCATTAAAGTTAGAGAGTGCAGATGTCCCATTTCTTAATTGTTCTATCATTGTAGTTTGTGCATTTACGATTTCTTGAAGTTCTTGTACCGCTTTTACAAGGACAGGAACCAATGCAACATAGTTAATCATCTTAAAACCGCTCTCATCATTTGTAACTATATCTGGCAAAACTTGTTCCATGTCTTGTGCGAGAAACCCGTATTGTAGCTTCTCGTTTACATTCGGTCCTTGAGGAATATAAGAATTTAGAGAGTCAATTTTTATCATTTCAGCTTTCCAATTGTAAGAAACAGGGCGTAATTTTGAAACGGCATCAAGTCCAGGTTGAATAGTCTGAATATTTTCTTTAGCTCTGCTGTCTGAATAATTGTAAACGTTACCAACCTGAATGTTATTGAAAGTACTTGTTTCGGTATTAAAAAAAACGACCTGATTTCCAGTTCCTGCAAGACGCGGATTAGCTGCAGTCAAGTCTAATTGAAAGAAATTACTATCCTTACAAGTAAGATACATTCCTTGCCAATTTCTTGCAGCAAAAGGATAACAGAATGTTTTTGTTGCATTGTTCATGTTTATACGACCATCAGAATAAACAATCTGTGCATGTAAATTTAAACATGTACAATAAAGTATCACCAACATAAAAATACAATATTTTCTTTTCATGACCATATGGTTTAATAGTTAATAATTTTTAAATCGCAATTTCTGTCAATATGAATTTCTGGAGTTAATGTTACGGATTTTCCTTGTAAGAAAATATTTGTTGCCCCAAAGTTTACATGTCCATCAGGCTTTGAGCCTGTAACATGAGATCCAACATTGATAAACTGTTTCTTTAAAATCATTTGCTCTGTAATATTTTCATTCTGTATATATTTTCCTTCAATTTTAATGACTTTAGGAATATATCCATATCTTGTTATACATACAGTAGACCTTTCTGGAATATTAGTACATTCAGCGCGACATGTGTCTCTGAAAACTTTATAATAGTTTTCATCGTTATCACTAGATACACATATAGTAGTTCCATCTATACCTGTTTCAATTTCGATATTGCCATAACCTGTATATTTGATTTTTGCTGAATTGAATATTTTCGGCTGTTCTGTATATAATGGCAATTCTGGATCTCCTACTGTGTTCAGTCCCAATTGTATCCACCGATACGAAGATACCCCATTACTTGCATTTATATAATTGTTCTTTGCAGCTGTTGAAATTGCAGAAAGGGTCTTATTTTTAATGTCATCAGAAAACAAATATTTATAAAATGATGCAATATAATTTGTTGATGTTCCTAAACTAATAGAACGCGAATCCCATCCTTCGCGCGAACATCCCCAATATGCAATTATACCACTATTGGCATTTCTTATTAGACTCTCACTCAGACATGGATCCACGCTATACATTTCTGAATCAGGTGTGTCAAAAGCATTTGTCAAACATGCACCTGTTGTTATTATGCCAAGACCTGAATTGTTAAGTATGTTTGCCTGTTCGGTTGTATAAAAATTTTCCTCACCTGTTCCCCAGGCAAAAGGGGAACCATGAGCCGTAAAATCTATATAAGAAAAGCCCTTTTCCATTTGTTCTTGTATATTTGCTGTATCAAATATATAACTATCACCTTCTGGTAGATTATTACCAGTATCAAAAAATTTATAGTGCTTTATATTTGAGTATGGTTTAATATATGTTTCATAGAGGAAATCGCTTTTACGTTCAGAGTCACTATGACCATCATAATATTTATCATTCGGTTTTTTATCGAAAAGTTTATATCCCATTGAAATCATTTGAGACTTATATCCTGCTATATTAGGATTTTGCTCATAATCCAAAAGCTTTTGGGTGTATGAGTTAACATCATTTACTGTTCTTATAGGTAATCTAGTTAGGAAAACGGATGGGGTAAAATCAATTTTATCTGCTACTTCCCCATATTTACCATTATTGTTTTCGTCCCAATTAAAGTTATTGCCAAAGCATGAATAATAGGCGTCTGAAGGAATGTAATTTCTGTAATCCTCATTTTTTGAAAACATAGGACAATAACAATAGCAAACTGGAACTATTGTGTCATCCCCTCCTAGTAATACATATTGTATACCATAATTATTGTAATAATTATATATACATTTTTTAATCTTTTCAGTAAGAGTTTGTCCATAATATTCTTTCTCAATATCTTCTATTGATATTATTTTTGTCTTTAGACCTTTTGTCCTTTTCCATTTCGCAATGTCGTTAAAAGCGGAGCATAAATTATCTTTTGTAATAATAATGTAATCTAAAGAGGTATTAGATGACTTTAAGAACATCCTGTGATTCTGTTCTTTCTTATTTATCGTCTGAATTTGAAAAACATCTTGCATGTTTTGTTTGTTTGAAAGATAAAGAGGTGTTTCTTCAGAGATATTATTCTCTGTTGAAATATCTAAAAAGAGATTTTCAATTAAATATAATTTTTTCTCTTTGTTATCATAAATAAACGGACAAACTTGAAATCGTGCAATTGTTTCATCACCAACACTGCTAGAGTATATATAGCGGATATTATTTTGGGGATATATTTGTTTGTTAAAATCAACATGAGAGCTCTCTTCCTGAGTTTGTCTTGTTTCATTTGTCGTAAAATTGGGGGGATTAGATGCTAAAACGACATTGCTAAGAATTTCTTTTTTTATTAATTCTGTCTTAAATCCAGAAAATGCTGTTTTTTTTTGTAATGATACATTGATAGGTATCCAAGGTAAAGCAGGTTGTAAAGTATCAGAATCAAATACTGAAGTATTTTTAGCTGAAACTATTTCAATTTTTCCCTCAGAATTTTTGTAGTATACAAATTGATCTTGCGAAAAGGAAATTTTTACAGTCTCGTTTCCATGTACTTTGCAGATACAGCAAAAAGAAAATATAAAAAAAATACTTTTAAAAAATTTCATAGTTTCAATATTATAGGTTATTATTTGCAAAGATATAATAATTATTTTATTGCAACATATAAGAATGTGTTAAAAATGATGAACATGTTCCCGTTTACAATAGTTTAGTAACTCAGGTTGGTAGCCTTGCGCAATGTAAAACGGGTAATTAACCATAGATTAAATAGTTTATAAAAAATAAATTTAAAATTTTTATCTCCTATTACCCCTCACACTTACCCTCACCCTCGAAACCCCGATAAACAGAGGCTTCGAGAGCAATGTGTGAGGGTGTGAGGGTAAAATTACCAAAAACTTTTTTCTTTACTTCGAGCTTGTTTCGGATTTTATTTTTACCTTTGCCCATATTCACAAAGAGAAATATGAAATACTCAATAATCGTGCCTGTCTACAACCGTCCTGATGAGGTGGACGAGTTGCTGGGCAGTTTGGTGGAACAGACGGAAAAGGACTTCGAGGTGATAATAGTGGAAGACGGCAGCTCGCTCCCATGCAGAGAAGTATGCAAGGGATACGAGGGCAATATCGACCTACACTATTATATGAAGGAGAATAGTGGACCGGGACAGAGCCGCAACTATGGAGTGGAGCGTGCCCGGGGCGAATATGTAATAATACTCGACTCCGACGTGGTGTTGCCGCCGGGATATATAGAAAGCGTCAGTGAAGAACTAAATCGCGAACCGGCGGATGCCTTTGGCGGACCGGATAAGGCGCATTCTTCCTTCACCGACACGCAGAAGGCGATAAGCTACTCCATGACGAGCTTCTTTACTACCGGTGGTATTCGCGGCAGCAAAAAGAAAAAACTCGACAAGTTCTATCCGCGCTCCTTTAATATGGGAGTGAAAAGAGACGTGTATGAAAAGCTCGGCGGCTTCTCGAAGATGCGCTTCGGCGAAGACATCGACTTCAGCATACGTATATTCAAGGCTGGATGCAGATGCCGGTTGTTCCCCGACTCATGGGTTTGGCACAAGCGAAGGACAGACTTCCGCAAGTTTTTCCGCCAGGTATACAACAGTGGCATTGCCCGCATAAACCTCTACAAGAAATACCCGGAATCGCTGAAACTTGTACATCTGTTGCCGATGGTCTTCACCGTTGGTGTGATATTCCTTGTTCTTCTTTCTGCTGTGGGGCGCATTCTGATGCACTACGACGATATCCACAGGTGGTATTGGCTGTGTGCCGGTCCGTGGTTGCCGATAATAGCATATTGTCTCTTGATATTCATAGACTCCACACGCCAGAACCGAAGCATGAAAATCGGGGCGATGAGCATTGCGGCGGCTTTCGTGCAACTGATGGGCTACGGATGCGGATTCCTTTCGGCATGGTGGAAACGCTGTGTGATGGGAAAGAACGAATTCAGCGCTTTCGACAAGACATTCTATAAATAGTTGTCAGTATATATATAATAAGGTGGGGAGGAACTCTGGTTCCTTTCTCCATCCTTTTCAGTAGAAGACCTTTCATACTGTTAACTCCTTAAATCAACGAAACACAACATGGAAAATCTTGCAATCACACAATGGGCGGAAGAAGACCGCCCGCGGGAGAAAATGCTTGCCCTCGGGGCACAGGCGCTGTCGAATGCCGAACTGCTTGCCATACTTATCGGCAGTGGGTCGCCGGGAGAGAGTGCCGTAAACTTGATGAAGCGTGTGCTCAATGACTGTGGCAATAACCTCAACAGTCTGGGAAAAATGACGGTCAGCGAACTTACGTGCAGCAAATACCGCGGACTCGGACCGGCAAAGGCGATTACGATACTGGCAGCCTGTGAACTCGGAAAGAGACGGCAAACCGAGAAGGCGGCAGACAGACCGCGCATGGATTCGGCACTGGCAATATATGAACTAATGCACCCGAAGATGCAGGATCTCGCTACGGAACAGGCATGGGTACTGCTGCTGAACCAGAATTTCAAACTGATTCGTGCGCTCCAGATATCCAATGGCGGAATAAGCGAAACTGCCGTTGACGTGCGCATAATACTAAAAGAAGCACTCTTGGCTAACGCCACCGTTGTAGCCCTCTGTCATAATCATCCGAGTAACAACGCCAATCCGAGTGGCGACGACGACCGGCTGACGCAACGACTGAAGAAGGCATGTGAGACAATGCGTATATATCTGCTCGACCATGTAATCATTACCGACGGGGCTTATTATAGTTATATGGAAAAAGGGAGGCTATAAACGGGAGACAGGATAAAAGCTGAATTCAGCTCGTGATAAAGGAATATAACTAAATCTGAAACTTAAAAAATACCGACAGCAGTTTCTCACGAGACCAGCTGTCGGTTTTCTCTTTTTTGAGAATTATTATGTTACATTTGGGTTCAGTAATTGTGTCTTCTTACTGTGCAAAATTAATAAATCAGCATGATGCGTACAACAGGGAAAAAGTCGAGACCAGAGCAAATGGTGCTGTATGGGGATTATGTGGTAGAAAAATGTGTTCGTGTGTTTAAAAAAATATCGAGTGTAATGGAAACTCGTTACGAATTGCCGAGCGTGAGTTTAATCTGACAACCAGAAGAATCAGTAAAATCCGTATTCAGAAAGTTTAGTAAAAATATAAGCCGAAATACACTCATTCTGTAATCTCCGTTTTAAAAAAGAGCATATTGCGGTGCTTTATGCTTTAATTTATGTCAATATTCACGATTTTGCAACATGAAAAAAGCCGCTATTGTTTTGTTCAGACAAATATAATTGGTAACTTTGCCAATAGTTAAGACGAAAGTCGGAACCAGATTATCAAACGAAACATATAAACATTTATAATAACAAATACTATGGTAAGTTATAAAGAATTAGGCTTGGTAAACACAAAAGAGATGTTTAAAAGAGCCATCAATGGCGGATATGCCATCCCAGCATTCAACTTTAATAACATGGAACAGCTGCAGGCTATAATCAAGGCTTCTTCAGAGTTGAAGTCGCCGGTTATCCTTCAGGTTTCCAAAGGTGCACGCAACTATGCTAACCCTACACTGCTGCGCTATATGGCACAGGGTGCTGTGGCATACGCTAAGGAACTTGGATGCAACCATCCGGAGATTGTATTGCACCTTGACCATGGTGACAGCTTTGAGCTTTGCAAAAGCTGTGTAGACTTCGGTTTCTCTTCTGTAATGATCGATGGTTCTGCTCTTCCATACGAGGAGAACATCGCATTGACAAAGAAGGTTGTAGACTACGCTCATCAGTTCGGTGTAACTGTAGAGGGTGAGCTCGGTGTCCTCGCTGGTGTTGAGGATGACGTAGTAGCTGAGGAGTCTCACTATACAAAGCCTGAGGAGGTTATCGACTTCACAACAAAGACTGGCGTTGATTCTCTCGCTATTTCTATCGGTACAAGCCACGGCGCTTATAAGTTCAAACCAGAGCAGTGCACACGCGACCCGAAGACTGGTCGTCTTGTTCCTCCACCATTGGCATTCGATGTTCTCGACGAGATTATGAAGAAGCTTCCTGGATTCCCTATCGTTCTCCACGGATCATCTTCAGTTCCTCAGGAGTATGTTGACATGATTAATGCTAACGGCGGTAAGCTTCCAGATGCTGTAGGTATTCCAGAGGAGCAGCTCCGTAAGGCTGCCAAGAGTGCTGTTTGCAAGATTAATATCGACTCTGATTCTCGTCTTGCCTTCACCGCTGCCGTTCGCAAGGTTCTGGCAGAGAAGCCTGCTGAATTCGACCCACGTAAATACTGCGGTCCGGCTCGCGATTTGATGGAGGAGATGTACAAGCACAAGATTATCGATGTGCTTGGTAGCGACAACAAGCTTGCTCAGCTCGACTAATGATGCTTGATATTGACTAATATCGCAAATTAATTAATATAAGAAAACAGGCGCTCAGTTACATCATCGTAACGAGCGCCTGTTTTTTTTCATTTATTTTATAGCTTCCGTTTCAATCTTTTCTGCACTTCCCGTAACTGGGTTGAGCACGATGCTCGTGGTGTATTTCTTGCTGAACATCTCGCCGCTGATTGATTCCGTCTTGCCGAACTGTGCTGCGTACAGTTCAAATGACCCGAGTGTATGTTCGTCATTATATATGGTAACTCGTATCTTTCCTGGCAGGTTCACATAGATACCAACATTGTCCTTGTCCTTTTTTCCGTCGTCGGAAACATTCAATGTCGGCATGCTGTGAAGATCTTCCACCTTTATATAATAGGGACTACCACCGAGATCGTCGCTGTCTGTCATACCAAGATACTTTGAGAAGCGGAAGAGCAACTGTTTGTCCGTTTCCCTCGTCGGTACAAATGTAATGATATTTTCAACAGTGTCTTTTACCGTCGTGCCGGTAAAGAGTTGCATTAAAGCATTTTCCTGTTGGTCAAGGTTACGGAGCATAATCTTCAGTTGCTCACCGTCTTTAGGCATGAAGTCTGCCTGTCCCTTGTTCAGCAGTCCCTTGTTGTCGCGGATGTCGTAAATCTCCTGTACACACAGTTCAGCCATCTTGGCAGAACTTCCGGCGCTAAGGATTTCCTCGGTCATAAAGTCTCTCGGGTTGATTGGCGTAGGTTTCTTGGCCGGTACAAATGGACGTGGCGCTTCAATCTTTCTCGGCTTGGCGTTAATGGCAACAAGTACGCCGTTGTCGTCTCGTTCCAACGATCTGATGCTGTGTTTCGCATCTGCCTTAGCGGTAAAGAATTTTGATGTGTCCGGTTGGGCTATGGAATTGAGCTTCAGGTTCACGATACGGTAGGTCGTGGAAGGTTCCATACTAATATCGTTTCTCTTGAGATACCGTGATGCATACATCGCAAAGTCGCCAGGAGTATATGTAGTCTTTTCTACTTGCATGGCAAAGCGTAGGGCAGTCTGAGGCAAGTAATATGAAGACCCCTCAACCGACAGTCCTGTATTTTGTGCTTTTATGCCTGTTGTGCCTGCCGCCAGTATGGCAGCGATAGCTATTTTCTTATATTGTTTTATCATAATTGGGTCATTGTTATTGCGTTTTCTGGGAGTTCTGGGAGTTTGGGGAGTTCTGTGAGAACTGAATTCCTAATTCCTAATTCCTCATTCCTAATTCCTAATTCATTCAGTCTTCCAGTCTCTTGAAAGCCTTAGGTAAGAATTTAATAATATCTCCAGCCGTAACACTTTCCATTCCGAGTTCAGCGGCAGCGATGTCTCCGGCAAGTCCATGCAGATACATTCCGATAATGCAAGCTTCCTTCTGGTTGTATCCACGGGCAAGTAGGGCAGTGATAATTCCTGTCAGTACATCGCCGCTTCCAGCCGTAGCCATACCAGCATTGCCTGTAGGGTTGAATGCTATTCTGCCGTCGGGCATGCATAATGCCGAGTAGTGACCTTTCAGAATGATGTATATCTGAAGAGAAGTAGCCAGTTCAACAGCTTTTGAAAGTCGTTCGTAACTATCGTTGTATCTACATCCCACAAGTCGTTCAAACTCCGCAGGATGAGGCGTCAGCACAGTGCCCTTAGGCAGTTGCTGTAGCCATGCCCTGTGGGTGGCAAGAATATTCAGTCCGTCAGCATCAACAACGATAGGCGACTGTGTGCGTCTTATCTGAGAAACCATAGCTATGGCTGTTGTCTCCTCTGTGCCAAGTCCCGGTCCAATCCCCATGGCGTCGAATTCGTCGGAAGATAGAGTCTCCGAAAAATGCCTGTCGTCAGGATCATTGTTGACAATAGCCTCAGGGACGGATATCTGCAGAATGTCGTTGTTGAGAGACGGCACTCTTACTGTAACTTTTCCTACTCCGGCTCTCAGACATGCCCTTGTGGCGAGTATTGATGCTCCTGCCATTCCGTAGCTGCCGGCAACGATAAGAGCATTGCCCGCCATCCCCTTATGCCAGAATTCTCCCCTCGGCTTTAGCATATGCCTTACTTGGCTTTCTTCGCTGATGGTGTATGCCGTGTCGATGAGGCTGAGCCCCTTTGGACTCAGACGGATGTCGAGAACACGCAACTTGCCGACGAATATCTGATTTTCTGCAAAGAGAAACGACAGTTTCTTTTGTTGAAGCGTAAACGTGTAGTCAGCCTGGATTATATTTGCTTTGGCATTGTATGAATTGTCTTCCGCCATAAGTCCTGACGGCATGTCGATGCTTGCCACCTTGGCTTCAGACTGGTTAATGTATTTTACCAGCGAGGCAAAGCCTCCCGACAGTGGCTTGTTGATGCCGGAGCCAAACAAACCGTCGACAACGAGCGTCTCGGCAGTTAGCGTCGGTGGGTCAAACTCATCGGTTACCTCGATGAATGCCCTCATGCTTTTGCATTGCATAAGGCGTTCCTTGTTTATTGAACAGTCGTCAGACAGCTTGTTGCCGATGTTGAAGAGATATGCCTTGACATTATATCCCTGTTCTGCCATCATGCGTGCCACGGCGAGAGCATCGCCGCCGTTGTTACCCGGACCGGCAAAAACAACAACTTCTGTATCAATAGACCAAACTTCGCATATTGCCTTGGTTAGAGCCTTGGCTGCGCGTTCCATCAAATCTATTGATTTAATTGGCTCGTTTTCTATTGTATATTTGTCGAGCTCACGTATCTGTGTGCAAGTTAGTATCTTCATATCTGCAAAAATACTAATTAATTGGATAGTTTGAAGTATAGTTTGAATATTTTTATTACTTTTGTGCGCAAAAATAACAAAAAGATATGGCTACAATTGATATTAAGGACAAAACCTTTGAAACTTTAATCCCGGAAGAGGAGATTCTTCGACGTGTGAAAACAGTTGCCGACAAGATGAACAACGACCTTAAAGGCAAGAATCCTCTTTTGCTCGGAGTGCTTAACGGATCGTTTATTTTTGCTGCCGACTTGATGCGTATGCTTACTATTGACTGCGAAATTTCGTTTGTCAAGATGTCGTCATATAACGGAACGTCGTCTACGGGAAACGTGAAGAAACTCGTAGGACTCAAGGAGAACATTGAAGGAAGAACTATTGTTATCGTTGAGGATATTGTGGATACAGGTCTCACTATGGAGCAGATGCTCAAGTATCTTGAGGAATTCAAACCGGCTGAAGTGCATATCTGCACTTTGCTCCTCAAACCGGAGAACTTGAAACGTGACCTCAATATCGAGTATGTGGCGATGGAGATTCCTAATGATTTCATCTTGGGCTATGGTCTCGACTATGACGGCTTGGGACGTAACCTTAGGGATATCTATGTAGTTAAGGAGTAATACTTATTCAATAGCTTGGAGAACTTTGGTCGCTCTGGTAGTCCTGATGACTCCAATGAGTCAAATAACTTCGAGATTTCCGAGTCCTCCGAGATTTCCATGTTAATAAAGAAAAACTAATCACTAAATAATTAAGTATAAAAATGAAGAATATCGTTATTTTCGGTGCGCCTGGTTCAGGAAAAGGCACACAGAGCGATTTGATGATCAAGAAGTATGGTCTGGGACATATCTCTACGGGGGATGTGCTTCGCAACGAGATTAAGAATGAAACAGAACTTGGTAAGACTGCTAAGGCTTATATCGACAAGGGACAGCTTATTCCTGATGATCTGATGGTTAATATCCTTGCCAGTGTTTACGATTCTTTCGGCAAAGAGCACAAAGGAGTTATCTTCGACGGATTCCCACGTACAATACCGCAGGCTGAGGCTCTGAAAAAGATGCTCTCGGAGCGCGGACACAAGATTGCTGCAATGATTGAACTTGATGTTCCGGAAGATGAATTGATGGTACGTCTTGTTAAGCGCGGCAAGGAGAGTGGCAGATCTGATGATAATGAGGAGACTATCAAGAAACGTCTTGATGTTTACCACAACCAGACAGCACCTCTTATCGACTGGTACAAGAATGAGAATATCCATCACCATATTGATGGTCTTGGTGAACTCGACCGTATCTTCGGTGATATTTGCAGCGTTATCGACAATCTGTAATATCCCTTTATGAGCTAATGCTTTTATGGCTGTTCCTAAGTATAAAGTATGCTGGAAATGCCGATAAAATAATCACGCCCAGAAAGCAATTTTGCTTCCGGGACGTGATTTTTTTATTTATCGCTTATGTAAAAAACCGTGAACGCTGCATCACGCAGTGTTCACGGCAACCAACTAATTTTATATATAAATCTACTAACAACTAAATTATTTTACTGCTACTTTTTTTACGGCTTTGCCGTTCTCTACGATAATGTTCAGCCCTTTATGTAGACCGCTTTGGCGCATGCCATTTACATTATAGACTTTAGCAGCTTTTTGCTCAGTGCTGTCGGTGGTATTGATACCGCTTGTAGAATCAACGGCAACACCGGCAATCTTAACATCGCTAACGCAAATCGTCTTGCCCGTGGCAGCACCATTGTACCAAGGGTAGATGCGCACACGAAGAGTCTCGTTCTCATTCAGTTCCAATACAGGAGTGGCCTTCACCTCCATCATGTCGTTAGCCTTCATGGCTCCCGAGAAGTCGGCGATATTTACGGCATTGGCAAAATTATCCTCTTTAGAGTAGTAAATCTTGCAGCGCATACCGTTGCCGCCGCATCCGCATACATACATGCTTATCTCGTTTACGTTAAGCTTTGTTCCCTTTGCCGGCTTAGCAGCAAATTCGATGTATCGTGTAGAAACTTCGTCAATCTCGCCTGCAGGCCATGATTCGCCTTCGATGATATTGCGCTGTGTCTTGCGTGTTGCGTCGAAACCGGTTCCCTCTGGCCAGGTGGTGTTAGCATTAGGCGATGAGTATTTCTGGAGTTTCATCTCGCTGTAAGTCTCGCCGAGAGAACTGACAGGACCTTCTGTGGCGCACTCGTCGTCTTTCTCCAAACGCCAGTAGGCTGATGTGGGAACACCGTCGGCGAGTTCGATGCATTTTCCTGTTACAGGGACTTCTACTGTCTTCTCGCCGCTTGTTACGGTTATAGTCTCGTTCACATCGCCGGCTGCAGCAAATTCATATTTTACCTTCACGCTTCCTATCAGATTTCCGCTCTTGTAGCTGAGAGTGGCAGTAGAGGCATAGTTTTCTCCGTTGGCAGAAAGGAGAAGTCCGTTGCTTGCCGTCACGCTTACTGTTCCTTCTTCCGGAGTGAGGTCGAAGCCGTTAATCTGCAAGTCTTTAGTCACGGTCTGTCCCTTGTAAGCCTGTCCGAAGTCGAGTGTTGACGGGTTAACGCTCAAGTCGCTTGTCAGATTGATGTTCTCTGTCAGTATTCCTGCCTTCTGCATGAGTTGGGCGGCGAGGCGTGCTATCAGGGTCGCTCCCATAGCAGATGTGTGTGTAGAGCCATTGCCGTCGAAGAGCAGTTCGTTAGCCTTGGCGTCGCCGTAGCTCTCGTAGAGTTCCTTCGTTGCCGTAGTAAGGTCGAGATATTGTACTCCCATCTCATCAGCCACCAGTTTCATCTGGTATGGATAGTCGTATGTATGGTCGTCTGCCGATACCTTGTTGCCGGTAGTCAGTTTGCCGTCTTTTATGAGGTCGAACTTGTCGCCAAGGTCATGGCGACCGTTTCTGCGGATAGTATTTCCGTCGAAATATTTACGGCAGATGGCTCCCACCAATACTGGCGTTGCTCCAAGCGCGCGCGTTTCTTCTATATATTTGCGCAGGTATTCCTTATAAGTTCCGCTGGCTGTTGTTCCGCGGTAGTCTGTTGATGTAGCCTTTGCGTCATCACCGATGCTTTTGTAGTATGCCTTCAGCTCATCGCCGTCGCAACCGTTACTTTTTTCATCGTTGTGTGCAAACTGTATCAGTACGTAGTCTCCCGGTTCAATCTGTTTCTTTACCGATTGCCAATAAGGGCTTTCCTCGTAGAAACTTTTGCTGCTGGCACCGTTCTTGGCGCGGTTGTTTACGGTGATGTCGCCTTTGAAAAACTGTTGGAACATTTGTCCCCATCCGCGTGTTACGGTAGTGTTCTCGTCATAGGTTGCCATCGTTGAGTCTCCGATGGTGTGTACTTTTCGTGCCTCGGCATAGAGTGAGGCACATACAGCCAATGCGGCTGCTGCAATGAATTTTAGTTTCATTTTTTTGTAGTTATTTTTTAATGTTATTATGCGAGTTATTTTTTTATGTTATTATGCAGTTAGTATTTTCTGGGTGCAAAATTACGAAGTTTATTCGTTAGGTATGGGTTAATTTTAGGTCATAAAGGTGGAAAATCTCATGAATTCTGTAGTTTAAGTCGGCTGAGGACGATAAGGAGAAGAAAAAAGGTTCAACAGACAGTGGACAGCAAGTATCGCATTTGGGACTTGTGACGATAATGATTAGGAAAAAAGCATAACAGACAAATGTTATATGAGGATAAAACAAAAACGGATTAAGACAATTGTCTTAATCCGTTTCTTGAAAGCTGTCGGGATTACTGGACTCGAACCAGCGACCCCGTCGTCCCGAACGACGTGCGCTACCAACTGCGCTAAATCCCGATTGCTTATTCTGCAATTATTGGTTATTGCTCAAAAGCGAGTGCAAAGGTACGGCAAATTTTTAAAACAAAGAAATTTTTTCACTGAAAAATTTGTGAAATCAAAAAAATAATGATACCTTTGCACCCGCAATAGAGAAATCTACTTGTTTTTAATGATGGTGCCATAGCTCAGTTGGTAGAGCAAAGGACTGAAAATCCTTGTGTCCCCGGTTCGATTCCTGGTGGTACCACTCCAAAGAGAGAATTGCTTCGGTAGTTCTCTCTTTTGTTTTTTCCGTCTCCTTATTCCTTTTTCCCGTATATAGCATTGCCGTCCGGATTTACGGGATGACACACGAAATAATAGTCTCGTGATTTCAAATCCTTTAAGAACTGCATTCGAAAGTGTTGCAGAGACATTGAATTTCTTTATTTCAAACTTGGAAATGTTTATTTCAAACTTAGAAATGTTTATTTCAAACTTGGAAATGTTTATTTCAAACTTAGAAATAAAGAATTTAATGCTTTCTCTAATTCTATTTTTATGCATTATTAATCAGTCTTATATCATTCTGTGAGTTATACAACTCGGACATTTGATATGCGATATTAAAATTGTGTGTGAATAATCCTTAAAATCAAGGAATTTTAGTCGGAATAGTACTATACATATTTATATTTTGTCTAACTTTGTGGTCAAGAAACCATCTGGCACTTGAAATCTAATAACTCTCTGAATGCTGGACTTAAAAACATGGCTCAGCCTTTTCCCTACCTTATTATATATAGGTGTGGTTATGGCATGAGCTAAAGAAAGAACAATTTATAACATAATCAAATAACTAACATCTATGAACAAAAAACTTTTACTTATTTGGACGTTCCTGTTATGCTTCGTGATGGGAATGTCGGCGGACAAGGTGATTACCTTTAAGGAAAACACTGCGGACAAAGACCTTAGTGTTAAATTAACGACTATGAATGACATCGTTGCATCAGGCTCTGAATATCTGTCTGGCGTGTCAAATTGTTCCAATGTGTATCTTGGAAGAGCTGGACGTGGTATTAAACTTGGTGCAAGTAGTAAACCTGGTTCTATGACTCTTGATTTCGCATCAGAAATAAAACCTACACAAATAAAGTTTACTGCCAGAAAATACAATGATACTGAAGTAGCATTGACTGTTGCCGGTAATGACTTTACCCTTGAGGGAAATGATGTTGCAGAGTATTCCATAACGTTAGATGGAACGGCAATGAGTTCTGTAACAATATCAACTCCTGCAAAGCGAGCATACATAACAAGCATAACAATTGTTGAAGGCACAGCTCCGACAGTTGCCACTCCAACCATCGCAGGCACGACCCCATTCTTCGGTTCAACAACCGTAACACTTGGTTGCACCACAGAGGGAGCAAAGATTTACTATACTCTCGACGGCAACGACCCTACAAACGCAAATGCTTTGTATGCTGAGCCGTTTACCCTCGACAAAACCACTACTGTTAAGGCAATTGCATATAATGGCGAGACTCCAAGCTCTGTTGCTACAAAGGAATTCGTGGCTGCTCCTACAGTTACTACCGTTGCCGAGCTGACTGCTCTGACACAGGGCACAGTGTTCCAGTTCTCTGGCGAACTTACAGTTATTGCCGCTCCTTCGGCAAAACACCTGTATGTTAAAGACGCTGCCGGAAACACTACTCTTTTGTTTGACGCTGCTGGTGGATTCGCATTCGAAGTTGGTCAGCACATCGCTGCCGGATGGCAGGGTAAGGTTGACGTGTACAAGAGTCTCTTCGAGGTTGTTCCTACTACAACTCTCACAGCCGTTCCTGACGTGAAAGACGAAATTACATACGACACTAAGACTGCTGCCGACGTAACGGTTGAGAATGCAAATTCCGTAGCTTGGCTGAAGGGCGTTACTTATACCGCTCCTGCAGATGGCAAAAAGGACTTTGAAATTAAGGAAGGTGAAACTACTGTTGCCGGATACAACCAGTTCGGTATCGTAATTGACGCTCCGGCAGAGGGTAGAACATACGACATCCTCGGCGTTATCAGCCGCTACAACGATAATGCTCAGTTCCAGCCTATCTATATCGACAGAGTTCCAGTTACTGCAAATATCGAGGTAAATGCAGAAACTGGTAAAGACCTGTCTGTACTTATTGCAGATAAGGCAGACGGCGACAAAGTAGGCAATTTGGCTATCACCCTTGCTAAGGGTGGCGAATACACATTGTCAACTCCTATAATTGTAGCCGGAACTCTTTCTATAACAGGTGATGCTGAGGAACCAGCTACAATCGATGCTTCTGGAAACGGTGGCGCATTTATCCTCTTGAATGCAGCTCCGGAGGAGAGCTTGAAGGGTACAGGCGACTACTATATCCTTAAGGGCGAGAATGCTATCTCTATAAGCAATGTAAATATCAAGGGCGTAAAGAACCAGTTTATTTATGACAATAATGTGCCGTACTGTGTAGAAAATATGAAGGTAAGCAACTGTACTGTTACTCTCTCAAGCGATGAGACTGCTACAGGAAACGGTGGTGGCGCATTCTCTTTCAAGAAAGGATTTATCAATACTCTTGATATCGAGAACTCTACATTCTGGAATAACGGAACTGGTGATGTTAAGTACTTCATATCATACAACAACAATGGTCGTTGCTCACGCGCCGGATTTGAGAAGAATGAGGTGATATTGAAGAACAATACTTTCTATAATTTAGCAAAGACTGGTTCTTTCGCTAACTACTCAGGCTTTAATGGACAAAAAACTTCTGCTTTCATAGTTACAGACAATATTTTTGTAGACTGTGGTAGCGGTCAGGTTGCCCGCCGTATTTTGGGTAGCCGTACAGCTTCTACTTATACAGAGGTTACATTTGCTAACAATACTTATATGACAAACGTTGCTGCAACAGAGGATGCTGAGGCAACAGTTGCATTCGATGACTTGGGTGGCTATGATGTAAGCGGTACTGCAATCGAGGAAGACCCTATGTTCAAAGATGCAGCCAACGGCGACTTCACTATCGGTGCAAGCACTCGTCAGGCTTACTTGAAGACAGGTGCTCCACGTTGGCTCGTAGAGTTCGTTGGTGAGGATATTACTGCAGAGAAAGCTCAGTTGCAAGCTGAGATTCAGAAGGCAATGGATCTGATTACAGGTAAGGATGCCGAGACTGACGAAAACGTTAAGGCTCTCTCTGAGGCTATCAATAAGGCTAAGGAAGTTTACAACACTGCTGTATTCAAGAATGAGGTCGTTAAGGCTATCGAGGATCTTCAGGCTGCAGAAGAGGTTTATCAGATTGCTGTAGCTAAGAAGGACCTGAATGCTTTGATCGAAACAGCAAATGCTCTGATTGAGGGTAAGGATGCTACCGATGCTAATGTCGTAGCTTTGAAGACGGTTATCGAACAGGTTACTGAAGTAGCTGGTAAGGCAGACGTAACTTTGCAGGAACTGAAAGATGCTTTGGCTGCATTGCAGGCTGCAATCGACACTTACAAGCAAACAACCGGTATCAGTGGTGTTGATGCAGAAAATGCCGATAACGGTGCTTGGTACACTCTCCAGGGTGTAAAGGTAAACAAGGCTCAGAAGGGAATCTTTATCCACAACGGAAAGAAAGTTGTTTTGAAGTAATATATTCTTATACTAAGAAATAATATATTATAATTATATGTTAAGCTGCCGGACCCATAGTTCGGCAGCTTTTTTATCTGACAGGAACAGCAATTCTCTTATTCTCAATTATAGCACAGTTCTTGTTTTATATAGTTCCATCGTATACGAAAATAAAAATAAACATTCATTTTTCTCGCTTATTCAGATTTTTGCATTATCTTTGCCTATTATTAAACAGATAAAAGGCAAACAATACCTAATGACGGCAAGTGAATTCTTCAAGAAACTGATGAGCGGAAAGTTCTGGGCAAACATCGTGGCGATGTTCGGAGCTGTTGTATTGCTGTGTCTCGGAGTGAAGTTCGGACTTGACATATATACTCACCATGGTGAGGAGATAGAAGTGCCAAGCATTAAACATAAACTCTTCAGCGATGCAGAACAACTACTTTCAAACCGTGGACTTAAAATCGCTGTGGTCGATACTGGATATGTGCGCTCGTTGCCGCCAGACTGCATTCTGGAACAGGTCGTTCCGGCTGGATCAAAAGTGAAGAGGGGTAGGGTGGTATACGTTATAGTAAATGCCAGCCATTCCCTAATGATTGCATTGCCGGATCTTATCGACAACAACTCTTATCGTGAGGCAAAGGCTAATCTCGTAGCCATGGGATTCAAAGTCGGACCGCCGCAGTACGTCCCCGGAGAGAAAGACTGGGTCTATGGCATCACTTGTCGTGGAAGAAACCTGCACAACGGTGAAAGAGTGTCGGTTGATGAAGTACTGACCATTCAGGTAGGTAACGGAGAGATGAATATGGACGAGGATATAACATATACTGATCCTGAATATGCTCCGTCCGGCGACTCGATAAATTCTCAGCATCATCATGCCGAACCTGAAATAGAGGAAGGAGTGGGAGGAAAAGACGAGTTCGAGGTAGTTACCGGGCCGGAATAGAATATCCTTCGAAACTCCAGCGTGTTTCTATCGCTCCATTTAGTCTTACAGCCCCATAAGTAGCATTACTCCAAAAAGAAGAAAAATGACAGACAATATAACATCTCCGGAACTTGAAGAAGAGCTCTCCGATGACGAAAACGGTCAGCTTTACGAACACATGCGCATCGTTGTCGACAAAGGACAGGTGCCGTTGCGTATCGACAAGTTCATGACAGAGAAATTGCAGCACTCCAGCCGTAACCGTATACAGAAAGCTGCCGACTCGGGATTCGTTCATGTAAACGACAAGCCCGTAAAGAGCAACTACAAGGTGCGCCCGCTCGATGTCATTACGCTGATGCTCGACCGTCCGCAACACGACAGCAGTATCGAGCCGGAGGATATACCTCTAAATATAGTATATGAAGACTCCGAACTGATGGTTGTAAACAAGCCGGCGGGCATGGTCGTACATCCGGGATGTGGCAATTATCATGGTACTCTCGTTAATGCCGTGGCATGGCATCTTAAAGATGTGCCAGACTACGACCCTAACGACCCGGAAGTGGGACTGGTTCACCGAATAGACAAAGATACCAGCGGACTACTCGTCGTGGCAAAAACGCCATTGGCAAAGACAAAGCTTGGAGTACAGTTCTTCAACAAGACAACACACCGCAGCTACAATGCCCTGGTATGGGGAAACTTTCCTGAAGACGAGGGACGTATAGAAGGCAATATCGGCAGGGATCCGAAAGACAGACTTCGGATGACGGTATTCCCGCCAGACTCCGGAATAGGAAAAACGGCTGTTACCCACTATCGTGTAATCGAGCGCTTCGGTTATGTTACTCTCGTGGAATGTATTCTCGAGACAGGTCGTACGCATCAGATTCGTGCCCATATGAAGCATATCGGTCATCCGCTATTCAGCGACGAGCGCTATGGCGGCAATGAAATACTGCGTGGAGAGCGTTGTGGCAGCTATCAGCAGTTTATACGCAACTGTTTCAAAATCTGTCCGCGACAGGCTCTGCATGCCAAGACCCTCGGGTTTGTACATCCCAAGTCGGGCAAGCAGATGGATTTTACATCGGAACTGCCGGAAGACATGACGATGCTACTGGAAAAGTGGCGAAGAAGGAGCGCGCCCCAAAGCCCCCTCCAACTCCCCTAAAGCCCCCTCCAACTCCCCCAAGGGGGAGAGAGCTGACCAGGCAAGGGCTGTTATAATATTGCTTTCAGCCTCTCAGTCCTCCCAGCACTCCCAGCACTCCCAGCACTCCCAAAGAAAATAACAAAAAAACACCATATCATTATGAAAAATCTAAAAAGAACAATAGCCATCGTTTGTGGTGGCGACTCATCAGAGCACGACGTGTCACTGCGCTCGGCACAGGGACTCTATTCTTTCTTCGACAAAGAGCGTTACAATGTATATATCGTTGACATGAAGGGCAACGACTGGCACGTTGAGCTCCACGATGGAACTACGGCACCTATCGACCGCAACGACTTCTCGTTTATGGAAAACGGCAAACTCGTTCTCTTCGACTATGCCTACATAACAATCCACGGCACTCCGGGCGAGAATGGTATCCTTCAGGGATATTTCGAACTCATCCATTTGCCTTATTCTACAAGCGGTGTTCTCGTCGAGGCTATGACATTCGACAAGTTCGTACTCAATCAGTACCTGCGTGGTTATGGCGTCAGCGTTGCCGATAGCCTGCTCATCCGTAAGGGATATGAGGCTCTTGTAAGCGACGACGAGATTGAAGAAAAAATCGGTATGCCGTGTTTCGTTAAACCTGCTGCCGACGGTAGTAGCTTCGGTGTATCTAAGGTGAAGAACAAAGACCAGCTCGCTCCGGCAATCCGCAAGGCAATCATGGAGAGCGACGACGTGATGGTAGAGAAGTTTATCGATGGTACTGAGATTTCTATCGGTTGCTACAAGACTCGCGAGAAGACTGTAGTGTTCCCAGCCACAGAGGTTGTTACACAAAATGAATTCTTCGATTATGATGCCAAGTACAACGGTAAGGTAACGGAGATTACCCCGGCTCGTCTCAGCAAGGAGACTACTGAAAGGGTGAACGAGATAACGAGTCATATCTACGACATTCTTCATTGCAATGGTATCATCCGCATCGACTATATCATAAGCCGCGGCATGGGAAGCAACGGAGAGGAAGTAGACAAGGTGAACATGATTGAGATAAACACCACACCGGGAATGACTGCCACAAGCTTCATTCCGCAGCAGGTTAAGGCCGCTGGACTTAGCATGACTGATGTCTTGACTGACATTGTGGAGAACCAGTTCAGATAATCTGTATTGGCTCTGAAGTCTTATAGGATTATTAGTCTTATTTGTCTATTAGTCTTATTTGTCTATTAGTCTTATATCTCTTATTAGTCCTATAGGTCTTATATGTCTTATTAGTCTTATATGTCTTATTAGTCTTATATAAATCATAAAAAGCTATGACAATTCCTTCAATTTACGACGATATCCGTCCTTTCGAACCAAACGAACTGCCCGACGTATACAAGCGTCTGCTTGCAAATGAGCAGTTCCGTCAGGTTCTGGCATATCTGTATCCGGGTGTGCCTGTAGAGGCAATAGGAAGTAAAATGTCAGAATGTAAGACATGTCTTGATTTTCAGCTCGCTTTCTGTTATAAGTTTCTTGAAACGCTTATGGCAAAGGCAAGCAAGGGGCTGGACATGGATGTTAAGGATGTTGATGTAACGAAACGCTACACCTTCGTCAGCAACCACCGCGATATCGTGCTTGATTCGGCGCTGCTCGACAAACTGCTTTACGATGCAGGATTCAAGACAACTTGCGAGATTGCTATCGGCGACAACCTTCTTTCCTTGCCGTGGGTAAAGGATTTGGTAAGGCTCAACAAGTCCTTCATCGTGCAGCGTTCTCTTCCGCCTCGCGAGATGTTGATGGCGAGCAAGAAGATGGCTGAATACATGCATTTTGTTATTAAGGAAAAGAACGACAATATATGGATTGCTCAGCGAGAGGGTAGGGCAAAGGATTCCAACGACCATACGCAGCCCGCAGTTCTCAAGATGATGGCGATGGGCGGCGAAGGGTCGCCTGTAGAACGCCTTATGCAATTACACATCGTACCGCTGGCTATCTCTTATGAGTATGACCCTTGTGACTTCCTTAAGGCTGCCGAGTTCCAGCTGAAGCGTGATGTTGAGGGATGGAAGAAGTCGGCTGCCGATGATGTAAACAGTATGCGCACCGGTATTATGGGATATAAGGGACGTGTTCATTATCATTGTGCACCGTGTATCGACGAATTCCTCGAAAACCTCTCGCCGGATATCCCCAAGACTAAGGTCTTTGATGTTATTGCAGAACATATCGATAATGAGATTTTCCGCAATTACCGCCTTTATCCTTCCAATTACATCGCTCTCGACTTGCTCGAAGGTTCGTCGGCACATGCCGGAGAATATTCAGCCGAAGATGCAGCGGCGTTCGGGAAATATATCGACGGACAATTGGCAAAGATAGATATACCAAACAAGGATGAGGCTTTCCTTCGAGAGCGTATGCTCACTATGTATGCCAATCCTGCACGTAATTATCTTTCCGTTGCCGGAAAATAGAATGAGTGAAACAGATGAGTAAGGTTTCAATATCCAAGCCTGCCGTTGCCTGTCTCTTTTCGGCATTGCTCGTAGCATGTCTCGTGGCATGTGGCAATGATCCGTATGATACGGGCGACGGCAGTCTCTCTTATATGAGAGCCGATTTCGTAGAGGTCTCCACTAACTCCAGTGCCGAGGCGGTATCTGCCGTTTCCGACGACGGAAAGATTCTAACTCTTTCGCCGGCTATCGGGGCAGACTGGCTTACGGCTAAGGATTCTGTCTACCGTGCCTTGCTTTATTATAATGTGGCTGAAGGAATGGATGCCGAACTTGTTGGCGAAGCAACGGTAAAGCCTATTGCCGTCGGCAGCGTCATTGTGCCGAATGTCTTTGATGCGACAGGAGGCAATCGTGTGTATCCTGTTGATCCCGTAACTTTTGAGTCTGCATGGATGAGCAAGAACGGCAGGTATCTTAATCTCGACATCTCTGTTAAGGTAGGAGCGAAGGACGGCAAAATTGGTTCCCAGTCTATTGGCGTCGCTTATGTGGGGAGCCAAATGGGGAGCGATGGCTCCGCCGTACATAGACTTGTCTTTGTACATGGTCAGAACGGAGTGCCGGAGTATTATTCCAGTCAGGCATACGTCAGTATTCCGCTTTATCGCATGCCGTATGCCGTTACGAAGGCAGACCGCATTGAAATCACGGTTAACGGCTATGATGGAAAGGTAACAAAGACTTTTGTTGTCGAATAGTCTGTCGGCTTATTAGTCTTATTGGTCCTATCAGTCCTATTAATTCTATAAAAAACAACAATCATGTCAACAATAAATGCTAACGGACAACTCATTGACCTGTCTGAACCTCAGGTGATGGGTATCCTTAATGTTACTCCAGACTCTTTTTATGCCGGCAGTCGCAAGCAGTCGGAGAATGAAATTGCGTCGCGTGCCGACCAGATTATACGTGAGGGCGGTTCGATTATCGATATCGGAGCCTTCTCCACTCGTCCCGGTGCTGCTCAAGTCTCGGCAGAGGAGGAGATGGAACGAATGCGCCGCGCTCTGAAAATCGTTCGTGGCGTTCAGCCTGATGCCGTGTTGAGCATCGACACTTTCCGTCCGGAGATTGCAAAAATGGCGGTTGAGGAATATGGCGCAGCAATAATAAATGATGTCTCGGAGGGAAACATCAACGGAGCCTTCGGCGGTGCCGATGCCACAAATCCTAACGGCGAAACGGAAGAGAACGACAGTAGGTATCCGGCAATCTTCCGTATGGTTGCCAAACTTGGAGTTCCGTATATCCTTATGTCTACTCATGGCGAGATGCGCGATATAATGATGAATTTTGCAAGAGAGGTGCAGCAGCTTCGCGATCTTGGAGCAAAGGATATAATCCTCGACCCCGGATTCGGCTTCGGCAAGACCTTAGAGCAAAACTATTCTTTGCTTAATAACATGGAGCAACTGCTGGAGTTCAACCTTCCGCTTCTTGTTGGAGTATCGCGAAAGTCAATGATTTTCAAGCTTTTCGGCACTTCGCCTGCCGAGGCTCTCAATGGTACTTCGGTCATCAACACTATTTCCCTGCTCAAGGGTGCATCCATCCTTAGGGTTCACGACGTCAGGGAATGTGTAGAGGCTGTATCCATTGTCAAGGCTATGAAGGGAGATGCTTAGACTGTGTTTCTCTTCCGCTCCCCTATGGAATGTGTGATCGTTTTATTAAAACAATAGGTCGTTTTTAAGATGTTTGAATTTGGTATAAAAGATATTATAGATATATTCTGCGTCGCCTTGATGCTCTATTATCTCTATCGCCTGATGAAGGAGTCGCGCTCGCTCAACGTCTTTATCGGTATCATTGTGTTTGTCATCATTTGGCTTTTCGTGAGTCAGGTGCTCGAGATGCGTCTCTTGGGTAGCATCATGGACAAGCTGGTCAGTGTGGGAGTCATCGCCCTTATCATTATCTTTCAGGAGGAGATTAGGAAATTCCTCTATTCTCTTGGTGCCCACCAGAGGATGAGGGGACTTGTTCGCCTCTTCTCGTCTGGCAGCAAAAACCGTAAGCTTATGGACAAGAAGGCTATTATGCCTATCGTGATGGCTTGTATCAACATGAGCCGCGGCAAGGTGGGCGCACTTATCGTCATCGAGCGCACCGTGTCGCTTGAGGATATTATAGATACCGGCGACCTTATCGATGCTAACATCAACCAGCGGCTTATAGAGAATATCTTCTTCAAGAATTCTCCGCTCCACGACGGTGCCATGGTCGTATCGAAACGCCGTATTGTTGCTGCCGGCTGTATTTTGCCGGTTAGCCACAATACTGACATCCCTAAGGAACTCGGACTGCGCCACCGGGCTGCTCTCGGCATCTCGCAAGACAGCGATGCCATTGCCATCGTCGTGTCTGAAGAAACGGGAGGTATCTCGGTTGCAATAAAAGGTGAGTTCCGCCTGCGTGTTTCCGGCGAATTGCTGGAGAGTATCCTTACTAAGGAACTGATTGAATAATAAAGAAAAAAGTTTTTTCGCAATTTTACCCTCACACCCTCACACATAGCCCCGAAAGCTCCTGTTTATCGAGGTTTCAGATGGTGAGGGATAGTGTGAGGGATGGTGAGGGTAAACATAGATTCTATTTTTTTGAAATCTTGCAGATTTATAACAGCGCAAATAGTTAATCTGATTTTTATTTGCATGTTTTGTTTTTAATTTGAAAGCATTTTTATACCTTTGCATCTATATAGTAAGAAGAAATGAAGAAATAGATGCGAATAGTAATTAAAATAGGAAGTAATGTGCTCACAAGAAGTGACGGCAAACTGAACGTAACGCGCATGTCATCGCTCGTTGACCAGATTGCAGGGTTGCAGCGGAAAGGACATGAGGTGATTCTCGTGTCGAGCGGTTCTGTTGCCGGAGGGCGCGGAGAACTGAAGGTGTCGAAGAAACTCGATAAGGTAGGACAGCGGCAGCTCTTCTCGGCTGTGGGGCAGGTGAAGCTGATAAATCTGTATTATGATCTCTTCCGCGAGTATGGTATACATATCGGACAGATTCTAACCATGAAGGAGAGTTTCGCCACACGGCGCGAATATCTTAACCAAAGGGCGTGCATGGAGGTGATGCTCGAAAATGGAGTGTTGCCCGTTGTCAATGAGAATGATACCGTCAGCGTTACCGAACTGATGTTTACCGATAATGATGAACTTTCGGGACTTATTGCCTCGATGATGGATGCCGACGAACTGATTATCCTTTCTAATGTCGACGGTATCTTCAATGGTAATCCCGAGGATAAGGCGACGGAGGTTATCAGAACTGTTCTGCCCGGGAAATCTCTCGATGAGTATATATCACAGGAGAAGAGCTCCATGGGGCGTGGCGGAATGACGAGCAAGTGCAGTATTGCGCGACGTGTTGCTGACGAGGGAATTAAGGTCGTTATTGCCAATGGAAAGAGGGAGAATATCTTGTCGTTGCTTGACGAAAAACCGGATTCTACCGTGCATACCGAGTTCCTCCCCGGCTCTCAGCCTGCTGGAGCTATAAAGAAATGGATAGCCCATAGCCAGAGCTTCGCCAAGGGCTCCGTCTCTGTTAATGCTGATGCTGCCAAGGCTCTTCGCAGTAGTCATGCCGTGAGCTTGCTCATGGTTGGAGTCACGGCTGTTTCGGGCGATTTCGAGGAGGGCGACCTCGTGTCTGTCGTTGATGCAGCGGGCAAGGAGATTGCTATCGGCAGGTCGGCGTATGATGCTGATGATGCCCGTAAGGCTATTGGGAAGCATGGCGTCAAACCGATTGTTCATTATGATTATATGGTGGTTCTTTAATTTCTATTGGATATGAATGAGATTTTCTGTAAGGCTAAAGAGGCAAGCAAATCCTTGGCTCTTGTTCCTGATGAGGAGCGTAGCCGCATATTATATAAGGTTGCCGATGCTATTGACTCTCAGAAGGAGAGGATCCTTCGTGCTAATTCGCTTGATTTGAAGAGGATGGATCGGGATAATCCTCTATACGACAGACTGATGCTTACTGACGATCGGCTCGCCGGTATTGCCTCTGACATGCGCAACGTAGCGGCTCTGCCGTCGCCGCTCGGCATAGTTACAAAGGCTAAAACTTTGCCTAACGGGTTGAGGCTTCATCGGGTGAGCGTGCCGTTTGGCGTGATTGGAATGATTTTCGAGGCGCGCCCGAATGTGGCTTTTGATGTGTTCTCGCTCTGCTTGAAAAGCGGTAATGTATGTGTGCTTAAAGGCGGAAAGAATGCTGATGCCTCTAACCGCGAGGCCGTTGCCGTCATTCACGAGGTGTTGCAGAGTGAGGGAATTCCATCTGATGTCGTTTCGCTGCTGCCGTCTACTCATGAGGCTGCCGCTCAGCTGCTCAATGCTGTAGGATATGTTGACTTGTGCATTCCGAGGGGTGGCAGAAAGCTTATTGATTTCGTGCGGGATACGGCACGCGTACCGGTTATCGAGACCGGTGCCGGTGTGGTTAACGCTTATTTCGACAAGGATGGCGATGCCGATATGGGGGCGGCGATTGTTAATAATGCCAAGACTCGACGTGTCAGCGTATGCAATGCTCTCGACTGCTTGCTCGTTCATCGCAACCGGCTGGCCGACCTAAATGTTGTTTGCAAGCCGCTCAAAGATAAGATCGTAGTGTTGTATGCCGATAATGACGCCTTTGAAGCTCTGAAGGATTATTACCCTGAAAAACTTCTTAAACATTCGGTGCCAGAGGATTACGGTACTGAATTTATGGACTATAAACTTGCCGTCAGAACGGTCGGCAGTATCGATGAGGCCATCCGCCATATCGACAAATTCGGATCCGGACACAGCGAGTGTATCATTACCGACAACGTCGATGCCGCTCGCAGATTCCAGGCGGAGGTTGATGCTGCATGTGTATATTGGAACGCTCCTACAAGCTTTACCGACGGGGCGCAGTTCGGACTCGGCGCTGAAATCGGTATCAGCACGCAGAAACTCGGACCACGTGGACCGATGGCGCTCGAGGAGATTACTACTTACAAATGGATTATTGAGGGTAGCGGACAGGTTCGCGCATAATAACAAAGTTCGGCAGCGTTTCTCAACGGTGCCGAACTTCAAAATTAATAGACATATTTATAAAAGGAACGTATAATCTTTTTTTGTTATAGAGAATCTTTTTGTAAACTCATGTCGCAAAGGTATACTTTTATTCTCTTTCCTCTATTACCATTTCTACTGATATAACTATCAATATTGCGGTTTAATGCATGCTCATGCTTTAAAATGTATTAAAAACTCTCATTTCTTTCTCTCATTATTATTCCCGAAGCAATATTTATTGGCAAATTGACTTTGTCGTATCGTTATTTTTCATACTTTTGCACAAACAAAAATTTATTGGAATAATGGAAATTTCTGAACTTTACAATATCTTCCGCAAACACCCCGTCGTGACTACCGACAGCCGCGACTGTCCGGAGGATTCAATATTCTTTGCTCTTAAAGGAGCATCGTTTAATGGCAACGCTTTCGCCGCAAAAGCTCTGGAGCAAGGCTGCGCCTTCGCCGTGGTCGACGAGAAGGAATATGCACCGGAAGGAGACTCGAGATTTATTCTTACTGACAACTGTCTGCATACGCTGCAGATGCTCGCTAATTATCATCGCAGACAACTTGGTACAAAAATTATCGGCATCACCGGCACGAATGGAAAAACTACCACTAAGGAACTGGTGGCTACGGTGTTACAGAAAAAATACAACGTACTTTATACACAGGGGAATTTTAATAATGACATCGGTGTGCCGAAAACTCTGTTGCGCCTAAAACCAGAACATCAGATTGCCGTCATCGAGATGGGAGCGAGCCATCCGGGCGACATAAAGACGCTGGTCGATATCGTGGAACCTGATTGTGGAATTATAACCAATGTGGGGAAGGCACACCTGCAGGGATTCGGGTCTTTCGAGGGAGTCATAAAAACTAAAGGCGAACTGTATGATTTCCTGAGAAACAACGGTGGCTTCGTATTTATACACAACGACAACAAGTATCTGAAAAATATCTCCGCCGGACTCGAACTCGTAAAATACGGTTCCGACCACGACGACAAGTCGCTCCTCGTTAGCGGTGAGGTAATAGAGTGTGCACCGTTCCTCAAGTTCCGCTGGAGCGTAAAAGGTGGAGACTGGCATGAAGTGCAGACACACCTTATCGGTAGCTATAATGTATACAACATGCTCGCTGCAGCATGTATAGGCACATATTTTGGAGTTGCCGAAAGCGAGGTGAGCGACGCTTTGCGCGATTATGTACCTACTAACAACCGCTCGCAGCTTGAAACAACTGCCTCAAACAAACTTATCGTTGATACATACAATGCCAACCCTACCAGTATGAAGGCAGCACTGGAGAATTTCCGTGATATGGCAGTATCTCCAAAGATGGCTATCCTTGGAGACATGCGAGAACTTGGAAGTGTCAGCGGTGAAGAGCATCAGAAGGTTGTCGATTTCTTGAAAGAGAATAATATCGACAATGTATGGCTCGTAGGCGAAGAGTTCGGAAAAACAGATTGCAACTTCAGAAAATTCCCTGATGTCGATGCTGTGAAAGCCGAAATCGCTGTTCATAAGCCTGAAGGATACTATATCCTCATAAAGGGAAGCAATGGAATAAAACTCTTCCAACTCCCCGAATTGTTATAAATTTATTGGATAGAACAAGTCTTTATACATGTTCTTTCCCCATTTTTTATTTGCAGCCTTGAAGTGGAAAATATCAAAATACATATTCTTTTCACTTCAAGGCTTTCCCATTTCTTAACAACGCTTCCGGTGTTCCGCCTAAACACTCCAAGTGTTTCGCCTAAACGCTTCCGGTGTTTCGCCTAAACGCT
>DBKQ01000085.1 GCA_002298545.1 Prevotella sp. UBA746
GGCGATAAACATAAAAAACAATATTGCTCACAAATAAAGGACACCGCCTATTGAAAAAACAAACATTTGTACATGTTGATATTGTTGCTATAGGCTCAATCAATCTCTAATCCTTAGTCTCTAATCTTTAGTCTCTAATCCTTAATCTCTAATCCTTAATCTCTAATCCTTAGTCTCTAATCCTTAGTCTCTAATCCTTAAATATGTTTAAGTTGTACGGTTTAAAATGATAGTTCTGCTTATCAATAAATGATGTTCAAGGTAGTAGGTGCGGTGTCTCACCGCACAGTAGCCAGAATACTATTACTATTTATAGATGGAAAATACAATATACCGTTACTCATTGTGCGGTGAGACACCGCACCTACTACGATTCCTAACCGTACAGGTTGAATGTTTTTTATGTTTATCGCCCTCTGATGAGTAAAAATGCCATAGGCATTGGCGATGTATTGACGGATTTCCGGCGAGAACTTGTTCTCGTAAGGAAATACGGCAATGCACCGCCAAACCCGAGGAACGAGGGTTTTACTCGTCAGAGGGTGTTTTTTCGGTTTTTGTCTAAAAATAGTGTGCTAACTTCCGATAATAAGCATTATCACCTCAAAAAAACAAAAGAGACTATCTTTTGTAGCTTCGCTATAATAATGATGCGACTCACCAGATGCACGAACATGCGACTTACGGCACATTTATGATACTTCCATGATACTTTTATGATACTTTTATGTAAAACAAACAGAAAAGTATCATTTTTGCATATATCTAAAGGACAGACCGTTATATCCAAAAACACATAAAATAATGATACTTTGATACTTTTCTACGAAAAAAACATTTTCATGCGATGGATGGACGGCAAGACAAATGCCTACTGGTTCGGTTCCGGCACCCCTACCTATCTCATCGAGATGATGCGCAAGTTCGACGTCAAGCCAACCGACATCGCACCGATGTATGCCCGTGCCTCGGCTTTCGACGCTCCGACAGAGAATATGGACACCCTAACACCACTGCTTTACCAAAGCGGATACATAACAATAAAGGACTACGACCCTGACACTGAGCTTTACCTGCTCGACCTTCCCAACAAAGAGATAAAGGTAGGGCTGTTTGAGACCTTGCTGCCAAAATATCTTGGCGGCAAGTATGCCGAGGCTGGCGACGTGACGATAGCACGCATGTCGGCACTAATCCGCCGCGACGACATCGACGGTGCGCTGCGTCTGCTCCGGGAATTTCTGCATACAGTGCCCTACTGCAACAACACCGACTACGAGGGTCACTACCAGCAGGTATTGTTCATCATCTTCACGCTACTGACGCATTTTCTCGTCGACGTGGAGGTACACACCCCCAACGGTCGTGTAGACATCGTGATGCTCACCCACACCCGGCTGTACATTCTTGAGCTGAAGCTCAACAAGGATACCGCCACCGCCATGCGCCAAATCAGCCTCAACGACTACGCCTCACGCTTCGCCCTATCGGGCAAGCCTATAACAAAAGTGGGGATAAACTTCAGCGTGGAGAACAGAATGACGGATATTGAGTGGGTGGTGGAATAAAAGGGGAAAACGAATTACCCCACATGCAAACTGAAGTAAAAATAAAGAGTTGAAACATTTCTTATTTTATATTTACTCTCTTATATTTCTGATTGCTTGCCGTTGGATTCTCAGGATTTGTCATCTGTAAATAACCTGCTACCACAAGGGAAGAGATATAACGTTCACGATTCTTGGTCTGATTTGACAGGCCTAATCGTTCCATAATTTCTGCAGATGTTCGTGGCACAGAACAGAAATTAATAATGTCCTTCTGCTTGTTAGTCAAAGTTACTCTTTTAGATTTATGACTTTCGACTTGGTTACTTTTTTCATCAACTTCGTTACCGACTTGGTTACCTTTTACCTCGACCTGGTTACTATTTTCACCTACTTCGTTACCGACTTGGTTACTTTTTTCACTAACGAAGTTACTTTCTCCTCTCCAAATTGTAATTACAAACTCCTGCAACTTGTCGTTATTGGTAAACGTAACATTTACATCCTCATCAAGCGCACGAGTGATGCCACTGCCAACACCTGTGTATGGCAGCAAGTATATGGCATTGTTGAAAAGGAACGTATTGCGAGGCATGGAAGTACCAACCTTGATATCTTCGATGGTGAGTCCGTTAGGCAATGCGCCAGGACTATGAATCTCCACACGATTGTCAAAAATAAAAATGCGAACAGGTGCTTTTAGGTTCAGTGAGCGGTGTACAAGACTATTGACCGTGAATTCCACCAAACTGCTATAAGGTATTTCCAACTTACCCATGCTGTTGAACTCCTTTTCCACTTGAATATTATGCAGATTGCGAGTAAGAAAGTCCATAATTGTGTCATACTGATGCAGGAGATTACCTTCCATATCAGCATCATTCACCTTGTCACGGAACACCTTTCCACCGATACTATTACCTGCAAAACAGATACACTTGGCTGTCATTACCGGCATCCAACGCTGTGTGTATTTACCAAACAGAAGGATAGCCGCAACAGTCAGCATACCATCGGGACGGATAAAACGCAAGTTGCGAAGAATCTTTTCGCAGTCATGCCCTTTAGCTATGGCAGAACATACTGCATCAAGCGAAGCCTCATTGAAAGCATCACCTGTCAAACCTCTTTTCACCAATACCCTCTCAAAGCGATTACATAGGAACGACTTTATCGTCTTTTCATCAAGATCATTGATGGTTGCGCCCCTAACACCTGCCTCATCTGGAACGAAGCTACCGCAAGCTGTCATCATTTCTGCAAGCTCAGCATTATCGAATACCTTACGCTTGTCGGCACCATTTTTTACCCAAACAATACCTTTATTGTCATGATAGGGTTTGTTTAGTCCTTCCTTGATAGTGGCAACAACCAAGTAATCACATTCTACCTCAACAGTATCAATTTTTATCAGAATAGATGGCACAACGTTCTCTGAAGCAATGTCGCTCAACAGGTTAGTAGTTTCTTGCACCTCAGAATAGGATAAGGCATTTATCTCTCCCGTTTTATCCTTGATGCCAACAACGAGTTTTCCACCATATGAATTACTAAAAGCAACAAACTCACAGGCAATATCATATTTGTCGAGAATACGTTCCTTGAACTGCACTCCCGACACCTCGCCTGCTTTTATCTGTTTCAGTATATCGTCCATCATTCTTTGATACATTCTTTGTTTAACAAATAGTTACCTTCAATCTGTTTACATCTTTTCTATACATTTTTGTATAACAGGTAAATATGTTTGCAAAACTACAATAATAAATTCCAACAAAGATACAAATGTGTATAAGCAAAAACACCCCACACGATTTAAGCATTGTCAAGAGGCTTGGCGAGGACTGACACTGCAAAGATACAAATAATCATTGACAATACAACATTTCCGCAAGAAAAGTCATACAGAACAGCAAGTTCATACCGAACTCAGGTATATAAATATAAGCCACACGATTCCTTGTCGTAAATTGAGCTAAAACTCAACAAGGATGCCGCCACCGCCATGCGCCAAATCAGCCTCAACGACTACGCCTCACGCTTCGCCCTATCGGGCAAGCCAATAACAAAGGTGGGGATAAACTTCAGCGTGGAGAACAGAATGACGGATATTGAGTGGGTGGTGGAATAAAAAGGCTGGAAATGTTATTGTTCCATTTGTGAACTGCTCTTACAAAAGATTCCGCCATAACACATGTCAGATGTTTTGCTGTGTTATGGCGGAATGCTATAATCTTGTTTCTGTGTATATTATCTTCTCATTATCCGCAGACCTTTGGCAAACTTCTCGATATCGGCCTTCTTCGGCTTTTTAAACGGCTTTGCCTTCATTGCTCCCTGCGGTGCAACGAATTTTACGCTTTTCTTGCTCTTTGCATTTGAGCCAGTTGAAGCATACGATTTGCATACATTGCCTGAGAAGGCATTGTTGTCGTCAACTCCCCACGTCCATATAAGGAAAGAATACTCGTCCGACTCTTTCGTGTAGTTTGTTACACCGTCGTTGAGATAATAATCATAGTTAGGATGACCGGCCTTGTCGTTAATCCACTCATTAATCTCCTTTGCCAATAATATCGACGGGAAAATATTGAAGAACTCGGCAGACTCGTTTACTGCCAACATTCTATAGTAGTGGTGACACCGCTTCTGTTTCACTATACTGCATTTCCAATAAGGATACGAATATATGGCTGTAACAAATGCGTCGCAATAGTTTGAACTTGACTTTGTTGTGAATTTCTTTATCAGCATCGGTCCGTATTTTCTTGACTTTCCATCTCCAGTATATGGAATACAGCAATAGATATAGTTCTTTCCAGGAGTAAAATCACTTCCTACGGCATAAGCTATCTCCTTTGCACTCTGACTGGTTTCCGTGAGGACTTCATTGTATATATCCTCTTCTGTCTTTACGGAGAGAGCATACTCCTGATAATAAGCCTCATGATATCCGAGAACATTTTTGTCGAAAATCAAGTCAGCATACCATCCGTCGCTCATTGTTATTTCGTTAGCCGTGCTGACATGAATGTCGGCAAAGCTCGCTGCCTGTGTCACCTTTACTTTTGCTGTCTTGCTGCCGGCAGTAATGTTCAACTCTGCAATACGCTCCTTTTCGCTGAAGTTCTTTTCCGTTGTCGTGATGGTAATTGTTGTGTTTCCGGTGCCCTGTGTTGCTGTAAGCGATATCCACTCGGGAATTCCGGTGATTGTCCATGCAGAATTGGTAGTTATTTCAAAATTCACCGTTGCACCCTTGTCTGCAGACAACTGAGGGTCTGACGGCGATACGCTAAGACTTAACCCTGCCTTCTGTGTAGCCCGGATTGTCTTTATCAGATCACCTGCTGTTACGGTTATCTCTGCCGAACGGCTAACAGGCTCCGGGTTATCCTCCGTTACAGAAATTTCCACTGTGGCATTACCGCTGCCTTGTCTCTGCGAAAGACTGAGCCAGCTTTCCGTTGTCGTCATAGTCCATTTTGTGTTGCTCTGGATGTCTACATTCGCGCTGCCGTTGCCTGTTGCTTCAAACTGTAATGATGTTGGCGATACAGACAGCGTTGGCTCCGGATCGTCGCTACTGCTGCAAGATGCTATGAACGTGGCTGCAAGAAGAGCCATCAGCATCGTCTTTTTGACGTTTGTGTCGGTTACTTTCATAAATGATTGTGCACTATGTCCGTGTCGTGCGCAACTTCTAAATAAAAATTCAATTTAAACAATACTTATATATATTTCTCTATTAAGGCTAAGTCTTCTTTTTTAGAATTTGTATCCCACGGTTACGTATGCTGCCTGGTTGTATATCTTTACATCGGCATCACTCGGAGCAAAGCTGATAAAACCTCTCTCGTATTCCAGACCAAACACGAAACGATGGTACTCAAAGTCTACACCAACATCTACACCGGCATCAAAACGCTTTGCATCCAGGTCGCTGAACATATCCTGACTGTCTGAATCCGACATACCTTCAATACTTGCTTTTGCCGTTACGTCTCCTGTAATGCCATATGCACAGTAAGGACCAGCTTTTAAGGTCAGGTTCCAATCGTTGCTGATGTTGAAGCGATAGGCTGCAAGTATCGGAATCTGTACATAGATAGGACTGTATGTTTCCTCTAAGTCAATATCATAGCCTCCATAATACCCCTCATTCTCCCATTTCGTTCCCTTCAGAGCGATTTCGAGAGAAGGCATAAGAGAGAAATTGGTAGACAGAGGTTTTTCGATGCCTACGCCGATTTTTCCTACAAGTTTTCCCTTCATGTCGCCATCACCATCGCTGCTACACATAGCCATACCACCACCAAGTTTTACATTCCAAGTGATTTGTGCAGATGCCGTTAGTCCAACTGCCAACGCAATTGCCGTCGTAAGTAGTTTCTTCATAATCGTAGTTTTTATGTTTATAAAGTTAATTAAAGCCTATTTGATTTTTATGCTGTTGCCCTTTCTCAGGTCTTGCTCGTTTATGCCGCCTGATATATGAAATATCATGCCACGGTTGTCGCGGAAGGCATTCTTGCCGACCACCCTTATGCTGGAGGGGATTGTAACGACAACAAGGCTGCGGAATTCGGCGAATGCGAACTTCTCTATTGTCTTTATTCCTTCCTGTATCGTAAGCATCTTTGCCGAATAGTTGTTGCCGTTGATATGGGTGTCAATATCGGTTACAGGATAGCTGTTGCCGTCGTAAACGACCTGCGACGGTACGGTTACGTTCAAGGCGTCCTCGTTCCATCCCGTTATCGTTACATATCCTTTATGTGCCTTGCATTTGAACATTACGCCGTCATAGGAATACTTAAACGACTTGTTTAATGCCTTCGGGGGAGTCATTGCCTCTGATGAGCTGCCAAAAGCCGCCGGCACAGCGGGGGCAACAAGCGCCGAAGGCTCTGTGCTCTTTATTTGCTGCGGTTCGGCAGCCGTCTGCTCCGCTTCATGACTCTGCTCTTCAAGCTTCATCTGCGCATAATGACTGCCCTTTTGTTTCTTTGACTTCGAGGCTTTTTCTTTCTTTTCCGCCTTCGGCTTACTCATTTTATTGTCGTTTTTCTTCTTAAATACCGACAAAGCTCCAAGCACGTTTTTCTTTTTCTTCTTATTCTTCTTCGTCTCCGTATCTTCAGCTTTCTGCTCTACGGTTGCATCGGCTATAAGATTTGCCGAAACGATGCCCGGTGCATATTCATTAAGTTTTATAGTTCCCTCATATACGGTATAGCCCTCTGCGGCAACGATATAACTATGTTCACCCACGGGGAGCTGTAGTTCCAGAGAGCCGTTGCTCTTGTAGGGTTTTGAATCCACAAGCACCATGGCATTTGCCGGAGAATAATTGATTACCATCTTCTGAAACTTCGTCTCACCCGGTTGCTCCTGTTGCTGCACTGACGCCACAGAAGCTACTGGAGCATCGGGGATTTCTATCACCATCTCGTAAACTCTGTTACTTTCAAGTCCGTTAATCTTATAGTTCTGGAAAAGTACTCTTACAGGCAAGTGGTTTTTAAGATGTATCTTCATATTGCGCGAGCCTTTACACATATACACCCATTTCTCCACTCCACGGTTAACGATACTGCCAATCTTGTTTCCCTCAATGCGCTCGATATTGTCGACTACCTGTATTTTCACCAACGCACACAAGGCTCCGTTAAGGTCTTTACGCCGGTCGCTGCTCGGTATATGGTCGTTTGTCAACGTGAAGCTCTTTACCTTTGCCGCCTTCTGCGCATCTGCACAAAGGGGGAAGAGGAAAGAGATAAACATTATATATATTATTATCCGTTTCATCATTTATGCTTAATTTGCTGTAGGGATATTAAAGTCCATTATGTTTATGATTTCATCTTTCGACAACGAACGGGAACCGACACGCGTTGGCTGCCATGTACGGTAATGGATTATCGGGTCTTCTCCGTCGCGGAATTCCCATACAAGCAACAGATAGCCGTCGTCCTCATAGTTGCTCGACTTCCAGTGCTGATGGAGCGTAACACCATAGTAATTGGGATTGGCGGGATGCCTTACCACTTCTACATCACTGAATGTTACCTTTATATATTTATTGCTCTTGAAATTGGCTGCCAGACCCTTCATATACTGAGGCTTGCTCTGCACCTTATATACAATCTGACTGCGCCACGACTGCATGTCGCTCGTATGCTGCCGTGTCATAGGCACAGTTCCGGTAATTATAATGGCATCGTCGCTGAATATACGGTTTATTGCATTCAGGTCTTTCTCATCATAGAAGCTGCGGTAGTTTTCAACGAAACTCAATATCGTCGTACGGCGTTCCAAATCAGTAACGCTCAATCCCTGATCCATGATGCGTCCATATACGGCATCGCTTGCAGCCATCGCCACACTTGCTATCTGTCCGCTTCGTGTAAGGCGTATTGTCAGGGCACGCTCCGGTTCATCGCTATACCCCTCTTGCATGGGGTTGACCTTTGTATATATGTTTCTTACCACATATCCTTCGGCTGAGGTAAGGCAACGCTCCACGATTTCCGTTTCTTCACACAGGAAATGAAGGTTTCTCCAAAGAGCCTGTAATGAATGTTTGCCGCTGAGAACCATATCCACATTCTCGAGACGCAAGTCTCGTTCCTGAGCACATGCACGGTTTATCTCGCTCAGCAGACCGGAGATTCCCGTTTCCATCCTTGCCTTAGCCGTCTGGTCTTGTATGCCGTCTACTATTGTCAGCTTTACATCTTGTGCCGTCGTCGACAGCATTGTTGCTATAAATGCGATAAATACCAATAATCTTTTCATATACATATCCGATAGTTATTGTCTACTTTCTTATATACCATATTACGGCAGTCATGTTTGCCGGATAGTTATCCAAGGCATCGTCTGCTCCATTTACGAGGTTTATCCTCCTCCCCAAGCTGTTGACGGGCGACAGCAGGGTGATGACCTGCTGGCTCTGGATGTCGAAAAGGATCAGGTCTAACGAACTGTAGTCTTCTACGTCTTTCAGCTTTCCGAACTGCAGGATTTGTCCCTGACTCTGGAGCGACTTCAGCAACCTGTATACATCCTGAAACATCTTTGTCTGAACAATGTTCTGCACGAAAGCCTCGGGCACAAATTTCCTTGCAGGAAGAGTATTTATCGGTTGCGACTGTACTCGGATATCATCCATCTGCTGTCGAGGGGCATTTTCATTCCCCTGGGTCAAGGCGGCAGCCTCATCTTTTCTGATGTAAGCAAAGAACTGCACGTATGTTCCTCTGTCCACCTTTATATATTTTGTAAAAGGCATGATGCTCTCTACTGATATCTTCTCGGCGTCGCTTCTGTTTACATTTATGTCGAGAAGCATTCGCTTCGTGGCATTCACCTTGGCAGAATCTGCATTCTCATGGGCAAAGCGATCCCAATAATAGATGTCGCTCTGACTCTTTATCTCGTTGATGCGCTGCAACAGTTGCGACTTGTTTTCTTGTGCATGGCATGACAATACGGAAACAAGTGCAAGGAAGATGGCTGCATTTATTCTTCTCATGGCAGTTTGAATTTTGCGTTCGACTTTCTCTTTGGGGTTATTCCGAAGAGTTTTGACTTTTCTATTGGAGGTATATACAGATATACATCGGCATGAACCGTGGGCGAGTCTGCTGTCAACTGGTCCATGGGAATGGTTACACTTATCATGTGGTTATACCCTTTCGACAGATTACTGGCAAAGAGTACTCCCCTCACCTTATTGCCATTCACTCCATTGCATGCAAAATAGAATTCACATCCGTTCTGACGGCAAACTGCCTTCAGCCGGCTCAGCGGAAGGGTTACCGTCTTGCGGTGATAATTGCTCAGATGAAAATCCAAGACCATGTTTATATCTGGCACCGAAGTGTCGTTGCATTCCAAAAGGTTGGCAAAAGTCTCAGCCGGATAATCCTTCGACCTCACTACTACGGGCTGCACGGATTCCAATGCAAGGCGTGTTGGGTTGCCGTTGACTATAGTGTCTGTAAATTCACGGACTGTGGTGAGACTATAATACACATTCTGGTTCAGAACATCTATCAGATAGAATTTACCTTGTTTGACGAACAAGCCTTCTGTGCCATATATACACAAATCGCTCTCTTCAACGACCGGCGGCGACGGTCGGCGGATTTCCGGGGCAGAGGCTGTCAGCTCATCTATAAATGTCTGTTCCATGCTGCGACGGGTATCATTATTCAGCAACTCATATTCTATGGGAATACCTACTGTTGCAACATCCTTCCCATTTCTCTTCCACGAAACAATATACATTTTGTCTTCCCGGTTTTCTATCGAACAGTCGTATTGGTCAAATGTTCCTTTCAGAAGGGTTGACCAGCTACCGGTTCTGAAAATCACCCTCGACAGATACAGTTGATTGGGGGTAATCTTATATTTCCAGTTGAGCAATGCATATTCAAGGAAGTCATATACCGGCGACGGCTGCAAGAAACGCATAAAATCGGCAAACAGGGGGATACCGACATGCTCCACATATCCCATGGAATTTGTACGAAGGGTTATCCTGTTTCCGTCTCGGCATGTCATGCAATATGCGGTATCGGGCATCAGGGAATCTGCCGGAATATGTAGATCTAACATTTCGACAGCTTTCCTTAGCCTTTCCGACTTGTATCTCTGTGCATTGCCATTACCGCAAAATGCTACCGACAACAATATTACTGCAATGAATCGTGAATATATGTTCATTATTGTGCTGATACTTTTAGTTTCATTCCTTGCTTAATGGTCATCGTCGTAAGGTTGTTCCACTTCACGACATCACGCACTGTTATGCCATAACGGCGGGCTATATCGGTAATAGTCTCTCCGCTGGCTACGGTATGGTATGTGGCGTATTGTCCGCTACTTTGCTGAGATGACTGCGGAGAAACTGCGGATGGAGTATTATAGGAGATGCTTGGAGTATTGTATTTAAATCTCCATATCTGATATTGTCCGTCTTTTCCGCCACGGTCGCTCGTAAAGTATATATTACCGTCGTTTGCCCAATACGGTTCACCGTCATACGATTTGTTCATCGTTATCTGTGTAAGATTATTTCCGTTGCGGTCTATTATATAAAGGTCGTTGTCTCCTTTTTCCGGTTTCTTACACTGGAAGACTATTTTCGCTCCATCTGGACTGAAACAGGGACGCCACACGATTCCCATACTGGCATCGGTTAGCTGCGTGAGATTGCTGCCGTCTGAATTAATCGTACATATAGATGTATTATACCCGTCGTTGGAATATTTCACGAACACTATACTACGCCCGTCTGGCGAAAATGCCGGAGTGCGCCCCAATCCGAGTTGGGTGGTTTCGTTTGTCTGCATGTTCTTTATCCATATCTCGGTGTTTTTCACGTCTGCCGTCCTCAGTCGCTTCTCATATACTATTTTCTTCCCGTCACGACTTATCGACGGATATTGCTCATGATAGTCGGGAGTGTTCGTTACTTGGGTCAAGGCTCCGCCTTGCAACGCATTGACGATATAGATGTCGCTGACGCTTGTTCCTTCCGGTCTGCCGTCGAATGCTACCATATTGGTCGCTGCACTATATGAGGGGGTCGTGTTACGGCTTCGTCCTCCCGTTATCTGGCTCATCGACATGCCTGTAGGACTGTCCTTGCGGTATATATTGTAGAAGCCAGTGTTATCATGCACGACAAAGAACAGATTGCGCCCATTGTCGCCACCAAAAGGGAAATCACATTTATAGGTTGTCTCATGAACTTTTGTCAATGCCGTAAGATTCTCACCTGGAGAGTAGACTACATGCGTTGTAACTACAGGCTCGACTACTGTTACCTTGGTAGCACAACTCATCATCAACAACGAAGACAATACTGCCATTGATACTAATAACGGTTGGTTTCTTTTCATACTATCTGATTTTTATTTGAGGGTTTTTATATTTCCCGATATCACGCTTTTTAGTTTTTATATTGGTAAAATATAATGGATTATATACCGGCATAAAAAAAGCGTGGAACTTCATGTTGTCCGTTCCACGAGTCGAGGCTCTTGCACTGCCTATCAAAGTCGAACAGACAACGTCAGAGCCCACGCCGATTCGGTATATATTGCTTGTCAATATGGTTACAGTAAGGATACAATATGTCCCGAAAGGGTACAACATATCCTTACCTTAACCATATTGACTGTGAATAAACCACACCCGGGACATCTACCGTCATCTCAGCTCAAGACTTTGATTTTGAATTTGCAAGATTCGACTCGTCATGAACAGAGCGTTATGAGTAAACGCCTTCAATATGTCTGCACTCTCTTCCCACCCATTGCCCGCTGTTACTGATTTATCTTTTTCGACTCACCAGTTTAGCTCGGCGTTGGCTTGTCCAGTTTAGTTCTTGAATAGATTCAAAGTTCTGTACTTGGACTTGAGAGTCATGTGCAAATGTAGTGTATATTTTCTTTTCTACAAAATGTTTTGTTCTTTTTTTTATTTGTTATGCAAACATTTTTGTCTTTATTTGATTTACACTATATCTTATACATATTATAATTATAATTAAAATTCAAGTTTACTTCGTCATCAGATATTCTGCAAAGATTCTGGCGGCACTCTCCACCTTTGCTGCACAGGGACGCTTCTTGTAATATTCTGCCGTTCGCGGAGAAGCGACATAGCTTGAAGCGGCTTTCTCGTTGCCGTTGATGCCAAGTATCTCGGCACAAATCAGCGAACCGTTCTGGGCTTTTGACTTGGCGAGCAATTCCTGTACTACCTTGTAGCATGCCGACTTGCCTTCGCGGTCGCTGCCTTCAGTCTGACCGCAGTCGAGTCCTACCAAAACGACGATGCCCGAAACGGCACCGCACATCATACGCATACGTCCTACTCCACCGCCAAAGCCGGCCCCTACACGTTTTGCCATTTCGTCGGTCATACCATAGAGATCGGCAAAGGCTGCCACTACCGACTGGCAACAGCCGTAGCCATGCATAAAGTTTTCTACTGCCCGCTCTACTCGAGCTTCCAGCTCTGCCGGGAGTTTCTTATCCTCTTCCATATAATTTTCTGTCTTTTTATTATAAGAATATCCCTCTCCAATTTTCCTCTCAAATGAATGAAAAGGAAAATTGAAGAGGGCTAAATATTTTCCGCTTATATTGTTTACAGTCTTGACGATACCGCCCTAACGAGGAAATCGAAGTTCTGCTGCACTATCTCGTTGCCGCGCTCCAGTCCCTTCGAAGAGTTTATCGTGGCATCGGGAAGGAAATGCTGGCTTATCAGACACGACTGAACCTCTGGACTAACGGAAAGGACGAAGTTCAATGCCTGGTTTCTCGACCATTTCTCGTTGTAATACGGGTTGCGCTCGTCTTTCACGCAGAGTGCACCATCGGGGAATATCTGCAAATCCTCTGTGCTCTTCTCCGGCACGTAAAGTACGATATGCTCCTGGTCGGCTGGCAACTGGAAGTTTTTCTCTACATCCTCATCGGCTGGCAGATGTTTCAACAGGAATGCCTTCAGCTCTGCTGCATCGGCGAAATAGAACAGGCGGGTATCTTTCGACTCCTTTATCATGTCGTCGTATGCCTTCTGGAGATTCTTGTGTCCTTCGTAGTCTTCTGCCATCTCGTCGAACATCTTCAGGTCGTCGCCAAATGAGCTTCCGCCGTTAAGATGCCATGCTCCGTCGTATTCTACAAATGACGCCACGATGCCATTACGCTGATAACACTCGTCTTGCGGATGGTTCAGCTCGTCTGCCGTTACGGTGAAGGTCTCGCCTGTGATATCCCGGAACGTCATGCTGCGATTGTCATCCGTGCTCTCTATCTTATACATTCTGTAGTCCATCTGTCGCTGGCTCTCCACCTTCTGGGCAGCCTCATCATTGCCGTTGGCACGGAGTATTGCCGCCATCCACTCTTGTGGTTTCAGTCTTAGCGGACCAATATTTCCGGTATAGGCGAGAAGACACTCTACCTGATAAAATGCGGCGTCCAGCGGACAATGTACGGCTTCTGCCATCTGGCGGGCACGGCCGTAGATGAAGTCTATAGCTCGTGGGATATATGTGAGGTAGCAACTGAAATACAGCCATTTCAGGGCATCGCGCTGCTTATAGAAATCGCCGATGAACTGCGGGTTCTGGAAATAGTCCTTCAGACTTTCGTTTACCGGCACCGTTTCGTAATGTTTCTCCAATACATTATATGCTGCTACGGCGAGACGCTCCAGTATCGGGTTCTCCGGATTACCAATCTTGCCATGGTGCACCTCAAGCATCGTGTACCAAACGATGAACTTTACATCCTCGATATTTGGCTCGTCATCAAAATAATTCTCCTCGTCAATATCATAGAACGGGAGTTGTCTGCCATACATCTCCTTCACTTTCGAAGTGAAACCGTGCCATATTCCGGCACCGGCGATTACATCCTCGAAATACATTGTTACGTTTAGTGCTATCTGGCGAATCCCGTTTACCGGAATATCATCGACTTTCTCTTTTGCCATCGCCGTGGCAACCTCTGTCGCTATACGGGCATATTCTGTATCTGTAGCAGACTGCATCCCTTTGGGATGACAGTTTTTTACCGCCATCTGCGGTATTAGTGTCATTTTCATATTTCTGTATTATATTTTTTTAGTTTAATTGTCCTCGATAAATCGTTTCACTTTCTTCAGCTTTATTCCATAGTTAAAACTCTGGGTCGTTGAAACACCGGCAAAGTTTACGGCTACTATCTTGCCGTATTCATTGAGTACCGGACTGCCGCTTGAACCCGGCAGGGCTGGAATGGTATACATTATCTTATTGCCGTCGGATGTCTGCGAGATGTTTCCGCTCGTTATCTGTGCCTTTATGCCCTGCGAAGTGTTCGACAAGCTGAAGCCGGCATTGAAACCAATCATATACAGTTTGTCGTCCACCTTGATGTCGCTGTCGTCATCGGCAAACTCAAGTACCGCAGCCGTGTCGGGTGTCTTCTTGTTCTTCAGCTGAAGCATAGCAAGGTCTACATCCTGGTCTTTCGACACAGCGGTAACGACACACGGCGAGAGGTCTGTAAGCTTAGTTACAAAAGTATTGTTGTAAGCCACACTCACGTCATACACCGGTTCTATCTTTATATCACTTACGTCGATATTGTCTATTTTGTTCCAAGTCTCCACGGCATTGTTGTATTGCACACTGAGTTGCTGCTGCTCCTCACTGATTTCGTTGAGCTTGTCTTCATCTGTCGTTACATCGCCCCAATAGTCATAGCTGTAGCAGTCTGACTTCTCGCTCTCCAGTTCGTCGTAGCGAGCCGACATCTGGCGCATCTGCTCCTGTATCATCTGCTTCAGCGAACTGAAAACATTCTCCACGGAATGTTTGGCATCTGTGAAATCTATCGACGGCGTGGCTACATGGCGATTGGTCAGTATCTTGCCGTCTTTGGAGATAATGAATCCCGTTCCGGTGAGCATCGCCTTGTTCTTCTGTATCTCGCTCTCGTCGAAGGTGAAATTCTCCATCTCGCCGTCGTTGTCGAAACCGGTGAAATACCACTCGGCACCCGTTGGCAACGTTATCTTGTAATAGTATTGGGTTACTATCATCACCACTCCCGGTCCGTTCTCCTCGAGAATCTTGTCGGGACTCTTCTTGCAACCGGCGAAGCTCAACACGGCGAGCACGACAGTCAACAGTCGCAATATATGCTTTCTGCAATACATCGTATTAAATTTATAGTTTTCTTCCATGACGAAAAGAGCATTAGTTTATACTGCATTTACGAAATGCCTAAACAGCACTCCGCACAAACTCCATGCAAATGTATTAAATTTAATACAAACCGCAAAAATATTACTGTTGGATTTTATGCCATGGAAGTATGAATGTATGCAATATGCAATACTTCAACAGCAAAAAGTTTTAGGAATACAATCCTAAAACTTTATAAAAACGCAAAGTTTTAGGAACGGATTCCTAAAACTTTTCTTGCTCTACATTCTTATATCATCTACAGTTGAACCGTCCTCAAAGCGGTTCAAGTCTACATATTCTCCTATTCCATGCAGATGTCCACGCTCCGAATACTGCCAGATATTATATTCCCCGTTGCCCTTTACTCTTGGCTTCCGCCTGTAATTGGCAATAAAAAGGTAATAGCGGTTAAAGGCATGCCCCAACTCTTTATTGTAGAAATGCTCATTACTGTATATTATAGGATACTTGCCATAATATCGTTTCACGAGTTCTGCAAACGCTCTTACGCTGTCTTGCAACTCTCTGCCTTTCCATCTGCCCCTAATTCCGAGTTCCTCCACATCCAACACCGGCACAAGATTCTGTTCGCTCTTCTTCACCGTCTCACGGAAATGTTCAAACTGAGCCGTTGCCGATGCCCTTGACGTAAAGAAATGGTAAGAGCCAACCATAAGCCCAGCCTCCCTTGCCTGTTTTATATTCCTATGATACAACGGGTCTACATATCCTTTCCCTTCAGTAGCCTTTATGAACACGAACTTTATCCGTTCGTCCTTTGCCACCTCTTTCCATCGTATCACCCCATTATTCTTCGACACGTCGATTCCGTCGTAATCCCCATCAGAATAAGGTTTCCCTTTCAGTCTATCTCTAAAAACGTACGACACAGTATGTCGCGCTCTCCCCATCAGCCTCCTCAGCATCCTCGGTTTCACGACATACAGAATGCCGACAACCAAGACCAACGACAACAATAAAGTGCCAATGGATATGGAGATATATTTTAGGAATTTCTTCATAAAATTTTGTTTTATTTGATGAGGATTTTTTACTATGGCGGAGTTATAAAAATATTTTGTATTTAAAATTTAGAAAAACAACGTATTACGGTTGTGCGTTATAACATCTATTTCAATTTTTTGACCTATTATTTTCATCATACGAAGATAATCTGTAGATACAGGTAGAACAATTATACTGTCATTGTTATCATAAGCCTCTTGAACTGCAGCCAAATCTGATTTAATTTGGTTATAAGTATCCATATCAGTATCAGCAAGGAAAATAGAACGTTGTATCGGAGAACACCCCTTTCGTTTAAGATATTTATGCACAAGTGTCCTCACTTTATTACTTTCTATATCATACATCACAAAAAACAACATTCTATCCCTTCTTTTCTTTTGACGTTCCACAATACCAAGCAACACCTTAACTCTATCTTCTAAAGAATCCATAGGTGCAATATCACCTGCTTCAACAGTTTTTCCTGAATCTCCACGCAATGACGCATCTGCCAGTCTCTTCAAAATTTCTATCGGAGATAATGGCGGCACCCTTTTCCTCGGCATAAGATCATATTTAAGTTATTACCAAACAAAACCATTTTCCATTAAGAAACTATTTATTACATCAACCATTAGTTCATTTGCATCTTTATCTGTACCAGTTTTAGGGGATTGAACTACAGAGAATCCACGTTTGCCATAAAATATATTAATTACCTTTATATCTCTCATCATTTATCATTGTCATTGCTTTACAAAGAAAAGCAATTTTCTCTTCTATAACATCCGTTACAAGCACCATATTTTTCCAAATATACCACTGCGGTGCATTAAGAAGTATATTGACAAACATTTTGCGTGCTTCTACTATCTCCCCCATCCAGTAACACATTAGACCTATATACATATCAATGAACTTGTTAGCTGGGCATTTGGCTCTAACTTCCTTAAAGAAAGGCATCAGCAAAGTAGCATATTGACGATTATTCGTCGCTTTCATCACATTATAGATTCTTGTAGCCAACCGTTCCGCCAAAGATTCATAATGCATTGTCTTTCCTCCAAGAGTCACGTCATTACCTACGTAATCTTCTTGACGTAGTTTACCAAGATTAAAATCCTTACAAAACAAGAGAAAATCAAAATTAGGGAACGTCTTTGATAATTCAATAACCTGCACAAGAAACATAGAACGAACGAGTGATGGTTCGGAGACGAGATTTAATTTAAAGAAATCAGCACAAATGTTTAAGTTCTCCAAGGACAACCTATTTGTCATCTGCTTTACATACTTATATATTATCCAAGCGCATGACAACATAAAATTCCTTGGAACTTCATCCTTAGCAATGATTTTCTTTATATTCTCGTAAGCCTTTACATAATCTTGGCTTCTATATATATTAACAGTCTCATACATCAAAAGACAATTGGCTTTCATAGTTTCATCATCCATATTCATTCCTCCCTGAAAGATTCGTCTAAGGATACCAACTTTTGATTGGTTTTCATATTTAAGGTCTATCGGATGCAAATTTAAATATAAAATCCATACCATCAAAATTTTTTCTTCTTTTATTTGCTTAATTTTTATTCTAATGGAACATACTCTTTGAGGAAGATGCGAGAAGAGGCAGTCAAGGAAATCCGCAAAGTCTTAAACCTTGTTTTAATGGAACATACT
>DBKQ01000120.1:0-18709 GCA_002298545.1 Prevotella sp. UBA746
CACATTTTCCATAACACAATAAGCCGAAGGCGTGCAAAACGACATTGGGGGTTTTGTATGTTTTCGTCTAAAAAAAAACAATGACCTTCCTATAATTAATATTATCACTTCATTTTCCGGGTAAACAAAAAATCATAAATGTTACACTTCGGCAAATAATAACATTTCAATTTTCGGATTTATAATCTTCCCCTCCCCCGCCTCCCCCTCCGGGGGCGGAGCAGTTACCTTTAATTGCCATAATCCTACCTACATATTTGTCATTTCTAAATCTGTATCAATACTAAATTATAGTAAACATAACTATAATAGCAGCACAATCTCCTAGAGGCGGAGGTTGGGAATAACTGAATTCAAGACCTCAACAACATTAACGAAACCACAATAAATTCATTATTTCAAACTTAGAAATAAATATTTCAAACTTGGAAATAATGATTTCGAACTTGGAAATAATGATTTCAAACTTGGAAATAATGATTTCAAACTTAGAAATAACTTTTTTATCGCAAAAGAATATGCTTTCTGCTGCCCCAAAAAAATAAATTTTTAGCCGTTCTACATAAATTCTACTATCAGCTTTACACTTTGTTTCATATTAATTTATACAGAATTGTACTTCATTTGTTTGGTAATATGCAATAAATTCATTTACTTTGCAGTAAAAATACAAATCTCGGATACTTAATTATACGTTGAAGAGAAGGAACAAGGACGATTCTGAGACATAGCCATTGGCTTCTCTATAAGGACAACACCTATAATATAAATGCTACAGAAAAAAAAGTAACATAATCAAAAAAAAACAATGAAAAGAAATTTTATCATTATCCTTACTTCGTTGCTCCTCTTCGGAGTAAGTCAGGATGCAAGTGCCCAAAAGTGGCTGAAAGCCTTGGGCAGCATTGCCGATGCCGTTTTGGGAGACGACAACAATTCGAGCAGTTCGTCGAGCAGCTCCAGCAGTTCATCGAGCCGTTCCAGTTCGAAGAAATCCAAGAGCAAATCGAAATCAGCAAGTTCTGCATCAAAACACATCAATGTAACACTGACGGAAGCAGTGCGCTACGGACAAGGTTGCGTGAGAGTAGGCTTCGTGATGGAAAACACGAGCCAGGAGAACCATCAGGTTATCGTCAAGGACACCCGTATCACATACGGCGGAAATGAATATTATCCGGCAGTAGCAAATGTAGGACAATATGGCTATGAATATCTGCAAAGTTCAATTCTTGACACCCCACACCTTATAACATATGCCTTTCAGCGCATACCGGCAGGTGCGAAGGTAAAGGGATATTTTTATTTCACCGGTGTGCCGGACGAGATAACCTCATTTGAAAGCCTTGCCTTCAAGGCATACTTCCAGTCGTCGACCGACGGTGGCTACTCCTTCCCTATAGACAATGCCGTGGATGCAACCATCGAGACAAAGATGCTGCCGGGCATGGAGATAAGCGGCTACAAAGCTTCCGACAAAGAGAACTGCGTTTGCACGAATCCAGATATAGAGCTCTCGGTGAAAAGCTTGCAGCGTTCCGGCACCACGGTAACCCTCACGTTCACAATTACCAACAAGAGCGGAAAAATCCAGAAATACAATTTCAGCGAATGGTCAGCATACGACGAAAACGGTACTACATATAAAAAATCAGATTCACCAATGCGCGGCCTCGACATGTCGATGGGAAAAGAAAATCTATGGGACTCTAATATTATGAAGTTCGTTCCCGATGCATCAGCCACCTACAAGCTGAATATAAAAGATGTTCCGCAGAGCACAAAAAGCTTCAGTCTGATACGCTTATTGCTCATAACAAGCGACAAAAGCGGATTTTCAGACAAATTTGCGACACCGTATATAATCATACGCAACATGGACATTACGGCAGCTCCGGCTACTCCGACAAAGAAGACCACGACAACGAGAACATCTTCAACTTACAGAAAAAAGACAAGACGGTAAAAAAAAAGCATAGGATTATGAAAAAAACAATATTGCTATCAGTGCTACTGATATTTGCAGTCGTATATTCAAAGGCTGCAGACACAATTTATGGACTTGAATCTTGTGAACGTTACGGGACTAACGTAGTGCTTACGTTCTCGGCTCTAAACAATGACAACTTAGACTACAGTCTGGCTTTCGAAGAACACCCATGCACGGTGTTGGATGCCGACGGTAACGAATATAGGACTTCGCGCATGACCTATGGCACTCTGAAAAACTACAGCAGCCGTTTCGACGGAACACTTATTGGTGCGGCAGAGGTGAATACACCAATAGGACAAAACGAGATTTATAACCCGGCAACGCTTCCGTCAGGGGTAAAACTTCTGCTGCGCATAGTAGTAACCGACGTTCCGGAATCGCTGACACAGTTTCAGACCATACAGCTGCGTGGCAAGAAAATGACATCGGAAGACAATTTCACGCTGTTCTGCTTCAACTGGAATTCTACGGATTACAAAGATGATGTAACTATAAAAGAAGGAAAGTAACGCAGTTGTATATATTAAAATTTCGGATTTAGTAATAACGAATATGTGTAAGGTTATGATGTAAAAGGTAACTGCTCCGCCCCCGGAGGGGGAGGCGGGGGAGGGGAAGATTATAAATCAGAAACTTGAATATACAAAGAGGCTCCTGCACAGGAATTCGTTCCATAGCAGGAGCCTCTTTGCATAATGGCGGATAAATGTTATAAATTATTATAAATTTGTTGATTATGATAATATTTACTAACTTTGCCCCGTATATGCGAAAATACATACTAATAACATAAAAGAACAAAGAAACAAAATGGAACAAGTATTCAGTTACATTATCAGTTTAGGAGCAAGCGTTATGATGCCGATCATCTTCACCGTTATCGGACTGTGTATCGGCATGAAATTTGGAAAAGCCCTGAAGTCGGGACTCTTCGTCGGTGTAGGATTCGTAGGACTCGGTGTTGTTACAGCCCTGCTTACAACAAATTTCAATGATCCGCTGAAAGGCATCTCCGACATCTACCACTTGCAGCTAAACGTATTCGATATGGGATGGCCGGCAGCCGCTGCCGTAGCCTATAATACAGCAGTCGGCGCACTGATTATTCCAATCTGCCTCGGCGTTAACTTCCTGATGCTTGTAACGAAGACCACACGCACAGTGAATATCGACCTTTGGAACTATTGGCACTTCGCATTCATCGGTGCCGTGGCATATTTCGTGATGGGCGAGAGCCTCGTTTGGGGATATTTCGCAGCCATCGTCTGCTATATCATAACATTGGTTTGCGCCGACCTCACGGCAGAGCGATTCCAGAAATACTACGATCTCGAGGGAATTTCCATTCCGCAACCGTTCTGCCAGAGCTTCATGCCGTTTGCCATCGTTATAGACAAGGTATTGAACCTAATTCCGGGATTCTCTAAGCTCGACATCGATGCAGAGGGACTGAAAAAGAAATTCGGCGTGCTCGGCGAACCGCTCGTTCTCGGAGTAATCGTGGGTATGCTTATCGGTTGGGCAGCACAGCTCGACATAAAGAAAATCCTGTTTCTCGGCGTTACCATGGGAGCCGTGATGGAACTCATTCCGCGTATTACCTCGCTCTTCATCGAAGGACTGAAACCAATCTCGGAGAAGACACAGGAGCTGGTAAAGAAGAAATTCAACGGCAAGAAGGTGCATATCGGCATGAGCCCGGCACTCGTTATCGGACATCCGACGACGCTCGTCGTTTCAATCATCCTTATCCCCGTAATCCTCGCCTTGGCAGTATTCCTGCCCGGCAACCAGTTCTTGCCGCTCGCTTCACTTGCCGGCATGTTCTATCTCTTCCCAATGGTGTTGCCGTTTACAAAGGGTAACGTCGTAAAGACCCTCATCGTAGGACTCATAGCCCTCATCATCGGTCTGTATTTCGTTACCGATATGGCACCCGACTTCACCATGGCAGCCCAGCACGTGTTTGAGGCAACAGGCGACAAGGCAGCCGAGATACCGCAAGGCTTCTCTGGCGGAGCCCTCGACTTTGCATCATCCCTCATCGGATGGCTTATCTACCGTGGCGTGAAGCTCGAGTATGTAGGCATGGGAGTGCTTGCCATCATCACCCTCGCACTGATGTTTATAAACAACAGAAGGATTGTGAAGGAAGATAGAATGGCAAATTCCATAAAGAAAGAGCAGAATGACTAAAGAGGAGAAAGAACGGGTAAGGAAGGAGAAAATTGCTTCTTTTTTCCTTGACTTGGCAAAACTAACTTTTGCTGCAGCTGTGTTGGGAGGTTTGACCCCATTGCTCTCCAAAAACAGTCTACAGGATTGGTTAGGCGTATTTCTAGGAATTATAGTAACAATAGTATTTGCAAAATTAGGTAATAACATTTTAAAACAATAGATTATGACAACTTTATCATTTTTCTTCATCCTCTGTCTGATATGGGGTGTAGGCATGCTTATATGGCTCGATACGCCAAGTGGCAAAAGATGGCTTAACGGCTCAAGTAAATAACAATATAAATATAATAATGAAAAAGATAATCTTATCAGTAGCCCTCATGGCTACAGCTCTGTGTGCCAACGCACAGACAGACTACAAAATCCAGACGGCTTGCAATCCTCAGGATGTAAAGACCTACGACACTAACCGTCTGCGCAGTGCTTTCACCATGGAGAAGGTGATGGAGGCAAACAAGATCCATTTCACTTACTCTATGTACGACCGTGTTGTATATGGCGGTGCGATGCCAGTTGGTACAGTTCTGAAACTTGAAACTATCGACCCGCTGAAGGCTCCATACTTCTGCTACAACCGTGAGCTTGGAATCATCAACACCAGCAAGGGTATAGGTATCGTAACAGTAGACGGCAAGCAGTATGAACTGCACTTCAAGGATGCCCTCTATGTAGGACGCGGCTCGAAGGACATTACTTTCGCCAGCAAGGATGCACAGAATCCGGCAAAGTTCTATCTTAACTCTACAACAGCCCACAAGGCTTATCCTACACAGATGATCGTATGCAACGATGCAGCACGCGCAAAGAAGCTGAAGTGTCTGAACTCCAACAGTTTCCATGCAGGAAAGATGGAAGAGAGCAACGACCGCGTTATCAACCAGCTCATCGTGAACAACGTTCTTTCTGAGAAGAACGGCGGAAAGGGCGGACCTTGTCAGCTGCAGATGGGACTCACCGAGCTTGCTCCGGGTTCTGTATGGAACACGATGCCGGCTCACACCCACGGACGCCGCGTAGAGGCATACTATTATTTCAATCTGCCAGAGGGTAATACTATTGCCCATTTCATGGGCGAGCCACAGGAGACCCGCGTGCTTTGGCTACACAACGAGCAGGCTGTGATGTCTCCGGAGTGGAGCGTTCACTGTGCTTCGGCTACAAGCAACTACATGTTTGTTTGGGGTATGGGCGGCGAGAACCTTGACTATGGCGACATGGACAAGATTCCGTATATTGACATGAAATAAAAAATATTCAGCCTGATTAGGCTAAGATAAATGAAAAAAGGAAAGAGGTGGAAAATATTTTTCGGCTCTTTCCTTTTTTATTTAGCAATTATTATTACTTTACTTGTATCTTCCCCTCCCCCGCCTCCCCCTCCGGGGGCGGAGCAGTTACCCTTAATTGCTGTAAACTTAAATCTTTACAGTTACCATCAATTTTAAATCTTTACAGTTACCATCAATTGCCGTAAACTTACATCTTTATCATTACTAAATCAGTATCATTACTAAATTTACCAATAAATATCTCAGTGTTTAGCAGAAATAGTAACTGCTCCGCCCCTGAAAAATCCGATTAAGCGAGAGAAGAACAAGCTTGTTTGTTCTTCCNNTTCCGAGCGTGAGGATTTTATCTAAAGGGGAGGCGGGGGAGGGGAAGATTATAATGTTATCTCTCCTCCTTATAATAATGGGCATAGTTATAAAACGGCTCCGTTACCACTTCGTCGAGCGATTCACGGAAAACATTTCCGTAAGGGTCGCGGGCGATAATCATTATGTCGGAATCAGGATGTTTAGGTTCATAATAATATAGGTGGTTCATTATGAGATAGCTGTTTTGCTTGCTGATAAAGCGGAAGCTTGTTGCCACCTCATACTTATGGTGGTATCCAGTGGCAAAGGCATCCTGCCCCTTAGAGTCTATGCGGTGCATAGGATATTCCACTCCGTTCTCTTCGGCGTAGATACGCCAGCGGGAGTCGGCATTGAACACATTTGCTATTATTATGTCCTTGCCGCGCGGCAAGTTCCAGTCGGCAGCATACGACTCTCCGTTGAAATCGGTATCTGCACGGAAGAGCGTCATCTGCTTTTGCGCATCCCAGAAGGTTCCTTTATAATAGCAGTTGCGGAGATGCGTGCCGCTGAACGAATAGACGTAATATCCGTTCGGCGTACCACAGATGTTTACGTTCGACTGCCATATATTTCCGCATGCAGCGGCATGACAATGTTCGAGCACATGGTGACCATCGTGCTCAATCTCGTGGTTGATGGCAAAATGGGTGTGTCCGCAGAAAAGTTCATAACCACGGAATTCCAGCAGCATAGACAGCAGCGAGGACAGTCGCGACGAGGCATAATGTCCTTTTTCTCCGGCATTGCCGATAGGATGGGCAAGATGAAACGGACTGTTGCCGAAGGTCAACGGGATATGGTAGCAAAGAATTACTTTTTTAGTCTTAGGCGTAAGCGAAAGGTCTTGCTGGAGCCATTTCATCTGGCGGTCTGTGAGTTCGCCAGGAGAATAATAGCCCCCCTTGCGAAGGAACTGCACATTGTTGAAACAAACATAATGTTCCTCGCCACGGTCGAAAGAGTAGTCTGTCGGTCCCCAGTTCTCTTCCCATTTATGCAGATATTCGGGGTTGCCGTCCTGGTCGTGGTTTCCTATTACAGAGAACAGGCGCATCTCCGACGAGCCGAGAGCCTCCCTTATCTGTCGTTCGAGCATCGGATTATATCCTCCATAGTATTGAACGTCGTCGCCCATACTGAGTCCGTAGACCGGAGTACCTTGTGGCAGCGCCCGTATCGTCCGCCGTATATCAACCATCGTTTCAGTGGCAAACCTCTCGACGTCGCTCATTTCTATGTCGTTGTCGTCGGGGGTATTATAGTATGGATTAAAGGCATTGGTAACCTGCGGGTCGCCGATAACGATCATCTTGTAGCTCGTTTCAGTGCCGCCCGGCAGACGGGTCAGCGTGAAGTTATATCTAAACCTGTTTTTTAATATCGGCAGATAGAAATTCGCCGTGCGGTCAGTGGCGGAGTGTACCGGCACTTCGCAGTAGGAAGGCACGGAATAGAAGACGAAACGTGCGGCAGGGTCGTTCTTCAGCTTATACTCCCCAAGAGAATCCGTAAGCGTACATTCTATGCCGTTGCTGACGAGTACGCCGGCAACAGGCTTGCCGTCGGTATCGCGCAGTATGCCGCGGATAAACGGCATCATCTTTGGTTGAGCAGCAATAGAGTCGGTCGTCTTTTTCTGCATTTTCGGTTTAGCCTTTGCTGTTCGCTTTATTATTGTTGTTCGCTTTTGCCTTGCGGGAGATGCGTCAGCAGCTTTTTTCTGTAGAAGCTTCATGGCAAAAGCTACAGCTATGGCGGTGCATGCCAAGGCAACGACAGATATTATGATATACTTTATTTTCATTGACGTAAGTTGTTCTTTTGTTTCTCAATGCAAATTTAAGAAAAATATCGTCTTCTTGTTACTGTTATTAGAATTAATTGATAAAACAGCCTACCCTCACCATCCCTCACACTTACCCTCACACCTTGAAACACCGATAAACAGGGGCTCCAGAGGCTATGTGTGAGGGTGTGAGGGTAAAATGACCGAAAAACATTTTCTTTTGTAACTTACAGCATTTGCTTATTTCGTAAATACGAAAACAGGAGGCAAAAGCCTATTTCTATAAGCTCTGTCTCCTGCATGATTGTGTTTTAAAAAATATTACTGACCTAATCAATTTATCTTAGTAATCTTAACCTCGTCCATACTGTCGTTGCCAGTCTTTACGATCTCCACATAAAATTTCTTGTTGCGCTCCTTGAGCATGTCGGCTTTAATCTCAGAGAGGGCATCCCTAACGGCAGTTTCAGAAACCTTGGTGCCGTCATCGTTTTTCACAGTTACGCTGCTTGTCTCCTTGGTGCCGTTATAGATGTTGTCGTCAATAAAAACCTCTTTTCCGTCTTTCATCACTTTAACCAGTGTGTATGAAAGGTTGTATGAGAAGTGGTATTCACTCTTCTTTATCTCCGGTGCATCCAGAATTTCGTCGTCGGCGCTGATATATTCCTCTATCTTGCCCGGAGCCTTAAGCAACGGAATCTCCAAAGTCTGCTCAGCCGTAGTACCATATACACCTTGATAAGTCTTGGTAAATCCGTCACTCTCCAATACCGTTCCGTTTATCGTTACTCGCACGAAGTCGGCAAGGTCTTGCGACATACTGTATTTTGCCACGAGTTTCACGTGGTCTATCTGCATGCTCTTAGACTTGCTGTTGTCATCATCATCACTACATGCAGAAAGCGACATGCCGAATACTATGGCAAACATTGCCATTAAAATAGTTTTAATCTTCATTTCTGTTTTTGTTTATACCATTTATGACGTGCAAACTTACAGAAAAAATCTGACAATACAATAATTCTTATCGGAAAGTTTAATATTAGAAAACTAAAATTCGACACTTACTTTATAAATTTCTTTCCATTCACGATATATATTCCCTTTGGCAGCGCAGACAGGTTGTTTGCACCGGCAATCCTTTCGCCACTGGCAGAATATATGCCGTCGGCAAATCTGGCGATAGTCTGTATGCCGTCGTTTGCTGTGATGTCGCTGATGCTCGTGGCGTCATCCTCAATGCCGTTGATGTTGAGCTTCAGTTGGCTCAGGTCTACAGACTGTCCTGTCGTCGGGTCGGTATATTCAAACCAGCAGCGCAGACCCCTAAGTCCGTAGCCATTCGGCATATCGGGCACCTGATACATCACGTTGCTCTTCATTATGTAGCAGTTGCCGCCCTTCAATGTCGGTCTATTGTTGATAATGGAGTTCACCCCGTCGGTAGTGGTGTATGTCTTGCACAGAGTGCCGTAGATTGTCATCGTGCCCAGCGTCTCCGTGTCGTTGCTTGTTGCATAAGATGCCACGTAATTGGGATAATCCGAGGATATAGGATAATAGTATTCATCCGTCGTTTCGCTCTTCTGTTTCTTTCCGGCAAGTGTAACGGCGCCGAAGTCGAAATGGTTCTCGCCGACCTCCTTTCTTACAGTAGAGCCGTCGTTGAGAGTGATATCCACATTATGTTTTGTTGATGACCCCTTCTCTTTGTCGGGCTTTATTATATAAGGTGTATATGCACGCAGCAATACGCCATTGGCGTTCGGCTCCTCGTAGGTGAAGAGGATATTCTTGTCGGTAAGGGCATATAGTTTGGCGAGTTTCGTGTTCTCGCCGAAAGCCTCCTTCACCTGAGTCTCGGTGAGCGCCACGGGCAGGATGATAGTGTTCCAGTTGTTGCCGCTGTCGCCCTTCGAGAATGTGCGCTCCAGATGCAGCGGCTGCAGGTCGTAGGTGTATTTTGCCTTCTCGATATAGTCGAGATCGGTCCAATTCTCGCTGAGTACAAGATCCGGCTGCTCATCGACACCGTTGAACAACAGATGGAAATCATCGAATATCGTCATCTCATCCTTTGTACTTACAGTTTTATTCGTCGTGTCGTCGCCCGTCTCATCCTCAAGCATCGGCACAAGACTTGCCTCCTCTGCCACTTCCACTCCGAAGCGCAGCGTTACAGGTTTGTCGTCAGACGCCTCGCGGATGAAAATCTTTACGCTGTTTTTGTATTTCTCCACATATTTTCCATCGTTAAGGTTCAGGTCGTTAATCTCCAATACAGCGTTGTACATCGGCATGTCGTCGGTGTAAGGCCAGCCGAGTTGATGGGCGCTTGGCTTTTTGAATTTAGCGATATCGTCGTCAGTCAAAGTTGTAAGTGTCTTCATCACCGGCTCCGACACCTGATTGTTGTCCACCCTCTGCACAAAGAGTTTTCCGTTGGCGTTTGTCATTCCGCCACACTGTATGGTATACCATCCCTTTCTATACACCTTGGCATCCTGATACAACCTGCCTCGTCCGCCGTTGTATATCATTGCACCCAAGGCTCTGCCGTGGTTGCTCAACATATTGTTGAAGGCTGTAGAATTGCCGTTATAGGTGTTGGTATATTTTTCATCCTTAGGATTCGTCTTGTAATACGTGTCCAAACCTATTTTCAGAGTTTCAGTATCCTCCAAGCCGTCATTCGTCCACTGAGCGAGTCGTGCACTCTCCCTCTCGAAGTTCGGGTCGGCAAGCATAAAGGTAAGGTCCACCTCGCCCTTCATCTGGCTACTCTCCGTATCGAGTAATTTATAATAGTCAGCCATGGAGATAATCTTCCAGTAGGCATTGGCGGCATTGCTGCCAAGCTCGGCAGGAGTGGTGGTGAGCAGTTCCACTCCCGTTAAGGTCTTGATATTCTCTCCGGTAGGGTCGTTATAATAGTTGCCGTTGTTGTCTTTCAGGTTGCTGCTCTTCACATATTCGCTTGTAGCCTGCATAAACATCTGGGTGTCCGTTTCAGCTGTCTTTTTCACGTCCTTGAATCCTTTGCCCTCCAATGTGTCCAGCTCCTGAACATAGTATTCATGTCCCTTGGTGAAGGTGATGGAGAAGGTGTACACTCCCTCTTGCCCGTCCACGGGGTCGATGCTCCACTGTCCTTCCTGCAAATACTTGTTGAGAACCGACCTGTCGGCATAAAGTCCTACGGAGCCATATTGCGCAGCTCCGCTGTCGTAGGCTGTTCGTGCCAGATAGTTTCCCTCTTTTTCTGCAGCTCCGCTTTTTTGGAAAGCTGATGAGATGAAATACGTCTGTTTGTTTTCCGACTTGCTCTCATAGGCATAGAGATAGTCATCATAATCGCCCATGATACCCGATCCGTTCTCCTGGTCAATAACATAGTATCCGTTGGCATCGATTTTTAGACTGCCGTCGGTGTTCTTTGCAAATCTCACGATGTCGCCAGCCAACTTCTCGTCGTATTTTATTACGGGAATATGCGCTACGGCAAGTTCCGATACTAAATTTCCGTTCACATACAGTCCGTTTTTCGACAGCTTTAGCGTCAATGGCGTTGCCGGGTCAATGCTTTTGATTTTGATTTTTGTACCGTTGTTTATTTTTTTAGAGACATAGTCAATTTCAAGTTCCTTGTCGCTAATCCTGTAATATATATGCAGATTGTACGTAGCATCTTCTGCACCCCATGCAGCAATTTTGTTTCCGACAGACAGAATATTCTCTGCCACTCCTTTCTTGCATGTGCTTAAATCAATTTCAGCCTCAATCGACTGCGTGTTCTGATCGAAGTTAGTAACTTGTTCTGTAAATTTATTGCCCTTAGGAGCATATCCTTCATCGAAAAGGTTTTCTGAAGTCCCGTCTGTGCTGACAAGCCTCACATAATTATATGTAGCATTGCTTCTGCCGTCACCCTCTGCACTTCCAACCTGCAATGAGTTGAGATTGAGGATATTCGACAGATAATTGTCTGTTGTAATACCACCCGTGGTAGTATTCTCTGTGAGCGGATACCTCAGATAACAGGTATGCTTTTCTGTAGTGTCGTTCCTTCGCTGTAGCCAGAACAGGTGAGCCACGTCTTTCAGCGTGGCATGCGTGCCCCAGTATCCGCCGAGACTCAGAAACTTCTTCTGCCCCACGTTGTAGAGCAGGAAAATCTTTGAAGCATCAGTTCGTGGCTGACCATTGGTAACATAATTTTTGAAAGTTTCGGGCGAGAGTTTGATGCCCGGCATCTTGTCGAGTTCTTCTGCCACGTGCACACTAATCTCCGTGCTTTCCTCGTTAGTGTTGTCTGTGTTATTGTCGGCAAAAGCCGGCATTGCATAGAGCGAGAACAATGTGCCCGCTGCTGCTATAATCGTGTTGTGTATCTTGTTCATATTTATATTAGGCATAAAAAATGATTTCTTTTCTTCGCAAACATAAAGTGAATGATAGCGGGAATTAGAAGTCAATCCGCTCCGTTGTCCCAATCGTCCCAGAATTTTTTATTCTCTTGAACGCTATAATTCATCTTCTCATCGCTGACCTTGAAAAATTCCTCACTTTTGAAATCTTTCATTGTTCCAGGATTCTTGCCAATAGAACCTGTGTCGAATTGCCTGTAAAGCAATTCATCGCCCAATACAACTACATCGATTGTGGGTCTGATGTATTTATCCCTTTTCAATACCATACCTTAAATATTATAAAAACCTATTACTAAATTAACATTCCTTCGATAAGGAACGGCGCTGTAAAAAACGTATTGCGTTGCTATATATATCGTCAATCTGTATACTCTTTCCTACACTCTTGTAACATAATAGAATTGACGTTGCGTTTACAAAGATAGTGCAAAGGTATTAAAAATATCATTACGACAGAATAATTTTACTCCTTTTATATCCATATTTAAATATATATATAGATAAATATCAAGATGATTACCTTTATACAACCGTTTCTTTGGCTATGTAACCATCATTTTTTAGAACTGCACGGTTTATATAAATCCACGGCAAAGTAAAAAAAGAGCTCAAGCACAGAAGAATAAACAAGCTCATTATACTCTCGTTTAATCGTTTTTTATTTAAAATAAATGAATTTATTTTGAAGTGAACGCTATTTAAACTAACTTTGCAGAAAATTCGAGTTTTTATAACCATTTTGCAAAATGACAAAAAGACATAAAAAGACCGGCAGCCGATATGGACTGCAGGCAGTTACTTTATGTATAAGCACGGCTCTGGTACTCGTGCTCCTTGGCATGGTAGTATTCTCCGTTCTGTCGGCACAGAACCTTTCTGAATATGTCAAGGAAAACCTTACCGTAACAATGGTGCTCAGCGAAGACATGACCGATCCGGAGGCTAAAGCTCTTACCAACGACCTGCGAAAGCTACAATACGTTAACAGGGTGGAATATATCAGCAAGGAACAGGTCCTGAAGGAACAAACTGCCGCCATGGGAACTGACCCAAGCGAATTTATCGGCACTAACCCTTTTGTCGGGTCTATGGAACTGCAACTTAAATCGCAATATGCCAATACGGACTCGCTGAAATGGATATCTAAGGAACTGAGGAAGAACAGTAAAGTTACTGACATTACTTATCCGCAAGACCTTATGGATAGCGTGAACCAAAACTTACAGCGTATTAATATCGTTCTTATTGTCCTCGCCGTACTGCTTACGTTCGTGTCGTTCTCTCTTATCAACAACACTGTAAGACTGGGCATGTATGCAAGGCGATTCACTATTCATACTATGAAACTGGTGGGAGCATCATGGGGATTCATACGGGGACCGTTCGTAAGAAATGCTGTCGGACTCGGACTGCTCGCCGCCGTACTTGCTGATGCAGCTCTTGCCGGAGGGATTTATGCGCTCTATACCTATGAACCGGATGTGGTAATGGTGCTGACATGGCAGGTGATGGCAATAACGGGGGGAGCCGTCCTGCTGTTCGGTATCCTGATTACTATGTTCTGCGCATGGCTATCGGTTAACAAGTTCCTGAGAATGAAGGCGGGAGACCTTTATAAAATTTAAAGATTCAAAAATTCAAAAATTGAAAGACTGAAAAATTCAAAAATTGAAAGATTGAAAAATTCAAAAATTGAAAAATTGAAAGATTGAAAGATTGAAAAATCAATAAACGAATGACAATATAAAATATTTTATGGATAAAAGAAATTTTGCGTTTGACCGCACTAACTTTATTATGATTGCCGTAAGCATGGTTATCGTAATTATCGGATTTATACTGATGAGCGGAGGAAACTCCGATGCACACACATTCGATCCGGGGATATTCAGCACAATGCGTGTGAAAGTGGCTCCCGTGGTATGCTTCGTGGGCTTTGTTTCGCTGATAGCCGGAATAATGAGAAAGCCGAAAACTGATGAAGCTAACACCGTTATAAACGAAGGCAACAAAGCAACTATAGAATAGAATGACAATAATTCAGACAATAATTATTGCAATAGTCGAGGGACTAACCGAGTTTCTACCTGTATCTTCTACAGGACACATGATTATTGCAGAAAACCTCTTGGGGGTTGATGTGAGTGACAAGTTCGTTAATGCCTTTACCGTGATAATACAGTTTGGAGCAATTCTCTCGGTAATATGCCTATACTGGAAAAGATTCTTCTATCCTGAAGCTGCAAAAAACGGGAAACCATACTGGAAGGCCATGTTTGATTTCTACTCCAGACTCGTTGTCGGCGTACTGCCGGCGGTAGTGCTTGGATTGGCTTTCAATGATGCCATCGAGGAAAACCTCGGCAACGTACAGCTCGTGGCATGGATGCTTATAATCGGAGGAGTCTTCATGCTTTTCTGCGACAGACTTTTCAATAAAGGAAGTGAGAAAACAGAACTGACGTACAAAAGAGCTCTCGTAATCGGATTCATACAGTGTATCTCCATGATTCCGGGAGTGTCAAGGTCAATGTCGACTATTGTAGGAGGTATGTCGCAGAAACTGACAAGAAAGGCGGCTGCAGAATTCTCCTTCTTCCTCGCCGTACCTACAATGTTTGGAGCAACTTGTCTTGAAGTATATAAACTGATAAGCCATGGAGGAGGTTCACTACTCACTCAGGGGAATAACCTTGCAATACTTATCCTCGGCTCCGTCGTTGCTTTCATTGTTGCAATCGCGGCTATAAAGTTCTTCATCAACTATGTTACGAAATACGGATTCGCAGCCTTCGGATGGTATCGAATTATCATCGGACTGATAATAATAATATGCTCGCTCTGCGGCATGGACCTGAAAATGACAGACTGACAAACATGGCAATGGATTTCAACGCAGGAGAGATTATCTGCATCGACAAGCCATACCACATGTCGAGCTTTGGGGCATTGGCGCATATACGGTTTCTGATATCAAAGAGACTCGGAGTGAAAAGAATTAAAACGGGGCATGCCGGAACTCTCGACCCGCTTGCAACCGGAGTTCTTATATTATGCACAGGAAAGGCTACGAAACGCATCGAGGAACTGCAAGGACACACTAAGGAATACACGGCAACACTACAGCTCGGTGCGACAACTCCAAGTTTCGACAAAGAGCATACAGTAGACTTCACCTACCCTACTGCTCATATAACAAAAGAGCTGATAGAAAGGACTCTACCAAAATTCGTGGGGACTATTGAACAAGTACCGCCAGCATACTCGGCATGCAAGATTAATGGTGACCGAGCATATAAACTGATGAGAAAAGGACAGGACGTGCCGCTGAAAGCAAAGACTCTACAGGTGGACGAAATCGAAATGACTGATTTCGATAAAGAGAAAATGCAACTGTCGATAAGGGTTGTCTGCGGTAAAGGCACATATATTCGCGCCCTGGCACGAGACATCGGAGAAGCACTCGGCAGCGGAGCTTTCCTGACAGCTCTGAGGAGAACGAGAGTAGGAAACGTGAGGGTGGAAGACTGCGTAACGCTCGATGATTTCCCCGCATGGCTCGACGAGAGAATGTAATTGATAATGTTTATGCATAAAAAGGATACGGCAAAATAAAGGCATTCAAGAAATGCTTGAATACCGTTCCCCAATTCCTAAATGATACAATATGAAACTATCACAATTCAAATTTAAACTTCCAGAGGAAAGCATCGCCCTGGAGCCTTCATATCATCGTGACGAATGCAAACTGATGGTTCTGCACCGCAAGTCGGGAACTATCGACATGTTTAAAAAGGATGAGAAAGGAAAGGAAATAAAAGATGAAAGCGGGAACCCACAGTATATGGACTTCCGTAACGTTCTCGACTATTTCGACGAACATGACACTTTTATCTTCAACGACACGAAAGTATTCCCGGCACGACTATACGGAACAAAGGAAAAGACGGAAGCTAAAATCGAGGTTTTCCTTCTTAGGGAGCTAAATGAGGAAATGCGCCTTTGGGATGTACTGGTGGAACCGGCACGCAAAATAAGAATTGGAAACAAACTGTTCTTCGACGAGAGCAGTTCGATGGTTGCTGAAGTTATTGACAATACCACAAGCCGCGGAAGGACTCTGCGCTTCCTGTACGACGCTCCTCACGACGAGTTTAAGCGCGACCTCTTTGCCCTCGGCTCCGCTCCACTGCCACACTATATCGTGGATAAAAGACCGGCAACAGAAGAGGATATGGACAGATTCCAGTGTATCTTCGCAAAGAACGAAGGAGCGGTAACGGCTCCGGCTTCAGGACTGCATTTCAGTCGCGAAATGATGAAGAGAATGGAAATCAAAGGCATTAACTTTGCATTTATCACACTCCACTGCGCATTGGGAAACTTCCACAGCATCGAAGTAGAGGACCTTACCAAGCATAAAATGGATTCTGAACAGATGTTTATCAATGCAGAGGCATGCGAGATTGTGAACAAGACAAAACGTGAAGGAAGACACGTATGCGCCGTTGGCACAAGTGTACTGAAAGCTACGGAGACTGCCATGGGCACAGACAAGATGCTGAAGGAATACGAGGGATGGACCAACAAATTCATCTTCCCGCCGTATGAATGTGGACTTGCTGATACAATGATCGCAAACTTCTATCAACCAATGTCGCCGCTTCTCATGTCTACTTGTGCTTTCGGAGGATACGACCTCGTTATGGAAGCATACCAGAAGGCTATCGAAAACGGATATAAATTCGGATGCTACGGCGACGCGATGCTGATTGTCAACGACTAATACTGGAAGGCTTCAGAATAAGGGAAAAAGAGAATTTGAGTATATGGAAAAAGTATACTTGTCTTTGGGTACGAATCTCGGCGACAAAGAGAAAAATATAGCTGAGGCAATAGAAAAGATAAGAGAGCTGGTTGGCGATGTCATTCGCCAATCAGCTCTTTACGCCACAAAGCCATGGGGATTCAAGTCGGACAACGATTTTATAAATGCTGCCGTTTGTGTGGAAACGACTCTCTCGCCAAGGAATCTGCTTGCCGCAACCCAGTCTATAGAACGGGATATGGGACGAAAGGAAAAATCGAAGGACGGAAAATATCATGACAGACTTATCGATATCGACATTCTGATGTATGGCAATGAACATATCGACGAACCTGATCTTAAAGTTCCCCATCCTCTTATGAAGGAAAGAGACTTTGTAATGATACCGCTAAGGGAAATTCTTGCTGATAAAAGATTAGAGGATCAGGAGTTATAAATTCTTCCAAGAACTTTCATATCCCCAGAACTCCACAAAAGTATAAAAGTTTCCAGTTCTCCCAAAACTCATAGAACTCCCAGAACTCATAGAACTCCCAGAACTCTCAGAATTCCCAGTCCTCCCAGAACTCCCAGAACTCCCAAACAAAAAAAACAGAAGATGTCAATAGAAAAAGGAATATTCAAAAGAATGGAACTGCTCGTTGGCGAGCAAATAATGCAAAAGACTGCTGATGCAAAGGTTATTATCTTTGGTGTCGGCGGAGTAGGAAGCTGGTGTGCGGAAAGTCTTGTACGCTCCGGCATTCGCCATCTTACAATCGTCGACTCCGACAGAGTGTGCATCACCAACATCAACCGGCAACTTATGGCAACGACAAAGACTGTAGGAAAAGTAAAGGTTGAAGTGTTGAAAGAAAGACTCCTCGAAATAAATCCAAATGCCGAGATTGACGCACAACAGAAAATATACGATGAGTCGACGGCTGCAGATTTCCATATCGAAGAATACGACTACATCATTGACGCAATCGACAGTCTGAAGGATAAGGCCCACCTAATCCTTGAGGCTTGCAAGACAAAGGCTATATTTATTTCTTCTATGGGAGCAGCATTGAAGATGGATGTTACAAAAATCCATGTCGACGAATTCTGGAAAGTAAAAGGCTGTCCGTTGGCAAGAGCTCTCAGAGGCAAGTTCAGAAAGATGAAAGTGCGCCCGGCACACAAATTCAAATGCGTGTACAGTGAAGAACTGCTACAGAATATAGGACACAACAAGACCTGTGGTACAGAGCATTGCATGTGTCCGAAAGCCAAGACCGGTCCTGGAGACCCAGGACTCGTAAACCATGAATGGTGCAGTTCTAAAGCGCAGATAAATGGTACAGTAGCCCATGTAACGGCAATATTCGGTTTTACAATAGCCGGTCTCGTTATGCAAGACTTATACGATAAAGGAATCGCAGAAGTCAAGAAAAATACTGCAGAAGTCAAAAACGAAAATAAAAACTAATAATATATGAGCGACGATATTAAAGACGACGATATTTTAGGAAACGACAGCATCGATACTACAGACCAATCAGAGCGACCCGACCAAGATGAGCAGTCAGAAAAAACTGAGCAGTCCGAACAATCTGAATTGTCAGACCAGTCAGAAGAAGCGGAAGAACACTCTGACTATGTCCCGGCAAACCGCTTTGACGCCTCTGCCGTGCACCATCTTAGCGGCATGTACAAGAACTGGTTCTTGGATTATGCATCATACGTAATTCTCGAACGTGCCGTGCCACATATCGAGGACGGACTGAAACCGGTGCAACGCCGTATTTTGCATTCTATGAAAAG
>DBKQ01000120.1:18795-20278 GCA_002298545.1 Prevotella sp. UBA746
GTTCAATTGGGACAGAAAGACCTGCTCGTCGACTGCCAGGGAAACTGGGGTAACATCCTTACAGGAGACCGTGCTGCCGCTCCACGTTACATCGAGGCAAGACTGTCAAAATTCGCGCTCGACGTTGTTTTCAACCCAAAGACAACAGACTGGCAATTGAGCTATGACGGAAGAAACAAAGAGCCTATTACACTACCGGCTAAGTTTCCTCTCCTCCTTGCTCAAGGTGCAGAAGGAATTGCCGTAGGACTGTCTTCTAAAATTCTGCCACACAATTTCAACGAGATATGCGACGCTGCCATTAAATATCTTCATGGCGAGGAGTTCCATCTGTATCCGGACTTCCCCACCGGCGGCAGCATCGACGTAAGCAAATACAACGACGGACAGCGCGGAGGCGTGCTGAAGGTAAGGGCTAAGATAGAAAAACTCGACAGTAAAACGCTTGTTATAAAGGAGATTCCATTCGGAAAGACCACAACAACACTTATCGAGTCTATTCTTAGAGCTATAGACAAAGGCAAGATTAAGGCAAGAAAGGTTGACGACAATACTGCAGCACAAGTGGAAATACAGGTACATCTGGCACCTGGCGTTTCTTCCGACAAGACCCTCGATGCCCTCTATGCCTTCTCCGACTGCGAGATGAACATATCTCCTAACTGTTGCGTTATAGAAGACGACAAGCCACAGTTCCTTACGGTCAGCGATGTGTTGCGCAACTCCGTTGAAAGGACAAAAGAACTTATAAGAAAGGAACTCGAAATCCGCAAGGGCGAATTGCTCGAACAACTGCACTTCGCCTCGCTTGAAAAGATATTCATCGAAGAAAGAATATACAAGGACAAGCAGTTTGAGAATGCACCAAATATGGATGCCGCATGCGAACATATCGATGAACGTCTCACACCTTTCTATCCTCAAATGATAAGGGAGGTGACAAAAGACGATATCTTGCGCCTGATGGAAATAAAAATGCAGCGTATCCTTAAATTCAACAAGGACAAGGCTGACGAACTGATGGCGAAGATGAAGGCGGAGATTGACAGCATCGACAAGGATCTGAACAATATGGTGGAAGTAACGGCAAACTGGTTTACTTTCCTAAAAAACAAATACGGAGCTCACCATCCGCGACTTACGGAGATAAAGAACTTCGATACTATCGAGGCAACAAAGGTCGTGGAGGCAAACGAGAAGCTGTATATCAACAGACAAGAGGGATTCATCGGTACAGGATTGAAGAAGGACGAGTTCGTATGTAACTGCTCTGATATCGACGACATCATTATTTTCTATAAGGACGGAAAGTATAAGGTCGTTAAAGTTGCCGACAAACTGTTTGTGGGCAAGAACATCATGCACGTCGGAGTATTCAAGAAAAACGACAAGCGCACGATATACAATGCCGTTTACCGCGACGGCAAACAGGGTTTCTATTATATAAAGAGGTTTAACGTTACATCGGTTACCCGTGAACGTG
>DBKQ01000052.1:0-621 GCA_002298545.1 Prevotella sp. UBA746
GCGACAACGACCGCACCTATTTCCTCCAGCAACGCTGGAACCAGTTGGAGATAGACGAGAACACCCCTGTGGTGAAAGACAAGTTGGAGGAGGCCTACCAGATGGCGGGCGAAGACACCCAAGAGCGACGAGCCCTGCAACAGCACATCTACGAGCTCTTCCACATGCAGCACCTGCTCGACAAGTACACCATCCTGCTCTCCAGCGGCGAGCTGCGCAAGTTCAAGCTTGCCTCCACCCTCTTCGCCGAGCCACGGGTGCTCATCATGGACAATCCTTTCATCGGTCTCGACGCCGAGACCCGCGACCAGCTCAAGGAACTCCTCAAGACGCTCTCCTCTGAGCGTGCCCTGCAAATCATCCTCGTGCTGAGCAAGAGCGACGACATCCCCGACTTCATCACCCACGTGGTGGAGGTGAGAGACATGAAGGTGTTGCCTAAGCAGACGAAGGCCGAATACCTCGCCAGCCGACAGCCCATCCCCGACCACGTGCTCTCACAGGAGATGAAGCAGGCAATCATCGACCTGCCCGTAAGCGACCGCGACTACCACACCCACGAGGTGGTGAAGATGAACAAGGTGCGCATCCAGTATGGCGAGCGCATCATCCTGAAAGACC
>DBKQ01000052.1:761-4105 GCA_002298545.1 Prevotella sp. UBA746
AGAGCATCTGGGACATCAAGAAACACATCGGCTACGTATCGCCCGAGTTGCACCGCTCTTACCAGCGAGACATGCCTGCCATCCGCATCGTGGCGAGCGGACTGATGGACAGCGTGGGCCTCTACGTGAAGCCTAAGGAGGAAGACATGGGCAAGTGCCGCTTCTGGATGAAGGTGTTCGGGCTCGAAGGCCTGGAAGACAGAGGATTCCTCAAGCTCTCCAGCGGCGAGCAGCGACTGGTGCTACTGGCTCGTGCCTTCGTCAAGGACCCGGAGCTCCTTATCCTCGACGAACCGCTCCATGGTCTCGACAACCGCAACCGCCGACTGGTGAAAGACGTGATAGAGGCATTCTGCCAGCGCGAGAACAAGACTATGATCATGGTGACCCACTACAAGGAGGAGTTGCCAGCCTGCATCGACCACAGCATCTTCCTCGTGCGCCACACCAAGTAAGGTATTTCACATTATATTAATATAAAGAAAAAAGAGATATGAAGAAATATGTATTCATCATGCTGCTGAGCGTGCTCTCGCTTGGCAGCGCCAAGGCGCAGGACGTGCTGAACGAGATTTTGCGCACCTCCGACGCCATCATCAACGACACCACGAAGAGCCTCGACGTGCGCCGAGTGGCACTCTTCAAGTTTGATGCCATGACCTATCTGCGTGGCAAGATTTTGCCGCCCTACGTGATGCTCGACAAGAACGCCAACCCCGACACGCTCAACATGAAGATACGTTACCTCAACGAGCAGGCCTACGCCATGAACGTATACGTGACGCTCTATCAGAAGCGACTCAACGAAGCGAGCCAGAAGAATCGCTACATCGTGACCAGCCTCTTCAAGCAGGCCACCTTCGACCACAAGGCGTTCAACGACCCCGACACCGAGTTCACGCTCAGCTATTACAGCAAGCCCGATGCTCCCACCCCATTCTGCCTAGATTGCAATTGGGTGCAGACCTTGGCGTTCATCCGCAGCATCGACTGGTCGAAGATTTAACGCATTTTTTATATAAACGAGAAAAGCCCAGAGCGTTTGCCCTGGGCTTTTCTTTTGTTCTTATCATACTTAGAGGATAGTCTTCACTGCCTCCAACATACCCTTTTCCTGGATAAGGTCGAGGTCTTTCTTCACGAGCTCGGTCAAGCCAGGAACGGTCTTGTTCAAGTCCTCGTGCCATACATAGTCGAATGCCAACACACCCTCGGCAATCTTCTGAGTGTCGCCGGTAGCCCAGAGCTCCTTCAACTTCTCGATGATCTTAGGGTCGTCGTTTGGCTGGATAGGAGCACCGTCCTCACGCACGCCAACCTTGTAGTATGTAATGATGGCAGCCAAACCGAATACCAATCCCTGTGGCAACTCGCCCTTGCGCTCCAAGTAAATCTTCACGCCTGGCAGGTCGCGGGTCTCATACTTAGGGAATGAGTTGAGCATGATGCTGGTCACCTGATGGTCTACGAATGGGTTCTCGAAACGCTCCAACACATCTGAGGCGAACTTCTGGAGCTCGTCCATAGGGAGGTTCAAGGTCTGCATCAGCTCCTCAAACTGCACCTTGTGGATGTACTTGCCCAGTACTGGGTGCTCGCAAGCATCGCGCACGATGTTCACGCCGCTCAGGTAGGTTACAGGGCTCAATACGGTGTGAGGGCCGTTGAGCAAAGTCACCTTGCGCTCGTGGTAAGGCTTCTCGTTGTCGGTGATGAGCACGTGGAGTCCAGCCTTGTCGGCAGGGAATTCTTCCTTCATCTGCTCCACGGTCATGTTCTCGGCCTTCTCGATTACCCAGAGGTGGAAGCTCTCGGCCTTCACCACGAGATTATCCTTGTAGCAAATCTTCTGCTGAATCTCCTTGATGGTGTCGCGAGGGAAGCCCGGTACGATGCGGTCTACGAGTGTGGCGCAAACGTAGCAGTGGTTGGTGAACCAATCCTTGAAGCCCTCGTAGTCGGCGCCCATGTCGCCCTTCCAAAGCTCGATATACTGGTAGATGCACTCCTTGAGGTGATGCCCGTTGAGGAAAATCAACTCACAAGGCATCAGGATCATACCCTTGGTAGGGTCGCCCTCGAAGTATTTGTAGCGGTGGAAGAGAAGCTGAACCAACTTGCCAGGATAAGAGGAAGCAGGCGCATCGGTAAACTTGCAAGAGTCGTCGAAGGCGATGCCCGCCTCTGTGGTGTTAGAGATGATGAAACGCATCTCTGGCTGCTCAGCCAAGGCCATGAAAGCCTGGTTCTGAGAATATGGGTTCAAGGCACGGCTGATGACGTCGATGCGCTCCAATGTGTTCACTGGCTGGCCGTTCTCCTTGCCCTGCAAGTTGACGTGATAGAGGCAGTCCTGACCGTTGAGCCAGTCTACCATACCCTGAGCCAAAGGCTGCACTACAACGACAGAGCCGTTGAAGTCGGTCTTCTTGTTCATGTTCCACACGATCCAATCTACGAATGCGCGGAGGAAGTTACCCTCGCCAAACTGAATGATTTTCTCTGGAGCCACGCTCTTAGGCGCGGTGCGCTTGTTTAATGATTTAAGCTCTTTCATGATTTGTGTATTTGTTTTGTATTTCGTTTTATTTTTTCGTTTGCAAAGGTATAAATAAAATCGTTACGTCGTATCGTTCCCCCCGATTTTTTTCACGCAAACCTTTACGGATGGAGGTGGCGTTGATTGCCACCAAGGCAGTGGTGGATTGGCAGATGAAGAGATAATGAGGCTGTCGGCCCCTAGCTGACGGGCAATCGTAGCTGGAGCCGACAAAGGGCTTTCTAGAGGAAGTGAAGATTTTTAGGCGTTCCCCAAACTTACAATTACAGTTATTACTGTTATTTCAAAAAGAAAAATGACAAGGCACCTTTCTCTTTTATATATATTTGATTATTAAGTAGTTATATATAATAAATTAGAGAATTGAAAGAATGGAAATGCCTTGAAAAAATAACTGTAATACTGTAATTGTAATTACCAACCCCAGTCACTTTTCTCTAAAAGGCTCTATATCAGCTATTTAACACACAAACGTCAAACCCTATGGATTACAACAAAACGAAAAAAAAGAAAAAAACAAAGTATAACATCAGTTTAAGCACTGCGCCATCGATGCCAAAGCTAGGAAAAGGCTCAGAATACATCAAACTTTTGCTCTCGCAAGTATCCAAGGACATGCACGAACCAATGGTGCCGATGCTCTTTCCAGTGCTTGCAGCCCACATAAGCGAGGCAAAAAATTTCAATATCCCGATCGAGATGCGCCCAGAGAACGCCTCTTCCTACAGCTCAAGCAGCTTTTGCCCTTACAGGGCGCATTCATTTCCCGACATTTACCCAGGGC
>DBKQ01000052.1:4122-12688 GCA_002298545.1 Prevotella sp. UBA746
CTTCTGGGCTTTCAGCCCGTGTCAACCGTACTGGTCGAATTAATTTCAAACGTACGGGTGAAAAAACTTTTTAATGAAAAAATGCTGCGCTATCCCACGCCACCCTCAGCCATTCCACAACCAACCACGGGGAATTCCGTACCTTTGCAATGTGATTCAGAAAGCTAGCAAAATCACTTTCCTAGTTGGGGAAAAATATTTTCCCAGTTGGAAAAATTAAAAACAACATATCATAAATATTTAAAAACGAACATTTAAAAAATATTCAAACAATGAACATTTAAAAAACGAAGATTATGAGCAACAACATGAAGGCTTTCATCCGGTATCTAGAAACTCGTTTAGGTGTAGAACCAAACAAACCTTTAGGAAAGAAAATGATTGTTAAACAATAGGCCAAATACTAAACCTTTGAGACACTTTTCAATCTATATTCTTGTAATTTGCAACTTTTGGGAACCACTTTCCGTCTAAAATGGAAGAAAATCGAATCCTATTAAAGTTTTGCAAATATGAAAAGAAAAAATGAATTGTTTTCAAACGGAATGAACATTAAAGAAATCAAACAGGGTATTATGAACGTAAGTTTTAGAAAAATCGCAGTTGCCCTATTCTTAGCAGCTGCACCTCTTGCCTCCCAGGCAAAGCAATGGTCGCTGCAAGACTGCATCAACTATGCACTCAACAACAACATCCAGTTGCAAAAGACGCAACTCACCAAAGCATCTGCCCAGGAAGACTACTTGCAGGCGAAATCGGCTCTGCTGCCTTCGCTCAGCGCCAGCACCAACCAAAGCGTAAACTACACTCCATGGGTAGCCAGCGGTATCAGTAGCGACGGCTTCTCAAGAGCATCTGTCGACAAGGTTTACTACAACGGCAGCTACAGCGTGATGGGCAACTACACCATCTGGAACGGCAACAAAAACCGCAACCAGGTAAAGTTGAACAAACTCACCGAGCAAGCAGCCGAACTGGACTCTGCCACACAGGCTCTCAACCTGCAAGAGCAGATAGCACAACTCTACGTTCAGATACTCTATTCTACCGAAGCCATCAAGGTAAACAAGGAGAGCTATGAATCGAGCCTGAAGAACGAGGAGCGTGGCAAAGAAATGGTGAAAATCGGAAAGATGAGCCAAGCCGACCTCTCACAGCTCACAGCCCAGCGTGCACAAGACGAATTTGACATCGTGCAGGCCGAGAGCAACGTGAAGAACTACAAGAGACAGCTGAAGGAACTTCTTCAAATCACCAACGACGATGCCTTCGACATCTCCATCCCAAGCACCACCGACCAAATGGCACTCGCAGAAATCCCTGCGCTCAACGGCGTATATCAAGCAGCCTTGCAAAGCCGTCCGGAGTTCCTGAGCTATCAGAACCAACTCGACCAAAACGACTTGACCATCAAGATTGCCAAGGCTGGCAAACTGCCAACCATCAGCGCCAACGCAGGACTCAGCACCAGTACCACATCCATGAACAGCAACAGCTGGGGCAGCCAGTTTAAGCAAAACTTCAACGTGGGCGGTGGCATCGGCGTAAGCATCCCACTCTTCGACAACCGACAGACCAAGACCAGCGTAAACAAGGCATTGATACAGCGAGAGAACATCATGCTCGACATCAAGAACGAACAGACAAAACTCTACTCCACCATAGAGAACTACTGGTTGCAGGCCAACACCAACCAAAGCCAATTCAAGGCTGCCAAGGTGAGCAGCGAGAGCGCACAAACCAGCTACGACCTGCTGAGCGAGCAGTTCAAGCTAGGACTGAAGAACATCGTGGAACTCCGCACAGGCAAGGACAACCTGCTGAAAGCCAAGCAGAATGAATTGCAGGCGAAATATCTCACCATCCTCAACATCAACATGTTGAAATTCTACAAGAATGGCAGAATCTAATAGAGTATTTGCAAACTTTTAATAGGTAAAGACATAAAATGAAGAAAATCAGAATTAGCAAGATTTGGATTGCCGTCATCGTAGTAATCATCATTGCAGTAGCTGCATGGTTGCTATCAGGCGGAAAAGACGAGGAACAAATCAACTTCAAGCAAGAAGCCGTAAGCACGCAGACTTTGCAGAACAGCGTGACAGCCACCGGTACCATCGAGGCTGTAACCTCGGTAACCGTAGGTACACAGGTGAGCGGTATCGTGAACAAGCTCTACGTAGACTACAACTCGCAGGTGAAGAAAGGACAAGTTATTGCCGAACTCGACAAAACCAACCTGATGAGCGAACTGAACACAGCCAAGGCCAATCTGGCAAGCGCACAGAGCAGTCTGAGCTACCAGAGTGCCAACCTGAGCCGCTACCAAACCCTCTACAAGAAGGGACTCGTCAGCGCCGACGACTATGAGAACGCCCTCCTCACCTACCGCCAGGCAAAAGAGCAAGTAGCCTCTGCCAAGGAAAACGTGCAGAAGGCACAGACCAACCTCGGCTACGCCACCATCACATCGCCTATCGACGGAACCGTCATCTCCAAGAGCGTTGAGGAAGGCCAGACCGTAGCTGCAAGCTTCAACACCCCTGAGCTCTTCACCATCGCCAAAGACCTGACCAACATGCAGGTTATCGCCGACGTAGACGAGGCCGACATAGGTGGCGTGAAGGAAGGTGACCGTGTGAACTTCACCGTAGACGCCTACCCAGACGATGTGTTCCAAGGCACCGTAAAGCAGGTGCGCCTTGAGGCAACAACCACCAACAACGTGGTGACCTACCAAGTAGTAATCTCCGCCCCTAACGCCGACCTCAAGCTGAAACCAGGCTTGACCGCCAACGTTACCATCTTCACCCAAGAGCGTGCAGGCGTACTCGCCGTAGCCAATAAGGCATTGCGCTTCACTCCTACCGTAGAGACCGTGGGCAAGAAAATTAAGATTGTAGACTGCAAGGGAAAGAACAAGGTATGGACCCTAGCCAACAACACCCTCACCGCTCACCCTGTAACCATCGGACAGACCGACGGCGTACACACAGAGATAACGAAGGGTATCAAGAAGGGACAGAAGATTGTGACCGAAATCATCGTCAATGTACCTGATGAGGACGACGACCAACAGCAGAGCCAAGGCTTGATTAGCGGTCCGGGGCCTAAAGGCAAGAAGAAATAATAAAATAAAGAAGCAATGACAGAAAACAGCAAACAAACCAATGAGGGAAAGAAAGTCGTGATAGAGCTCGACAACGTGCGCCGCGACTTCTTGGTGGGCGACGAGACCGTCCACGCCCTCAAGGGGGTGAGCTTCAAGATATACGAAGGCGAGTTTGTCACCATCATGGGTAAGTCGGGCTCCGGCAAGAGTACCCTTCTCAACCAGTTGGGCTGCCTCGATACCCCATCGAGCGGAGAATATTATCTCGACGGCGTGAGCGTGAGAAAGATGAGCCGCAACGACCGAGCCATCCTGCGCAACCGCAAGATAGGCTTCATCTTCCAAAACTACAACCTCCTGCCAAAGACCACGAGCGTGGAGAACGTGGAGCTGCCCTTGATGTACAATCCATCGGTAAGCGCCGAGGAGCGCAAACAGCGTGCCATCGAAGCCCTGAAGGCCGTGGGACTGGGAGAGCGGCTCTATCACAAAAGCAACCAAATGTCGGGAGGCCAGATGCAGCGCGTAGCCATCGCCCGTGCCCTGGTAAACAACCCAGCGGTGATTCTCGCCGACGAGGCGACAGGTAACTTGGATACCCGCACCAGCTTCGAGATACTTGTGCTCTTCCAAAAGCTCTATGCCGAGGGAAGAACCATCATCTTTGTGACCCACAACCCCGACATAGCCAACTATTCGAGCCGCAACATCGAGCTGCGAGACGGCCACATCATCAGCGACAGCTACAACGACCACATCCTCTCGGCAGCCGAGGGACTGGCAGCACTGCCAGCCAACACGGACGAATAAGAGGAAGTAAAGAGCAAAAGAATACAACCATATTCTTTGCAAGTAATCAAGTTCAAATCTCAAAATAAATGAATTATCAGAATCTTTTCAAGATAGCCATCCGAGCCATTTTCGCCAACAAGATGCGCTCCTTCCTCACGGCACTCGGTATCATCATCGGTATCGCCGCCGTCATCACGATGCTCGCCATCGGACAAGGAAGCAAAGCAAGCATCAAGGCCAATATCGCCGAGATGGGCTCCAACATGATTATGATTTCGCCGGGTGCCGACATGAGAGGCGGTGTAAGACAGGATGCCTCATCCATGGAAACCCTGAAACAAGCCGACTACCAGAGCATCAAGGACGAGTGCAACTATATTTCAGCCATCTCGCCTACAGTGAACAGCAGCGGCCAGTGGATCAACGGCAACAACAACACCCAGAGTACCATCTATGGCGTGAACCAAGACTACCTGAGCATCCGACAGTTGAAGGTGGCAGACGGCGAGATGTTCACCGACACCGACATCAAGACAGCATCAAAAGTATGTATCCTCGGACAGACGGTGGTAGACTATCTCTTCCCCGACGGCAGTGACCCTATCGGCAAGGTGGTGCGCTTCAACAGCATCCCGTTCAGGGTAATCGGCGTGTTGCAGAAGAAAGGCTACAACAGCATGGGCATGGACCAAGACGACCTCGTGCTCGCACCATACACCACGGTGATGAAGCGTATCTTGGCACAGACCTACCTGGGAGGCATCGTCTGCTCGGCAATCACCGAGGAGGCATCCCAGCCTGCACAAGACCAAATAGAGCAAATCTTGCGCCGCAACCACAAGTTGAAGGATGCAACAGAGACCACAGAGGCCGACGAAGACGACTTCAACATCCGCTCGCAGGAGGAAATCTCCAGCATGATGAACTCCACCATGTCTACCATCACCATCTTGCTGGGTAGCGTGGCAGGCATTTCCCTGCTGGTAGGTGGTATCGGCATCATGAACATCATGTATGTATCGGTGACCGAACGCACCCGAGAGATTGGTCTCCGCATGAGTGTGGGTGCACGTGGCATCGACATTCTCAACCAGTTCCTCATCGAGGCCATCTTGCTATCCGTCACGGGAGGCATCATCGGCGTTCTCCTGGGGGTGGGACTGTCAGTAAGCCTAAACGCTTTCTTACATATCGCCACCCAGATAGAGCCTTGGAGCATCATCATGAGCTTCGCCGTATGTACCTTCACCGGTGTTTTCTTTGGATGGTATCCAGCCAAGAAGGCAGCCCGCCTCGACCCTATCGAGGCCATCAGATACGAATAGGCAAACTACATTCATAAGCACTATATAATTCTTTAGAATCTCGCAGAAGCCACACGCTGGCACGCTGCGAGATTTTTTGTTTGAAATTAATGAGCCAAATATTTTGTCGTTTCAAAAATATATTGTACTTTTGCTTATAACAAAACAAAAATATTGAAGAGTATGAAATTTATCGGAATTATTCCAGCAAGATACGCCTCGACGCGTTTCCCCGGCAAGCCACTCGCCATGTTGGGTGGGAAGCCTGTGATTCAACATGTTTATGAGAAAGTGGCAGCTTCGCTCGAAGCCGCCTATGTGGCCACCGACGACCAGCGCATCTATGATGCCGTGGACTCCTTCGGAGGCAAGGCGGTGATGACACGCACCGACCATAAGAGCGGCACCGACCGCATCGAGGAAGCCATCGAGAAGATAGGTGGCGGCTGGGATACCATTGTCAACGTGCAGGGCGACGAGCCTTTCGTGGCAAAAAGCCAACTTGAGACCATCTGCCATTGCTTCGACGACCCAACCACCCAGATAGCCACCCTAGGCAAGGCTTTCACCTGCATGGAGGCGGTGGAGAATCCGAACAGCCCTAAAATTGCCGTCGACAACCAAGGCTTTGCCATGTATTTCTCTCGCAGCGTCATCCCCTACGTACGCGGCAAGGAGCGCAACGAGTGGCTAGAGCACTTCCCTTATCTCAAGCACCTGGGCATCTATGCCTATCGAAGGGACGTGCTGAGAGAGATTACACAGTTGCCACAAAGCAGCTTGGAAATAGCCGAGAGCCTGGAGCAGTTGCGCTGGCTCCAGAACGGGTATAAAATCAAGGTGGGCATCACCGACGTGGAGACTGTGGGCATCGATACTCCCGACGACTTAAAGAGAGCCGAGGACTTTTTGAACAAGTAGAGACATTTTTTAAATATCCTAGAGACACAACATCATGAACGTAGAACAAATTGTAGACAAATACATCGTCAGACATCAATTGCTCAGCGACAAAGGCAAATATATCGTGGCTTTGTCGGGAGGTGCCGATAGCGTTGCTCTGTTGCTCATAATGAGCCACCTAGGCTATGACGTGCGAGCAGCTCACTGCAATTTCCACCTGCGAGGCGAAGAATCCAATCGTGACGAGCAGTTCTGCGTCAACCTCTGTGCTCGACTCAACATTCCCCTTCACCGCATCCATTTCGACACGCAAACCTATGCCGACAAGTATAAGGTAAGCATCGAAATGGCTGCCCGTGACCTGCGTTACAACTATTTCGCCCAACTTTGCAAAGCCATCGAGGCAAACGGAGTGTGCGTGGCCCATCATCGCGACGACAATGTTGAAACGGTAATACTCAATCTGCTGAGAGGTTCTGGCGTGGAAGGCTTGGCTGGCATCGCCCCCAAGAACGGCAACATCTTGCGCCCCTTGCTGTGCATAAGCCGGAAAGACATCCTCAACTATCTCCACACGCAGAACCAAGACTACGTCACCGACTCCACCAACCTGGAAGACGACGCCCTGCGCAACAAGATACGCCACCACGTGATTCCACTGCTCAAGACTATCAATCCGGCTATCAGCGACAACATCGCTAGAACTGCCAGATACATTCGCCAGGCAGCCATCATGCTCGACAACTATCAAGCCGAGACCCATGATAATATCGCATATATTAATAAGGTGGACGTAATGAATGCCAGGAGTCCGGAATTCGTTTTGCACCAACTGCTGGGAAAATATGGATTTCATGGTGATGTCATCGACGACATCATCGAGCACATCAGTCACGTAGGAAAGAACTGGCAGAGCGGAAGCCACGTCGTCACCATAGACCGCGACCAATTGCTCGTGGCACCTATCGCCTATATACAAAAGGTTACTAAAGAAAAATCTGTTTGCATACCAGAAGACGGCAACTATATGATAGGAGAAAGATTGAAAATTAAATTGCGCATCTATCCACGCACAGCCGATTTCAAACCAAGCAAGGACTCCCATCGCATCACTCTAGATGCCAACAAAGCTAAGTTTCCCCTCACCTACCGACTCACCCAAAAAGGCGATCGTTTCAGCCCCTTCGGCATGAAGGGCACCAAGCTAGTGAGCGACTATCTGACCGACCGAAAGCGCAACTTCTTGGAGAAAGCATCACAGCACGTGATAACCGACGAGCAGGGAGAAATCATTTGGCTCGTGGGAGAACGATCCTCTGAGAAATACAAAATTGATGCAAATACAAAAAATATTCTAGAGATTTGCATAGCAAAGGAAAATTAGTATTTCATGAAAAATTAAGTACTTCATGATAAGATTAGTACTTTAAGAGAAGAATAGAGAAAGGAAAGAAAAAATGACAGACAATAGTGAAACATCCACTAAGAAACATCGTATTTTAAAGGAAGTGAGCATTGCTATACTCTTGTTCGCCGCCATCGGCGTATGGATGTATATCTGCATGACCCCTTCACGAGAACATGTGGATGCCGCCAAGGCACACATCGAGGCATACAGTCGCTATGCTATCCTGCAAGACGGCAAGGAGGTGCTCAGCTTCGACGAAGATACAGTAACCCTCGCAGCTAATTTCATGAATAGTTTTACGCTTCTGCCTTCATGCCGAGGTCAGCTTGCTGCTGCCTACAATTCATCGCTCAGCCGAAACAAGTACCTCGACGCACAGGCTGAAAGCGTTTTCAAAGAAAAAATAGACTCCCTCGACTCTCTCTACGCAGACAGCCATTGGAAGGTAGGCGAACTTACATATTATATACATTCCCACAGTCCACAAGACCTAGGCTACAACCGTATCTGCGCCTATGCCGCCCAGGAAACCCAGCTGAGTAATTCATCTAAAAAACTCCTCGACTCCCTCCACCACGTAAAGAGCCAAGGCGACTCTCTCCATCACACCCACAAGGAAGCCGGTCGCCTCCAACTTATCCATCAAGTCAGCTACCGAGCTTTCTATCTCAACGAGGCTGGGAAAATGGTGAGTGAACCCTGCAAGCTATTGGGCAAACTGAAAGGATTCGATACTAGTGACGCATACAGATTTCAGCTAGAATCCAAGACTACTCCTGCAGGTGTACGCCCCATCTACCCACAGCTAGCCGCATCACTAGCCACCACACATGGAAGCACCTTGCGCAAGTACATAGACTTTGATCTGCGCATAGACTCCCTGGGGTATTACAAAGGTACAATCGACAGTCTCAAGCAACCTGACGGCTACGGCATCTGGCAAGGATACGACGGCGACCACTATGAAGGCGGTTGGAAAAACGGTCAACGCGAAGGCTGGGGATTCAGCATCTCATCCAAAAAACCTCTACATGTAGGCGAATGGAA
>DBKQ01000052.1:12693-15811 GCA_002298545.1 Prevotella sp. UBA746
ACGACCGATATAAAGGCGAAAGACTAATATACAGTTCGGAACGCATTTACGGCATCGACATATCCAAATACCAGCATGAGGAAGATAAGGTGGTGAGGACGACCAAGATTGTGAAGCGAGGCAGACGCCGCAAGAAAGTAACAGTGAACAAGGTTATCAAGCATCGCTACTCCATCGACTGGAGCCGCCTGCGCATCAACCACCTAGGCAGCATCAGTCGCAAGACCGTGTCTGGCAATGTAGACTTCCCTATTCGATTCATCTACATCAAGAGTACAGAGGGTGCATCGCTCGTTAATCCTTATTATAAGAAAGACTATAGCGATGCCCACGCACATGGCTATCGCGTAGGCACTTACCATTTCTTCAGCACTCGCACACCAGCCGCAGAGCAAGCAAATTTCTTCTTGCGCCATAGCCATATACGCAAGGGCGATTTTCCACCAGTGCTTGATGTGGAACCATTACCTAGCCAGATTGCAAATATGGGTGGTACAGGAGTGCTCTTCGCACGAATACGAACATGGTTACGATTGGTGGAGCGCGCAACTGGAGTGAAGCCTATCCTGTACGTTAGCCAAACTTTCGTAAACAGATACCTGTCAAGAGCACCAGACTTGAAACGCAACTACCAAGTATGGATAGCTCGATATGGCGAATATAAGCCCGATATCCATCTAGTATACTGGCAATTGTGTCCAGATGGCAGGGTGGCAGGCATTCATGGACATGTTGACATCAATGTATTCAATGGTTACAAAGAAGCTTATGATAAATTCTCTATGAATGAGACAATTAGATAAAAATTGAAAAATCCAAGCTTTTTGTGTTAAACATATCTAACAAAAATAACATTGGAACGAAATTTGCGTTATTTTTGCAAAGATTAGTGTAACTAAAAGAGAGGATTATATCATGAGACAGCTTAAAATACAGAAGAGTATCACAAACCGTAACAGTGAAGCACTCGACAAATACTTGGTGGAGATTGGCCGCGCCCCAATGATTTCTATAGAAGAGGAAATTGAGTTGGCACAAGCCATCCGCAAAGGGGGCAAAGCTGGCGAAAGAGCCAAGAACAGGCTGGTAGAAGCCAACCTGCGCTTTGTGGTCTCTGTAGCTAAGCAATATCAACATCAAGGACTTACCCTCACCGATCTCATCGACGAGGGCAATATCGGACTCATTAAAGCGGCAGAACGCTTTGATGAGACCAGAGGCTTCAAATTTATCTCTTATGCTGTATGGTGGATTCGCCAAAGCATTTTGCAGGCAATAGCTGAGCAAAGCCGCATTGTACGACTACCACTCAACCAAGTGGGCTCGCTCAACAAGGTAAACCAAGAAATCAACAAATTTGAACAAGAGAACCAACGCCGACCAAGCGTCGAGGAACTATCTGCACGAACAGGAGTTGACGAGGAAAAAATATCCCAAAGCATGGCAGCCAGTGGCCACCATGTAAGCATTGACGCACCTTTTGGCGAAGATGACGACAACTCTATGGTAGACGTGATGGCTAGTAGCGACGACAGTCGCACCGACCGAAACGTGGACCATGAGAGCATGGCCAACGACTTGATGCAGGTTTTGAAAGTATGCTTGAAAGAACGCGAGCGTAAAATACTCTGTGCTTGCTACGGCATCGGAGAACCAGAAAAAGGACTAGAGGAAATAGGTGACAAGATGGGACTCACACGTGAACGTGTAAGACAGATTCGGGAAAAAAGCATCATGAAACTCCGTGAATCAGGAAATATCAAAATTCTGATGAAATATCTTGGATAAAGTTTGGAAAATTGCTCTTTTTTGAGTAACTTTGCAATCGGGTGCAGACAATCTGCTCCCGATTTTTTATTACTACACATATATGAAGACATTGCTAATCTGCATCATCACAACGATCTTCTGCGCTTTGCCCCAAGACATCAACGCCCGAAGATTATCCCCGAGAGACGCTTTCGCCGACTCGGTGATGCGACTTGTCTTCCACTATGCCCAAACTGTTGACACCACAGGGCGAGACACTAGTGTCAGCTACGCCTACACAAAATTTCAGATTCGCACCAACAAGCGCAACGCCACATTGATGCTGGTTCCAACCATGTATGCTGTAGCTCATGGAGGCGGCCGCCGCTTCATCAGCGAATACTATAATCGCATTACGTTCGACAAATTGGGCAAGCCCATAAGTCGCCGACTGCTCAACGTGAGCACTATTCCGCACCGCAGCAATACTTTTTCCGCGTTATTGGGATACATGACACCCAATGTATATGGCGAAACTCTTTTTCAGGAGAACATTCTCTCCCCCTTCCATCGCACCAACCGCAGATACTATAAATATTCCATCACACAGCTCCCATTTGGCAAAGCACAGATATACGTATACCCACGCATCAAAAACACCCAACTGATGGAGGCACGTGCCATCGTAGATACCAAAACGGGGCAAATCAGCATGGCAGACTTTGAGGGTGAATATGACATGACCCGATTCTATATTTCTGTGGTCATGGGCAAGGAAGGATTCAAGACTTTGGCACCCAAGAAATGCGACATGCGAGCCAATTTCCGCTTCATGGGCAACAGAATCTCGGGCATGTACTCCACGACATACGACCTGCACAAGTCTATCAGCGACACCCTACATAACGTGGCAGACACCGCTTTGATGGCAAAGGTGCGCCCACAAAAGCTCAACCCCGACGAGGAAGGCATCTACCAGCAATTCTACAAAAGACGGAAGCAGATTGCCGACTCCATCTCCACCCAAGGAGAGCGAACCAACTTTGCGAAAGACATACTCTGGGATGTCATAGGCGACAACATGCTGAACAGAATCAGCCAGGGATTCGGAAAAGAAAACCAAGGATATTTCCGAATCAGTCCCATTCTGAACCCACTCTACATGGGCTACTCCCAGCGCAAAGGATTGGTATACAAGTTCGACCTAAGGGGTAGCTATCGTTTCAGTGATGACATGCAACTGGGCATCAGATTCAGAGGCGGTTACAGCATGAAACAACACCGTTTCTACTTCAGTATCCCTGTGACCTGGAACTATAACAAAACACACAACGGATACCTCAAGATAGAGATAGGTAACGGCAACCGC
>DBKQ01000052.1:15831-22773 GCA_002298545.1 Prevotella sp. UBA746
GCACCAACCGCGTAGCTCGCCGGATGTTGGGCATCAGCGAGCCGAGGGACAGTACGTCATTCATGCCCGTGCCCGGACAGATGCCAGGAATCGAACTGCCTTCCATAACACCCAACAACAACTTGGACAAAGAGAGCATCTATGATTTCAAGGATGACTACCTGAGAATAACCAACCACTGGAGTTTCAACTCCCACTTTGGCTTGGAACTCGGCGTTGTATCCCATACTCGCAGGGCGGTAACCCCACAATTCTATAGGTTCTTCAACTATCCGTCGGTCTACACATCCGTGGCACCTGCCATCGGTTGGGAATGGTTCCCTACAGGCAAGAGCAGCCCCATCATAAAAGTAGACTACGAACGAGGATGGAAGAAGCTCTTTGGCTCCAACATCGACTATGAGCGTATGGAGGTTGACGCACAGCACATCTTCTATGCCTCACGCCGCCGATCCTTCTCCTTGCGACTGGGCACCGGATTCTATACGAGGAAGGGCGACCACTGGGATTTCGTAGACTACACGAATTTCCACGACAACAACATTCCTGGCGGCTGGAACGACAACTGGAGCGGAGAGTTTGAGTTGCTCTCTTCCCAATGGTATAATGCCAGCGACTATTATCTGCGAGGCAACTTCACCTATGAGGCGCCTATGATGATTTCAGCTTGGCTTCCACTCATCGGCAGATACATCGAGAAAGAGCGCATCTATATGAGCAGCCTCGTCGTTAAGCATCTCCATCCTTACACAGAATGGGGATATGGCGTAACTACCCGCTTGATGACATTAGGCTTCTTCGCTGCATTTAAGAACACAAAATTTGATGGCGTAGGATGTCGCTTCGGCTTCGAACTATTCCGAAATTGGTAAAAATGGGTAAAACATTAAAACATAATAACAATATGGGTTCACAACTAACTGTTTATAAAGCAAGTGCAGGTTCTGGCAAGACGTTTACTTTAGCACGAGAATATATGACGCTCGTGATTGCCAACCCAGCCACCTATCGCACTATTCTGGCGGTAACCTTCACAAACAAGGCAACCGAAGAGATGAAAATGCGCATATTGGGCAAACTCTACGAGATAGCACACGACATGCCCGATGCCGCCGACTACAAGGCACAGATACAAGAAACCTTGCCCTATCTCTCTGCCCAACAAATACAGCAGAACGCAGCCTCAGCGCTGCACCTTCTGATACACAACTACAACTACTTTCGTGTAGAGACGATAGACACATTTTTCCAAAGTGTGCTCAGAAACTTGGCACGTGAACTTGACCTCACCGCCAATCTTCGCATAGAGCTCAACGACTATCAAGTAGAGCAGCAAGCTGTAGACGAACTTATCGAGAGTTTGGAAGACACCGATCGCCTGCTGTTCTGGATTATGGATTACATCAAAGAAAACATCGATGCCGACAAGAGCTGGAATGTCATTGGACAAATCAAGAAATTTGGCGAGAATATCTTCAAAGACTATTACAAGGACAGCTCAGAAAAGCTGAACGAGCTCATGAGCCAAGAAGATTTCTTCAAGAATTTCACTGAGCGCATCAAGAAAATGCGCAACCAAGCAAAAGAGCAGTTGAAGGAAATTGCAGCCACATTCTTCGATGCTCTGGAAGAGGAAGGATTTTCTTCCAACGACCTAGCAGGTAAGACACGTGGTATTTGGAGCTATTTCAACAAGCTAAAGTCTGGAAAATATGATGATGATGACCTATGCAACGAGACTTTCAAGAAATGCTTTGAAAGTCCTAAAGCTTGGGTCAAGAAGATAGACGCCAACAATCATACGCCCATCTTCGACTATGTTGCATCCATACTCTATCCTATCTTGCTCTTCGCCGAAGACAACCGTCCGAAGCTGGTAAGGATGTTCAAGAGTGCCGACCTCACCATCAAGCATCTCAATCAATTGCGACTACTGGGCAGCATCGACCAAAAAGTGAGAGAAATGAATCGCGAAGCCAACCGCTTTCTGCTGAGTGACACCCAAACACTACTCCACTCACTCATCCAGGACAGCGACTCGCCATTCATCTTCGAAAAAATCGGAACTCAACTCGACCACGTAATGATCGACGAATTCCAAGACACCAGTACGATACAGTGGAAAAACTTCAAGGTATTGCTTGAAGAAACCATGAGTAGAGAAGACGCAGGCAACCTTATTGTGGGCGATGTAAAACAGAGCATCTATCGATGGCGTTCAGGCGACTGGAGATTGCTCAACAACATAGGAATCGAATTTAGCAATAGCAAAGAGCGACTTGACATCAAGACCCTTGATACCAATTTCCGCTCCGACCGAAACATCATCGATTTTAACAACGCATTCTTCACCGAGGCGGTCGCCCTGGAATGCGCAGCCTTGAAAGACGAAGACCCTACTGGCATTCAGCAACTGCAAAATGCCTACAGAGACGTGTGCCAAAAAGTGCCCAAAAGCCACTCTATGGCTCAAGGTCACATCCAGGTGCAACTGGTAAGCAACGAGGACGCCGAGGAACAAATGAAACAGCTAACCTTGGATACAGTGAAAGGCCTCACCCAGAAAGGTGTGCCCTGCAACAAAATAGCCATTCTTGTAAGAAGCAACCGCACCATACAAGACATGGCTGCGTATTTTATGGAAAACTCCGACTTTCCTCTGGTGTCAGATGAAGCCTTCCGACTAGATGCCTCACAAGCAGTCTGCACACTCGTCACAGCTCTCAAATGGTTGACGCATCCTAACGACGAAATCTCTGCAGCAACCATACAGAAATATTGTGACAAATATCTAGGAGGAGAAGAATTGCCAGCAAAATGGAAGAAACACCGCACCCAATACTTGGAAATGCCATTGTTTGACCTCACCGAATGTTTATTCTCTGAGCTCAAAATGGGAGAGGTGGAAGACATGACCAAACAAGATGCCTACATCTGCGCCTTCTACGACAAATTGAACAAATACCTTGTCGACAACAGCAGTGACATCGATGCCTTCCTCAAAGAGTGGAACAACAGCATACACGAAAAAAGTATCCACAGCGACAGCGATGGCGGTATCAGATTTCTCACCATTCACAAGAGCAAGGGATTGGAATACGACCACGTCATCATGCCTTTCTGCGACTGGCAAATGGAAAAGTCGAACACGATTTGGTGCACTCCTAAGGAAGCACCTTTTAACGAGTTACCGCTCGTACCTATAGACTTTAATGCCAAGACTATGAAACAGAGCGTCTACGAGCAAGACTATCATCACGAGCACCTACAAAACGTGGTCGACAACCTAAACTTGCTCTACGTAGCCTTCACTCGTGCCAGCCATAACCTTTTTGTCTTTGGCAAGAGGTCTGCCCAAAAGGGTTATCGCTCAAACGTGATAGAACTGGCACTGGAAAAAGTTGCAGACAAGCTGTCTTCCCACCATCTTCCATTGACCTTGGAAGGCTTGGGATCCGACCCGAAAACAGACGACGTTATTTTCTCCTACGGTGAAACATACATAGGCAAACTAGAGCCCGAAACTAGAAAGAAAAAACAAGTAAATGTTCTTGCCGAGAAATCGACACCACTCAATATCACACTGAGCGTAACACCAGAGATGCCGTTATTCAAACAGAGCAACAAGAGTCGCGACCTCATAGAAGGCGACGAAACAGAGGAACAGCAAAAATACTACATCAAGATGGGTACCGTATTACACAATCTGCTCTCTACCATTCATACTCACCAAGACATTGAAGGAGCTTTAAAGCAGATGGAACTTGACGGACTTTTGTATGATGAGAACCTCTCTCGTACGAAGCTGGAAGACTTGATACGAAAGCGACTCTATTCGCCGAAGGTAAGCGATTGGTTCACTGACAAGTGGACTATTCTCAACGAGTGTTCAATTCTCAGTGTAGAAAACGACAAGGTGGTGGAACACCGTCCAGACCGTGTAATGAAAGACGGGCATACGACCATCGTGATAGACTTCAAGTTCGGTCGACAGCGAGAGGAACACCACCAACAAGTGAGAGAATATATCAAATTGCTCCGCAACATGGGACACAAAAACGTGAAAGGCTATCTTTGGTACGTATATCCCAACAAAGTGGTAGAAGTAATCAAATAACAAATATTCAGACCAACAACGCATATGAAAACTTTTCTGAAATATGTAGCCAGAGACATTCTCAAGAAATATGGCAACAACCTCAGCGACATCGCAGTCGTCTTCCCAAACAAGCGTGCCGCCTTGTTTCTTAACGAAAGTTTGGCTCGTCTAAGTGACGGCCCTATCTGGTCGCCCACTTATATAACAATCAGTGATCTGTTTCGCAAGCATAGCGACCTTGTCGTAGGAGATCCCATCAAACTGATATGCGACCTTCACAAGACATTCGTGGAATGTACAGGAATCAACGAGACTCTCGACCATTTTTATGGCTGGGGGCAACTTCTTATCTCCGATTTCGACGATATCGACAAAAACATGGCAGATGCCAACAAGCTGTTTGCCAACCTCAGCGACATCCACGAGCTCGACGACATCTCTTATCTCACCGAAGAACAAAAGGAGATGATCAAAAAGTTCTTCAGCAATTTCAGCAACGACCACAACACCGAACTCAAAAAGCGATTCCTGCAATTATGGAGTCATTTAATCGACATTTACCAGCTTTTCAACCAAAGGCTCGCAGAGCAAGGTCTCGCATACGAGGGAGCACTTTATCGCAAAGTCGTAAATAATGAGCAAATTCAATTTGCCCACAAGAAATATCTCTTTGTGGGATTCAACATGATGCAAGTGGTAGAACAAAAGCTATGCAACCGACTCATGAAAGAAGACAAGGCACGATTCTACTGGGACTACGATAATTATTACATGGATGGCAACCATGAGGCTGGCCACTATATCCGTGAATACATGAAACATTATCCCAATGAATTGGAGGATTTGGCACCAGAAGACAAGCGGCACTTGTACAATAATTTCTCACATAAGAAAGACATCACATACATCTCTGCGAGCACAGAAAACATACAAGCAAGATATGTCAACCAATGGCTCAAAAGCAACCATAGATGCAGAGGCGGCAAGAGCGTAGCCATTGTGCTGGCCGATGAAGGCTTGCTTCAAAGCGTGATACATAGTCTACCTACAGACAAGGACTTACAAGACCTTCCCGATTACAACGAGAACGTTAAAATCAGCTATAACATCACGCTAGGCTATCCTTTGCAGCAGACTCCATTCTACAGTCTTTTGCAGCAACTCATCAAGTTGCAGGGCATTGGACATCCCAAGCATAGCTCCAACTACCGTCTACACTATGTACTGATGACTCTCCGTCATCCGTACGCACGCTACATATCTGCCAGGAACCAAGAATTGCTGGATGCCCTCGACCAGCAAAAGAGGTTTTATCCTTCTCGCTCTTTCCTAAGTTTAGATGGAGACGAAGGTCTCTCCTTGTTGTTTAGCGATTTGGAGAGCGTGGCATCAGAGGATGAATACAACTTAACACTCACCACCTATCTTCTGAATATCCTGAAGACCATTGGTGTGAATGCGCGAGAGTTGGAAGACCCTCTATTCCATGAGTCCCTGTTCAGGACATATACCCTTATCAATCGATTGCAAGACCTAATCAAGTCGGGTGACCTCCAAGTAGACACCATCACATTGGAACGCCTCATCCAACAATTGGTACAGACCACCAGTATTCCTTTTCACGGCGAACCAGCCGAAGGAATCCAGGTGATGGGAGTGCTTGAAACTCGTAATCTCGACTTCGACCACATCCTTGTTTTGTCGTGCAACGAAGGGAAACTACCAAAGGGAATCAACGACTCCAGTTTCATCCCCTATTCCCTGCGCAAGGCATACGGTCTGACCACTGTCGACAATAAAGTGGCCATATACGCCTACTACTACCATAGTTTGCTGCAGCGCGCCCACGACATCACCATAACCTACAATGATGCCACTGAGGATGGACAATCGGGAGAAATGAGTCGCTTTATGCTCCAGCTTCTCATCGAAAGTCCGCACACCATCACTAAAAAGGCCCTGGTAGCTGGTCAGACAACCCTTCAGCCCGATTTCAGCGACGTCATCAAAGACGACGAGATCATGAAGCGGCTGAATGAAATAAAAATGATAACCCCTACCTTTCTCAACACCTATCTTCGATGCCCCAAGCGCTTCTATTATAAATATGTGAAAGAGCTTCTAGAACCCGAAGATATTGACGAGGAAGAGATAGACAACAAGATGTTTGGTAATATCTTCCATAGGGCAGCCGAGCTGCTCTACTTGAAACACGCCAGCACCAGCGACATCACAACTACCAAGGATGGGAAGACTCAACTCATTCATCCGATAGTCATCAGTAAGGGCGACTTGGAGCAAGACCTCAAGAACGATTCCCTCATATATAGACTTGTTGATCAAGCCTTTAGGGAAGAACTTTTCAAGGTAAGTGCCAATGACTACCGTCCGAAATACAACGGTTTGCAGCTCATTAACAAAGAAGTCATTGCCCGCTATCTGAAACAGCTCCTTACAATAGATGCCCGCCAAGCTCCATTCACCATTCTTGGCTTGGAAATTGTTGTAAGGCATGAGATAGAGACGGAAACTCCCGACGGCATCAAAAAGCTAACGGTAGGTGGTTTCATCGACCGTCTGGACGCAGTTGCAGCCAATGGGAATCCAGGTGCAGGCAACATTGCAGAGAGAATCAGGGTCATCGACTACAAGACAGGGCGCAGCAACACCACCCACCCGAAGACCATGGAAGAGATTTTCGACCCAAGCATGCTCTCCAAGCACACAGACTACTACTTACAAGCCATGCTCTATTCGATTATCGTAAGCCACAACAACAAGCTCAATCCAGCCAAAGAAGAGGTAGCACCTGGCTTGCTGTTTATCCAGAACGCTGGAGCCGG
>DBKQ01000052.1:22779-31328 GCA_002298545.1 Prevotella sp. UBA746
CCTACGCTCAAGATGGGCAGAGACTTGATAAATACGGTAGAGCCTTACGAAAAAGAGTTCATGGAACGTCTCAAGAAGTTGATTTCCAACGTCTACGACCGCTCGTTGCCTTTTGCCGCCACCGACGATAAGACACGTTGCGACACATGTCCGTATGCGGCATTATGCCAATAGTTGAAAAAAATGTGGTTAAATATTTGCTGCATTGAAATATTCTCTGTATTTTTGCAAAAAAGAATTGAATTATGACAGAAAAAAAAAGTAATCAGATAGTAAATGAGAATTTAAACTATGTCAAGGCTGTTGCCAATCATTATATGGGCAAAGGCGTTGAGTTTGAAGACTTGGTAAGCGAAGGTACGCTAGCCATGATAATGGCTGCCAAGAAATTTGATGCGAGCAAGGGAACCAAATTCGTCTCCTATGCGGCTCCATTCATTCGAAAAGCCCTTCAGCGAGCCATCGACCAGCAGGCTGCCGTCTACCGGGTGCCTAAGGATCTACGCAAGTTGGCCCCAAGAGGTTCAAAATCCACCATGTCTGTAGATGCGCCTTTAAGTGCTGGCAATCAATACACTTTATTAGATATATTGGCCAACAAAGATGTAGAACAGGCAGACGACAACATGGCTTTTCAGGCAATGATAAAAGAGCTGAAGGCTAACGCCGACTTGTTGGTGGGACGAGAGCAAGAGGTCATCAAACGTTTTTATGGCCTAGACACCCAGCATGAGACCATGGCAGAGATTGCCGCCGACATGGGATTGAAGCGAGAACGAGTGCGCCAAATACGTGACCGCGCCATTCGCAAGATGCATCACAACTGCAGGAGCGGGGTGCTGCGCTCGTTCCTAAGAAAATAAAATCGGGAAATAGATGCGCCCTCTAAGGGCAAAAGCATAAAACTCACCTATAAAAGTATAATGCTTTTGCCCTTGCAGAGCGAAATTCTTAAATACAAAATATCTTCGAAAATTGTTAAACCAGCCTAGCAATCTTCTCTTATTGGTTCTGATGATTCAAACGATACTGCCGAGGAGTGATGCCAATGCGCTTGAAGAAATTGGCATAAAAACTCTGACGGGTGCTGAAGCCAGCCATCATGCTGATGTCCTCCACACTCATCTTGGCATATCTCTTGTCGGTAAGAAGAGACATGGCATCGTTCACGCGATAGTCGTTCACAAGCTCAGAGTAGTTCTGGTGGAAACGAGTTGCACATACAGCGGGGATATAACGAGAGTTGGTATTTAGATCTGCGGCCAATTTCTTAGAGTTGTAAGTCGGATCTTTGTACCTTCTTTCTGTCACAATAAGACGAAGGATCTCATCGCGAAGCCGGTCTTTAGTCTCTTCACTGAGCAAGGTTTGATACCTCGCATTTTTCTCTTTTTTAGGTTGGATGTTATACTTAGCCATAGTTTATGTAATTTTTAATTACAACAAAGGTACACCTTTTATTTAAAACTACCAAATATTTTTCTATTTTTTTGAAAAAAGACCTCAATTTTATTGCTTATTTGAAAAATAATGGCTATTTTTGCAAGAAATTAGAAAGGCTAAAGTAGAAATTATCGTAAAATTAGACAGAAAGCATAGGCATGAAACAAGTTTTATGGTTCATTAAGACGTATGTCACTTTTGTGATATTGTTTATGGTACAGAAACCCTTATTCCTCCTTTTGGAGAAGGCTTCTGCATCTCAACCTGTAGACAATCTCTGGTCAGAGATGCCTGCTGTGGTGTGGCACGGATTATCTCTCGACCTAGCAATGGCAGGCTATCTCACCGCCATACCAGGCATTCTGCTCATAGCCATGCTTTGGCTTCGCAAGGAGCTGATACGCCCCATACTCAACGTATATTTTTTGATAGCGTCTTTTCTTGGCGGTTTAGCTCTTGTTCTCAACATGGGGCTATACCCTTATTGGGGATTTCCTTTGGATAGCACCCCGATATTCTACTTTTTCACATCGCCTTCAGATGCGATGGCAAGCATCAGCATCCTGCATATCTTCTTGTTGCTGTTGGCTGTCGCAGCCGCCAGCATCGCAGGCTGGTTTATCCTGCGCATGCCATCTGCCAAGAAGCAGCGTCGCAGTAGATACAGCAACTATGGTTTCGGCGATTTCGGTGGCGGACGCCGTTCTGCCTACAGAGATGATTACGACCGCCATCGTTTCCGTCATTCCTTGGTCTTGTTGGTACTCACTGCCGCCCTTTTCATCCCTATTCGCGGTGGTTTCACGGTATCTACCACCAATACAGGCAAGGCTTATTTCAGCCAGAATTCGTTTCTCAATCACGCTGCGGTCAACCCGCTATTCAGTGTGTTTGAGTCGCTTGCCCATCAAACTGATTTTGCCAAGCAATATCGATTCATGTCTGAGCAGGAAGCAAACAAAATTTTTGCACAAATGGTTAGCTCCAGCGACCACAACACCTATCCTTTGCTCAACGCTGAGGCTCGCAAGAATGGGAAACCAGACATACTGATAGTTATCATGGAAGGTTTCGCCAACGACCTCTTGCCATCCGTCGGTACCCAAAAGAATGTAGCCGTATGCTTGGACAGCATTGCTGAGCACAGCATTTATTTTCCACGTTTCTATACCAATACATTCCGCACCGACCGTGGTTTGGTAGCCGTATTGAGCGGTTATCCTGCCCAACCTACGACAAGCATCATGCGCTACCCTGCAAAGTCGGCCCACTTGCCATCGCTAGCACGTTCGCTGGCTCAGGCCAAGGGCTACGGCAACGCTTATTATTATGGTGGCGATGTCGACTTTGCCAACCAGCGTTCCTTCCTAGTATCGCAGGGCTATCAGAAGATTATATCCGACTCCGATTTTCCTATCGAAGACAAACTTAGCAAGTGGGGCGTACACGATCATATCGTTGCCAATCGCCTGTTGGCGGACATCAAGAAGGAGGAAATTTCTAGACGACCGATGCTGAGAGTGTTCCAGACATCCAGCAGCCACGAGCCTTTCGACGTACCATATAGTCGTCTAAAAGACAAGCGATTGAATGCGTTTGCTTATACTGATAGTGTAATAGGCTCTCTGCTACGTCAGTATAGCAAGCTGCCCCGCTGGAAGAATACGCTCGTGGTGCTGGTAGCCGACCATGTAGGTGGCTATAAGGAACATCTCGACAATTTCGACCGCAGCCGCTATCAGATACCACTCATCCTCACCGGTGGCGCCATAGCCCATCCTATGAAGGTGAAACTCATCGGTTCGCAGCACGACATCGCAGCCACCATCCTTGGCCAGCTAGGTATCCAGCACAAGGATTTCTTGTTCAGCAAGAATATGATGAGCGATGCCACGCCTAAGTTCGCTTTCTTTGACGTGCCTGATGCATTCGGCATGGTATCCGAAGAAAACTCCATCATCTACGACAACCAGTCGAAGCGAGTTGTGTACGACAAGGGGGAGAAGGGGTACAACTTGAAACGTGGCATGGCCTACCTACAGAAATTATACGACGACTTAAGCAAAAAATAATCAACTCTAGCCAGGGATATTACTCCCTGGCTAGAAACCTAAATTAAACAAAGGAAAAATGATAGAAATGATTCATCAACTTGAACAGTTGGATACACAGATATTTTTATTTTTCAATGGCTTTCACAACGGCTATTGGGACTATTTCATGATGATATATTCCGACCGTTTCGTATGGATTCCCTTCTATCTCAGTTTTCTCTTTGTGATGTTCAAGAATTTCCCCATCAAGGTGGTGCTCACCACACTAGTGGTCATCAGTCTCATCATCGCCTTCTGCGACCAGACGGCCTCAGGGCTTCTGAAACCACTGATTGGCCGAATGCGTCCTAGCAATCTAGACAACCCCATTTCTCCACTGGTACATGTCGTACAAGGCTATCGAGGTGGTCGCTTCGGCTTCCCCTCTTCCCATGCAGCCAACTCATGGAGCATGGCTTTCTTCGCGATGTATCTAGTGAGACGCAGCAAGCTTACAGCCTTTCTCTGCTTTTGGGCACTCCTCACCAGCTATTCTAGGATGTATCTTGGCGTCCACTATTTTGGCGACATCGTTGTAGGTACCCTTATCGGTTTCATCTACGCCACTATACATTATTATATATTCCAGCATTTTCTGCGGAAGTATACCGACGGATTCAAGCCTACTCACCACCTCAAGTATTCGTACGTTCCGATACTCACGGGGCTACTAAGCATTTGGATGATTATATGCGCCAGCGGTATTTTTTGTCATTACGGCGTTGACCTGAGATAAGAGACACCCAAATCAGATAAGGAAGGTAGTGAAAAAGAACTTCTAGGGGAAAGAAACATCTAGTGGAAAGAAACATGTCCACAACAAAACAGAGTATACATATTAGTAACATAACATATATTAGTAACATAACATAAAAAAAGGACAAATGATTATGAAGAAACTTATTATCGCAGCATTTGCTATGGGCCTGTTGGCCTTCACAGCTTGCTCAGAAAAGAAAGCAACCAACCCAGCTCCAGCTCAGGCAGAGCAGACTGTAGTAAAAGACTCAGCGTTCCAGCAGGCAGCTGCTGGCGAGTACAAGAGTGCCGACGGCACCCGCAGCATTACCTTGAACAGTGATTTCACCGCCAAGACCAAAAATTTTGACAAGGAATACTACAAGTGGGAACTTATGGCTAAGCCTGAGGGAACCACCGCTGTGATTTTCTTGGATCGCAAGGGCATCGATGCCGATGTCAAGGACCAGGCAACCATCGACACCGAGGATGGCTCCATCATCGTGAAGAACGAGACCTTCCGCAAGAAATAATCCTCTTGCCAAGAAGGTGCTTCATAAACACAGAAACGCCCCCACTTCACAGTGAGGGCGCTCTTACCTTAAATAGGTATTAGCCGTTTAAGGTAAAAAGATTGTATTCAGGATAACTTCTGCAAAGATAGAGCTTTTTTTCGTAACAAGCAAATCTTTTCGCATGTTTAAAAACATATTTTTGCGTTTTATCCCTTATCATGGAAGTTTTATCCCCTTCATGGAAAATTTAGTTACTGATAATTTCCGTACTTACAATTAAATTTGTATCTTTGCACCATAAAAATAACAAATTATTCTTTTTATTGAATTATGGCAATTAATGAAGACAACAAAATGGAAGAGAAGAAAAGCATCTCTTTCGTAGAACAGTTAGTTGAGGAAGACCTCAAGGAAGGCAAGAACGGCGGTCGCATACAGACCCGTTTCCCGCCAGAACCTAATGGTTATCTTCACATCGGTCATGCCAAGGCCATCTGCATGGACTTCGGAGTGGCAGAGAAATACAACGGCGTCTGCAACCTCAGATTTGACGACACTAACCCGAGCAAGGAGGATACGGAATACGTTGACTCTATCCTCAACGACATAAAATGGCTCGGCTTCCATTGGGGCAACGTTTATTATGCCTCAGACTACTTCCAGAAGCTCTGGGACTTTGCCGTATGGATGATCAAACAGGGAAAGGCGTACATCGACGAACAGACGAGCGAGCAGATTGCAGAACAGAAGGGCACCCCTACACAACCGGGCGTTGCCTCACCATACAGAGACCGTCCTATCGAGGAAAGTCTCGAACTGTTCAATAAGATGAACACTCCGGATGCTGCAGAAGGATCAATGGTCTTGCGTGCAAAACTCGACATGGCAAATCCTAACATGCACTTCCGCGACCCTATCATGTACCGCATCATACACACGCCGCACCACCGTACTGGAACGAAATGGCACGCCTACCCGATGTACGACTTCGCCCACGGACAGAGCGACTTCTTTGAGGGCGTTACCCATTCTATCTGTACACTGGAGTTCGTTCCCCACCGTCCGCTCTACGACAAATTCATCGATGAGCTGAAAGTGTACGAAGGACAGGGAGACAACCTCCACGACTTCCGTCCGAGACAGATAGAGTTCAACCGACTGAACCTCACCTACACCGTGATGAGCAAGCGAAAGCTCCACGCCCTTGTCGACGAGCACCTCGTTGACGGATGGGACGACCCACGCATGCCTACACTTTGCGGAATGCGCCGCCGCGGCTATTCGCCAGAGAGCATCCGCAAGTTTATCGACAGCATCGGATACACCAAGTTCGACGCCCTCAACGACATGGCGCTCCTCGAAGCAGCCGTAAGAGAGGATCTCAACTCTAAGGCTACCCGCGTATCGGCAGTACTCGACCCCGTAAAGCTCGTCATTACAAACTACCCCGACGACCTTACAGAGGAGATGGAGGCAGTGAACAACCCGGAGAATGAAGCCGACGGAACCCACACCATCACTTTCAGCAAGAACCTGTGGATAGAGCGCGGCGACTTCATGGAAGACGCTCCGAAGAAATTCTTCCGCATGACTCCAGGAAAGGAAGTAAGACTGAAGAATGCCTACATCGTGAAATGTACCGGATGCACAAAAGACGAGAACGGCAACATCACTGAAATCCAGGCAGAATACGACCCTACGAGCAAGAGCGGAATGGAAGGGGCAAACCGCAAGGTGAAGGGAACACTCCACTGGGTAAGCCAAGACCACTGCAAGAAAGCAGAGGTAAGAGAATACGACAGACTCTTTAATGTTGAAAACCCATCTGCCGACGAGCGCGACTTCCGCGAACTCATAAATCCAGACTCGCTGAAGGTGAGAACAGAATGCTACGTTGAAGACTTTGCTGCCGGAATGAAACCGGGACAATATCTGCAGTTCCAGAGAATCGGCTACTTCATGGCTGACAAGAACTCCACTCCGGAGCATCTCGTGTTCAACAAGACTGTTGGTTTAAAGGATACATGGGCAAAGATGACAGACAAGAAATAATGAACAAAGACTATTTTGACAAATACTACGAATCTTCGGAATTCAAGGCAATGTTCTTGAATTTCGAAGAATCAAGGAAAAAGGGGGAAGACTGCCTGTTGTCCTCCGACGAACTTACCGACATCGCCGAGTTCTACTATACAAAGGGAGACATGCGCCACGCCAAGGAAACGGCAGAATATGCCGTGTCCATCTACGACGACGCCACAGCTCCCCTACTCTTTTTGGCAAAGATAGAAATACAGTTGAACAAAAACGCTGAAAAGGGTAAGGAATTTCTCGACAGGGTACAGGAAACAGACAATATCGACTACCTCCTCTGTCGCCTGGAACTGGAACTGATGGAAAAGGGACACGATGAAAATGCCCTGAAAATAGTCTGCGACGGCTTCAACACTGTAGAGGACGAAGAGAAAGCTCCCTTCATAGGCGAATCCGTACACCTGGCCCTCGACTACAAAAAGTCGGAACTGGCACACGAGATAATGAAAGCCCATGCCGACGCCCTCGACCCCTGCAACAGAAGTCTCATCGAGGCACGCTTTGCATTGTGGGAGGGAAAACCGGAACTCGGACTGTCTATTCTCGAGAAGCTCATCGACAAAGATACCTTCAACGTGCAGTACTGGCTTATCCTGTCTACCGCCCAACTGCAATGCGGAAAATTCAACGAAGCAATAAGCAGCGCCGAATACGCCATTGCAATAGAGCCCGATGCCTACGAGGCTTATATGAATATGGGCAACGCCTATATAAGAATATGCAACTACGAAAAGGCTATCGAAGCATTCAAAAGATACTCTCAGATAAGAGACGACGAAGTAGGCTACATGATGATCGGCAGATGCCTCTTCTATATGCACAAAGACGAGGAAGCCATAAAGATGCTCCACCTTGCAGAGAAGAAATGCACCGTCAACAAAGCCAACTTGCTCGACATCAATAAAGACCTGACCATGGTTTATGCAGCGACGAAGGATTATGAAGCGTCTATTGCATACCTGGAAAAAGTTAAAGAAGAGACACGCGGAAAGTACGACAGGGAGAGAGTGTCAATACAAATCAGCATATTGATGGGCTTAGGGTGCAACAAAGAAGCCATGGAAATGCTCAATCTCGTGCTGAATGATCTGGAAGAAAGGAATGAGAGGGAAGAGCAGATCCAGCTCATGTTCCAGACGGCAATAGTATTCTACGAGAGCAAGGATGACGCCGAAGCCTACATTCTATTCAAGAAGGTTTACAGCCTCGACCCGGAATGCACCGTAGCAATGCCCTATTTCGCCTTCTGCTGCTACACTCAGCAGAAATGGGACGATTATCTCCATGCACTGAAAACCTCCGTCGAGCTCTACCCCGAAGAGACGAAAGCCGTTCTTGCAGAACTCTTCCCTGAAGGAATGGAGCCATACGACTTCGTGAAATATGCCGAGGAGCATCATGTGAAAAAAGAATAAAGGGAAATTTTTCAAACCTCATAAAAAAAATTAAAGCGGTGGCCTTCACAGGTTACCGCTTTTTACTTCAATAGGTATTAGTCCTTTTTAAGGTAAAAAGATTGTTTTCAGGATAACGTTTGCAAAGATACGTACATTTTTTTTATTTACAAAACATTTCATAAAATTATTTATAACTTTTTCAGTGTGCGCCTACACAAGACACAAGTGTTTGTATAATTAATTCAAATTTCGGGTTTATAATCTTCCCC
>DBKQ01000052.1:31383-44024 GCA_002298545.1 Prevotella sp. UBA746
AGAATAAGCAAGCTTCTTCTTCATCCCTAACAGTCAAAAGAAATGGGGAACAAGAAGCAGAACAAACCGGCAAATACCTATTTTTTGTTACCATAAGAAAACATGTCCTACCTTATTTTTACATTATCTATAAAATATTTCATAAATTTTGAGTATTGTCACATTTTTTGAAACTTTATAATTTTGCAGCCGTATTCAGAAACTGTGTTTCATAGAAAATAATCAAAATAAAAATATAAACAATGAACAAGACATTATTTGCATCATTCCTATGCGCTTCAACCCTTTCCGTCAGTCCGGCAATGGGACAGAGCGTTGCTGCCGACAGTGTCATGCAGCACGTGAAGGGAAACCGGCTCAGCGTAGGAGGATATGGAGAAGTGGCTTACAGCCGAAATTTCTACAGCGACAGCGGCAACAGATACAGTAATCCGTCGTCTCACAAGAATGACCCGAGCCACGGAAGGTTCGATATTCCGCACGCCGTAATCTACTTAGGCTACGACTTCGGCAAAGGATGGACCATGGGTTCGGAAATCGAGTTCGAACATGGCGGCAGCGGCTCGGCAATAGAATACGAGGCTGAGGAATCCATCGAGTTCGAACAGGAACAGGAACGCGGCGGCGAAGTGGAACTGGAGCAGTTCTGGCTGCAGAAATCCTTCGGCGACTTCCTTAACATCCGTGCCGGACACATCGTGGTGCCTGTGGGATTGACCAACGCCTACCACGAACCGCTGAACTTCTTCACCGTCTACCGTCCTGAAGGCGAGAATACCATCCTGCCTTGTACTTGGCACCAGACTGGAATTTCGCTCTGGGGACGCTCCGGCGACTTCAGATACGAGGCTCAGATGATTGCCGGACTCGATGCCTGGCAGTTCTCTCGCGACAACTGGATCCAGCCGGGAACTACAAAACCGTTCGAGTTTGAGGTGGCTAACAAATATGGTTTCAGCGCACGCGTTGACAACTACACCATCCCCGGACTGAGAATCGGACTGAGCGGATACTACGGACAGTCTATGCACAATGCCGTGCCTCACGACATGGAAAAGGGTGACAACAAGAAGATTAAGGGCAACATCTATCTCGGTGCGCTCGACTTCACCTACAATGCCCACAACTGGATTGCACGCGGTAACGTGGACTATGGATACGTGAGCGACTCAAAGAAAATCAGCTCCATGAAAAAGCCTAACACTCAGTATGTTAAGCCATATGCGTCAAACCAGACATTTGGTGGACACGCCATCGCTGCAAACATCGAGGTGGGCTACGACATCTTCTCGCAGATCGAGAAGCTGAGAGCCGACAACCAGAAGCTCTACGTCTTCGCCCACTACGAGTACTACGACTCTTACGTACACAGTCTTACACAGTTCACACGCAAGAAAATCTACGCAGCCGGCATCAACTACTACCCAATGCCGCAAATCTGCGTGAAGGCTGAATACAACTACCGCAAGATGCGCTCGAAGTACAACGACGAACCGGCTCTCAACATCGGCGTTGCCTATCAGGGATTCTTCCTGTAAAAGAGAAGACACTCAATCTAAGAGAAAAATAGAACTTTATTTTAAAACTTAATATAAAAAACAAAAATGAAAAAACTTCAAACACTTGCCTTGGCTTTCTGCCTCGGCACAATGACATTGGGTTTCACTTCATGTAGTGACGACGACAACAACGAAGAGTTCAAACTGCCAGAAGTAGGACAGGCTGCAACAGCTATCAGCTCTACCGACCTCGAGATGCAGAAGGTAGCAAAGACATACGTAAAGGACGTCATCTATCCTACATATACTACTCTCGCCTCAAATGCACGCGACCTTTACAGCAAGGCTCAGACTCTGTATAAGGCTGCAGAGGCAGGCACGATGACTCAGGAGCAGATCGACGCTACCTGCGAGGCTTTCAAGAACACACGCCGTGAGTGGGAGCGCAGCGAGGCATTCCTCTACGGTTCTGCTTCCGACAATGAGCTCGACCCGCACATCGACTCATGGCCTCTCGACCACGACGGTATCGTGAGCGCACTGAACAACGCCACTCTCGTTGCCGGTTTCAAGGGATCAGACCCTGCAAAGTTCGTTTCTGAGAACCAGAGCTCTGACGCTCTCCAGTCGGCTCTCGGCTTCCACGGCATGGAGTTCATCATCTTCCGCAATGGAAAGAACCGTACTGTAGAGGCTCTCAAGGCTAACGAGACCGAAACAGGAATGACTTCTGTCAAGGGCATCGACGAACTTGCCTTCCTGGCTGCCGTTGCCGGCGACGTTAGAAACATCACTGCTCTCCTTGAGTACACATGGCTCGGAAGCGCAGCAAGCAACGAGACTAAGACTCTGCTTGCCAACGACGCAAGCTACGTGTTCAACGGTCTGCGCAACAACGGTTTCGCTGCAAACGGAACGATGTGCTACGGACAGTGGGTGCTCACTCCTTCTGCAACAACGGGCTACAACTCATGGCCTGGAACTATCAACCAGATCTTCATCGGCGGTTGCGACAACATCTGCTCTGAGGTTGCCGACCAGAAGCTCGGACAGGCTTACCGTACTGCTACAGGAAGCGGCAACGCAGACGACTCCAAGGACTACATCGAGTCACCTTACAGCCACCGTTCGTTCATCGACTATCAGGACAACATCTACTCTATCAAGAACACTCTCTACGGAACCCGCGACGTTACCGCTACAGCTCCTGTTGAGCACTCTATCATGAACCTCCTGAAGAACATGAACTACTCTCGCTACAACGACCTCTCTAACGCTCTCAACAATGCCATCCAGGCTCTCGAGACTGCAAAGAACAGCGGCAAGTCGTTTGTTGAGGAGCCGGGCGCACAGCGCGTAAAGGACTGCATCGATGCTGTTGACGACCTTAGCTCTGAGCTGAACGAGGCTGCCAAATGGATTAACTTGCAGGACGCCAAGTAGGAATCTGGTTCAAATGGCTTTGAATAATATAATGAGATAAACTTTCCGCGTGACTCCGCCGTACGAACGAGACGGCAGAGCCACGTTTAACACTTAAATAAATCTATAACAATTTGTACAGCATTATGAATAAAAGAATTTATCTGTTCGGCTCTGTCGCCATGGCTTTGGCTCTTTCGCTAAACTCATGTTCCGACGACAGCAACACCCCCGACGGCGGCGACCTTACTCCTATGGAGTCTGATGCCAAATACGTAGGTGAGGCTGTGGGAAACTTCTCTAAAGAGGAATGGTTTCCTGGCGGAGAACTGGGAACTACCGACAATGTGGCTACCGGATGCTACGAAGACGAGACGCCTGCAGTTCAGCAGCAGGGACTGCTCGACGAGTTCAACGCCGGAGAAAAGTTCTTCGAGCGCCAGTTCACTGCAAGCCTTACAAGCGGATTCGGCGGACTGGGTCCTGCTTCCGTGCGCCGCTCCTGTCTCGACTGCCACCCTAACTACGGCCACGGCAAACGTATGGATTCCTACAAGACGGTTTACGGCAACGGCAACGGCTACCTGCTCGTTGTCTACCATCCCGAAGACGGCGCAAACAGCAACGACGGAGACTACGTGAAGGAGGTTACCGGAATGCCGCAGACACAGGCTCAGGCTCCTTTCAAGGCTCCTATCGACGAGAACCAGATCAACCTGCAGTGGAAAACCGTTACGGCAATGGAGAGCGGACTGCCTATGCAGTTCCCCGACGGCGAGAAATTCTCGCTCATCTATCCTGAAGTCAGCATTCCGCAGAGCGCCTTCCGCACCAGCCCTACTCCATACGAAACAGGAAACAAGGCTGTTGCCTGCCGACTGGAATCTACTATAGGCGTAATCGGAACGGGACTGCTCGACGCCATTCCAGAGTCTGAAATCAAGTCCCAGTATGCTTCTGAGGCAAACTACTACAAGAACATAGCAAAGGTTGCCGACGTTACAGAATACATCAACCCGAGCTTCTGGGACGCAAATACGGACGACTTTTCAGAAAAGGCATATTACACGGCAACAGTAGGCACCGGTGTCTATGCCGACGGAACTCCGGGAAAGAAGATGGTGAAGCGTTTCACTTATGCCATGACCCGCGCCACGCTGCAGGACGGTCCTGGCGCCAACGCCATCTGGAACATCACGAACGTTACACGTCCTGACCGCGCAAAGCTCTATACTACCGATGCCTGGGCTACGGCAATGGCACACGACAAGGAGGTTATCGAGAACATCAAGAAGGATCCTACTTCTCCATTCTGGGCTTCCACCGACGAGGAAATCAGCGAGAAGGTACAGGGACTGCTCTCGCCAAACACCAACCAGTTTGACAACAAGTGGCACAACTTCCAGCCGGAGATGTCGGCAGAACACTTCTATGAGTTCATGGTTTGGCACAGAGGCCTCTCTATCCCCCGCGCCCGCAACCTGAACGACAGCCGCGTGCAGCAGGGCAAGAAGATATTCATGGAGATCGGATGCGCCAACTGCCACCGCCCGTCATGGAAGACCGGCGACGACAACTACTGGACCCCTAACATGATTGCCGACAAGAAACTGCCGCGCTACGCCAACCAGACCATCTATCCTTACACGGACATGATGCAGCACAAGCTCTACATGATTAACGACATCCACGGCTCATGGTGCCGCACCACTCCGCTCTGGGGACGCGGACTGGCAAGTGTAAACGGTAGCGGCGTGGAGCGCATGCACGACTGCCGCGCACGCAACGAGATCGAGGCCATCATGTGGCACGCATACAGCAAGAAGTCGCACGCTTACTCCTCTGCCCTCAAGTTCTACAACTTGAGCAAGGCCGACCGCGACGCTGTGGTAATGTTCCTCAGATCAATCTAATCCATCCGTAGATTTATCTTGAAAATTACAAGGACAAAGCGGGGTCTCCCTGCTCTGTCCTTTTATATGTATAAAAGAAACAACCGGTAAAACAAAACGAAAAATTATGAACAAAAAACTTTTCATCCCTACAGCAGTCTTTCTGTCTGCCTTAATGCTCGGCTCATGTTCCGACGACAACAATGACCCGTCGGGCGGCGAACTTGCTCCAACTGAGTCTGACGCCAAATACGTAGGACAGGCTGTGGGCAATTTCTCCAAAGAAGAATGGTACCCTGGTGGCGAACTGGGAACTACGGAAAACATCTCTTCTAACTGCTACGAGGACGAGACACCTGCCGTGGAGCAACAGGGACTGCTCGACAAATTCAACGACGGCGACCACATGGCGAGTACACGCTACACGATAAGCACGGGAATGTTCAAGGGCTGGGGACCGGTAGCATCGCGCAAGTCATGCTCCGACTGCCATTCGGGCAACTACTCCCACGGACACAGTCGCAACGACTTCACTCCCGAAACCGGCAACGGATACATCGTTTCCGTTTACACCCCTAACGCTCCGGGCAGCAACGACGGACCACTCGTCGACCAGCTCACTACCTTCACCATGACAATGGGAATGTCGCCGTTCAAGCCGCAGCTCGAACCGTCGAAGGTTAACATACAGTGGCACAACGTGGAGGCTATGGAGAGCGGACTGAAAATGCAATTCCCCGACGGCGAGAAATTCTCGCTCCGCTACCCTACCGTCTCTATTCCTGTAGACGCTTTCAACTCTGACCCGCGCCCGGCTGAAGGCAGCTACGACGTGCGACTAATCGTATCGTGCAACTTCCAGGGACTCGGTCTTATCGACGCCCTCTCCAACGAGGATCTGGAGGCTCAATACAAGCTGGAAGACCAGTACGGTGCCGAGCTGAACCCTGAGTTCTGGGATGCTTCGGCTAAGAAGCTCAAGGATGACGCCTATGCTGAAGACTACTTCGGAAAGAAATTCGTAAAACGCTTTAACTACGACCTGCTCGAGGGCTGTCTGCAGAACGACGTGGCTCTGTGGGACGAGCTGAACGTATTGCGCTCCGACATCAAGCATATCTGCACCACTACGCCCTGGGCTAAAGCCATGTCGGAAGACGAGGAGATTATCAGCTACATCATGAAGAACGGAAAGGACGAGACCTCGCCCGTACACCCATACTACTACGACGGAACACACGACGGCATAAAGGAGGCTCTTGCCTATCTGCTCTCGCCTGAAGATGATGTTGACCTCTACAACAACAAATACTACAACTTCAAGCCGGAGATGACCGACGACCAGTATCATGCCTTCATGACCTGGCACAGAGGTCTCGCCATTCCGCGCGCCCGCAACCTTAACGACAAGGATGTGCAGCAGGGCAAGAAGCTCTTCACCGAGATGGGATGCGTAAACTGCCACAAGCCATCGTGGAAGACTGGCGACGACAACTATGGCCGCTCTAAGATTCTCGAGGGAAGGAACCTGCCGCAGTATGCCCGTCAGACTATCTACCCTTATTCTGACTTCATCCAGCATAAGCTCTGCATGAAGCAGGACATCCACGGCTCTTGGTGCCGCACCACTCCGCTTTGGGGGCGCGGTCTGTCGAGAATAAACAGCGGTAAGGAAGACCGTCTGCACGACGCCCGTGCACGAAACGAGGTGGAAGCCATCATGTGGCACGCATACAGCAAGAATTCTCAGGCTTATAACTCTGCCCTGAAATTCTATAACCTGAAGAAGGCAGACCGCGATGCCGTCGTGAAGTTCATTCAGTCTATATAAAAACTACAGCCCCTCCAACTCCCCCAAGGGGGAGAGACGCAGCGAACCATAGCAACTCCATCCCTCACTTCTCCCCCCTTGGGGGACTGAGGGGGGCTAAGGGGACAGAGGGGGCTGTGGGTTCGTTTTTTACTTATATTCTCATGAAACGCTATTTACTCATTATATATATTCTTGTAATCATTGCGATGGCAGTAGCCACGATAGTAGAGAAATACTACGGCACGGACTTCGCACATTCCTATTTCTACGGCTCCTGGTGGTTCTCGCTCCTTTGGGCTGTGCTCACCGCCGGGGCAATCTGGTATTTCATCAAGCGTAAGGTGAAGAGATTCTCTATCATAGCTCTCCACCTCTCGTTTGTCGTTATCCTCGCCGGAGCTCTGCTCACACATCTCTTCTCCAGAAGCGGCATCGTGCACCTGCGCCGGGCAACACCAGTAAGCACTCTCGTCGTTCAGCGCGACGACAACTCCACCGCCGAAGAGAAACTGCCGTTCAGCATCACGCTCAGCAGCTTCAACATCGACTACCACGACGGCACGAGGGCTGAATCCGACTACGTCTCCTCGTTTACCGTCAGCGACGGAAACCGCAACGTGGCGGCTCGCGTCTCGATGAACAAAATCTTCGAATACCGCTCCTTCCGCTTCTATCAGTCGTCGTACGACGAGGACATGCAGGGCAGCATCCTCTCCGTCAGCTCCGACCCCTACGGCATTCCCGTAACCTACACCGGCTACGCCCTGCTCTTCTTCTCGCTCCTGTGGATGCTCGCGACAAAGAGGGGACCATACAGGAATCTGCTGCGCCGGGCTGCACTGTCCAGAGTAGCCATGTCTGCCGCCATTGCCGTTGCCGCACTGTGCAGTCTGCCCGGAAAGACACGGGCAGCAACCGTCCTGCCCCGGGAAACGGCAGAGAAATTCGGGGAGCTGTATATCCTCTACAACAACAGAGTCTGTCCGCTGCAGACCTTTGCCATTGACTTCACGAAGAAGCTCTACGGCAAGCCGTCCTACAAGGGACTAACGGCTGAACAGGTGCTCACGGGATTTATCTTCTGGGGCGACGAATGGTGCAGCGAACCGATACTGAAACTGAAAAGCGGACCCGTGAAAGAGACGCTGCAGCTGCCCGACTATTGCTCGGTCAATACTTTCTTCAATTCAGATATGGGCGGATACATCATCGGTCCGTATGTGGAGGAGTTCTACGACGGCAACTCCGACAAATTCCACAAGCAGGTTGCCGACATCGACGGGAGGATTCAGCTCGTCATGGAATTGCGCCACGGCTCTTCGCTCAAGATTTTCCCAACCACGGACCACGCCACAACGACATGGAACTCGCCCGTAGACAAGCTTCCCTCTTATGTCGACACCCGCGAGGCAGTGTTCATACAGAACGTTTTCTCGCTTCTCTATAAGGACGCCCGGGAGGCTAACTCATGGAACATGAACGAGACGCTCGGCAAACTGATGAAATACCAGAGGAAGAACGCCGGAACTTCGCTGCCCACAGACACTCAGGTCAAGGCAGAGAGGATGTACAACGCCTTCCCCTTTGCCACAGTGCTCTTCATGCTCAACCTCACGATGGGCTTACTCTCGCTCGTGGTGACCATCTACAGACTCAACTCGAGCATAGGCAGCAGAAAGAAGCAGAGCGGTAAGCCGGCGCTCCTGAATAGGACTGTCAGCGGACCGTGGTGGAACCGCTGTGCACTGGCGGTAATGCTGCTGTCCTTCGCCTCGCTCACCCTTTGCGAAGCCCTGCGCTGGATTATCCGCGGCAAGGTTCCTATGGGCAACGGCTACGAGACGATGCTCTTCGTGGCATGGCTCGTAATGCTGCTCTCACTGGTAGCCTATCGCCGTTTTCATATCATCCTCACCTTCGCCTTTCTCATGTCGGGCTTCTTCCTGCTCGTCTCCCACATAAATCTGATGGATCCGGAAATCAGTCATCTGATGCCCGTATTGAACTCTCCGCTGCTCAGCATCCACGTATCTATCATCATGATGGGCTTTGCCATGCTGTCGATTACGTTTATCTGTGGCGTTACGGCGCTGCTGAGCGATTTCCTTTCAGGTCTTGGCAGCAGAAGCGACAGGGGCGTCATTGACAGACAGATGGACGGTTTGCGTCTTCTCTCGCTCCTCTTTCTCTACCCGGCCCTAGCGATGCTCGGCATCGGAATTTTTGTAGGGGCGATATGGGCAAACATAAGTTGGGGAACTTACTGGAGTTGGGACGCCAAGGAGACGTGGGCTCTCATCACTTTTATGCTCTACGCCATTGCTGTTCACTCGGCGTCGCTGCCATGGTTCCGCAAGCCCAAATCCTTCCATCTCTTCATGGTTCTCGCCTTCTTATCTATCCTCATGACGTATTTCGGAGTTAATTATTTCCTATCGGGAATGCACTCGTATGCGTAAAGAATGAAGACGTGAGGGATGGAGTTGCTATGGTTCGCAGCGTCTCTCCCCCTTGGGGGAGTTGGAGGGGGCTGTAGTTGGAGGGGGCTGTAGTTGGAGGGGGCTATTTTTTAGACATTAGGCTCACTCTTTCCCGAAGTATACTCAGAGAACTCGCTATACTGGATTTTATCACTCATGACGCGCGGTCTGAGCTCGCCCGTGGCACGACAGCGGAGGGTGCACTTCTTGATGATACTTTTTGTAACGAATCATAATTGTTTAGTTTTTAGTCGGTTAATAATTTTCATTTCACTATCTGAAGAATGACAAGACTCCTCACTCTTAACATTTGCAAAGGTATGCAACAATCGGCGTATTTCCAAAAAACAGCATCTTGCAACATGCAAAAATCTGTTAACAAACCAAGGTTTTCATGTTAAAAAAACTAACCGCACCATTTACACTCCTTAAGGGAAACGGATGTGTTCCGTAAGTATGCCGGTTAAGGGAGCGAAGTGAGGGGGTGCCGGCATGCTCCGTTTGCCTGCTTTGATGACAGTTGACAGTTGACAGTAGGAAATCCGCACCCTCGGGGCGAAGAGCAAAAGAGATGTAAGTATTTTATATATATATATAAATAACTTTTCTTTTTACAATTTTTCTCACCCTCCACCATAAAGTTTTCTTACTGTCAACTGTCAACTGTCAACAAGCACGGCGTGTTTTTGGGGAAACACAAAACTTTTACATATGCGTGGAATATGAAAATAAAGAAGTATATTTGCAAATATGAAAAAAAATTAGTATATTTGCAAATAGAAATAGATAGCGACCACAAGGAACAGGTTTCTACTGACCAACGACAAAAATAATCAAAACAAAATGCCTCATGACAATTAAACTACCATTTGAACCATTCGACGAATTCCGCCCAAAGTAGGAGAAAGGCAATAGAAACGCGGATTACGGTTTCCTGAAAAATAATGTTAAAGCCATCTGCTCATATACAAGAATAGACGGATTTATTCTATTAACATAAGGAAAACGTCTATTTTACTTGTAAGAATATCGACAAAATAAGTATATTTGCAGCGAAAAATGAAAGTATTCTTTCAAATTTGACGAGCGTGAATTTTTTATTTAAGGAAATCAATACTTTAGGATATGAATAAATTGTTTTTGTCTATTGCCCTGGTAAGTATGTCGATCGGCGTTTCGGCGCAGACGCCGCATCAGTGGACGCTGAAGGAGTGTATCGACTATGCCGTGGCTAACAATATCTCACTGAAAAAGAAGACGCTCTCGAAGCTCTCGGCTACTGAGGACGTGAAACAGGCTAAAGCGCAGCTGCTGCCTTCGCTCTCGGCTTCCACTACGCAGTCGATGGGCTTCCGCCCGTGGCCTAACGAGTCGACGGGTATGGTGAGCAACGGTACGGTGCAGAGGAGCGTCGACAAGCTGTCGTATAACGGCACTTACGGCGTGAACGCCAACTGGACCGTGTGGAACGGCAACAAGAACCACAATACGCTGAAGCTGAACAAGCTTGCTGAGGAACAGGCGGTGGCTGATTCTGCCGTTACGGCTAAGACCATCGAGGAGCAGATTACGCAGCTCTACGTGCAGATTCTCTATACGGCAGAGGCTATCAAGGTGAACAAATACTCGTATGAGGCGAGTCTTGCAAATGAGAACCGCGGCAGGGAGATGGTGAAGGTTGGAAAGATGTCGAAGGCTGACCTGGCTCAGCTGCAGGCGCAGACGGCGACGGACAAATACGGCATAGTGGAAACCGAGAGCAATCTGGCGAAATACAAGTCGCAACTGAAGCAGCTGCTCGAGATTACGGGCGAAGGAGAGTTTGACGTTGCTGCCGGCGAGGCTTCCGACGAGGAGGCTACGGCTACGGTTCCGGCTCTCACGGCTGTTTACGAGAATGCCGTTACGAACCGTCCGGAGATTGTCTACAGTCAGCTGGGCATAAAGCAGGCTGGTGTGAACATCGCCATCGCCAAGGCTGGATGGATGCCTACAGTGAGCCTCTCGGGAAGTGCCATGACGAGCACATCGTCGATGAACGACAACTCGTGGGGCAACCAGATGAAGACGAACTTCGACGTTGCCCTGGGGGCTACCGTGAGCATGCCTATCTACGACCAGCGACAGACGAAGACGGCAGTGGCGAAGGCTAAGATTCAAAGGGAGAATGCCCTGCTCGACCTGGAGGACAAGAAGAAGCAGATTTGGAACTCTGTGGAGGGCTACTGGATTGACGCCAACAACAATCAGCAGAAGTTTATTGCTGCCAAGGCTAACGTGGAGAGTGCAGAGACGAGTTATGAGCTGATGAGCGAGCAGTTCCGGATGGGACTGAAGAACATCATCGAACTAATGAACAGTAAGCAGAATCTGCTTAAAGCTCAACAGGATATGCTGCAAAGCAAATACATGACTATCCTCGCAAAGGAAATGCTGAAAATGTATGGGAAATAAGGGATTAGGGAGGAGAGATTAGGGATTATTAGTTTTATTGGTCTTATTAGTCTCATTTCTCCCAAAACTCCCATCAAAAAAACAAAAAAAAAACAACAAACAATATGAAAAAGCCAAGCAAAATATGGATTGGAGCAGGCATCGTGGCAGTAGTTGCCATTGCCTCGTGGCTTCTCTCCGGAGGAAAGAAAGAACAGCAGATTACGTTTGACACTGCAAAGGTGCAGCCTGCTAATATCAAAAACAGCGTAACGGCAACGGGCAGCGTGGAACCGGTAACGTCGGTAACGGTAGGTACGCAGGTGTCGGGTATTATCTCTAAGCTCTACGTGGACTACAACACACCCGTAAAGAAGGGACAGATTATCGCGGAACTCGACAAGACGAACCTTATCAGCGAACTGAACACGGCGAAGGCGAATCTCGCCAGTGCGCAGAGCACGCTGAACTATGAGTCGGCTAACTTTAAACGCTACGCTACGCTCTACCGCAAAGGGCTCGTGAGCGCCGACGAATACGACTCGGCTAAGCTGAACTATGAAAAAGCTAAGGAAAGTGTGGCATCATCAAGGGAGATGGTGCAGAAGGCTCAGACGAACCTGAATTATGCTATCATCACCTCGCCTATCGACGGTATCGTGATTTCTAAATCCGTGGAGGAGGGTCAGACCGTGGCTGCAAGCTATGCTACTCCGGAACTCTTCACCATCGCCAAGGACCTGAAGGACATGCAGGTGGTGGCCGACGTGGACGAGGCGGACATCGGCGACGTGAAGGAGGGCGAAAGGGTTACTTTCACTGTCGACGCCTATCCTAACGACACGTTCGAGGGAGTGGTGAAGCAGGTGCGACAGGAGGCTACTACGACTAACAATGTGGTTACCTACGAGGTGGTTATCTCGGCTCCTAACAGCGAACTGAAACTGAAACCGGGACTTACGGCTAATGTTACTATCTTTACTGCCGAAAGGCAGAATGTGGTCTGTGTGCCGACAAAGGCGCTGCGCTTCACGCCTACTAAGGATCTTATCCCGGGTGCAAAGATTATCGACTGCAAGGGAAAGAACAAGGTATGGACCCT
>DBKQ01000052.1:44031-44248 GCA_002298545.1 Prevotella sp. UBA746
AGGGTAACACGTTCCGCGCCCACGCTGTTCAGATTGGCATGAGCGACGGCATTAATACTGAGATTCTGGGCGGAATAAGCCGCGGACAGGTGGTTGTTACTGACGCTAAGGCAATGGCTGCCGACGGCGGCGACCAAACGGCACAACAGGGTGAGAGCAGCCCGTTTGCACCTGGACCGAGGGGGAAGAAGAAGTAAGGGAGCCCCTCCCTACCCGC
>DBKQ01000052.1:44266-70246 GCA_002298545.1 Prevotella sp. UBA746
CCCTCCCTAACCCTCCCCAAGGGGAGGGAACTGGATTACTCTGAGAGCTGAAAGTGCTGTGAGATGCTCTATTTGTCTTATTAGTCCTATTAGTCTCATTACTTCCACAACTCCCAGTTCTCCCAGTTCCCCCCAGTTCTCCCCCAAAAAACAACAAGCAACAATGGAACAAAAGAAAGTAGTAATCGAGCTCCAAAACGTGAAGCGTGAATTTCTCGTCGGCGACGAGATGGTACACGCACTGCGCGGAGTATCGTTCAAAATATACGAAGGAGAGTTCGTTACCATCATGGGTAAATCGGGCTCCGGAAAATCCACGCTGCTCAACCAGCTCGGATGTCTCGACACACCATCAAGCGGAGAGTATCTGCTCGACGGAGTGTCGGTAAGGACAATGTCGAAGCCACAAAGAGCCGTGCTGCGCAACAGGAAAATCGGATTTATCTTCCAGAACTACAACCTGCTGCCTAAGACTACGAGCATCGAGAACGTGGAACTGCCGCTTATGTACAACCCCGAAGTTTCGGCCAAGGAGAGACAGCAAAGAGCTGTGGAGGCTCTGAAAGCCGTGGGACTGGGCGACAGACTCTACCATAAGTCTAACCAGATGTCGGGAGGACAGATGCAGCGCGTGGCTATCGCCAGAGCTCTGGTGAACAACCCTGCCGTAATCCTCGCCGACGAGGCTACGGGTAACCTCGACACAAGAACGTCGTTTGAAATCCTCGTGCTCTTCCAGAAACTCTATGCTGCCGGAAGAACAATCATCTTCGTTACTCACAACCCTGACCTGGCAAATTATTCAAGCCGCAACATCATGCTGCGCGACGGCAAGGTGATTAGCGACGAATACAATTCTAACATACTTTCGGCGGCTGACGCTCTGGCGCAACTGCCGGCTAACACGGATGAATAATGAACTACAGCAACTTATTCAAAATAGCACTGAGAGCCATCGCTGCAAATAAGATGCGCTCTTTCCTTACTGCTCTCGGCATCATTATCGGCGTGGCTTCGGTCATCGCCATGCTTGCCATCGGACAGGGCTCGAAGAAGAGCATTCAGGCGAACATCGCCGAAATGGGCTCTAACATGATCATGATTAACCCGGGGGCTGACCGCGGACCAGGCGGAGTGAGACAGGATGCCTCGTCGATGGAAACGCTGAAGCTCACGGACTATCAGTCGCTGAAGGATGAATGTAACTATATCTCGGCTATCAGCCCCGTGGTGAACTCCAGCGGACAGTTTATCTATGGCAACAACAACACGCCGTCGACTATCTATGGCGTAAACACGGATTATCTTACTATCCGACAGCTTAGCGTGGACGACGGAGAGATGTTTACCGACGAGGACATTAAGGCGAGCGCTAAGGTGTGCGTGTTGGGACAGACGGTGGTGGACAATCTTTTCCCCGACGGCTCCGACCCTGTGGGCAGAGTGGTGAGGTTTAACAGTATTCCGTTCCGCGTAATCGGTGTGCTCAAGAAGAAGGGCTACAACACTATGGGTATGGACCAGGACGACCTTGTGCTGGCTCCTTACACCTCGGTGATGAAGCGTATCCTGGCTCAGACGTATCTGGGCAGCATCAACTGCTCGGCAATTACTGAAGGTCTGACCGACAAGGCTACGGAGGAAATTACTACTATCCTGCGCCGAAACCATAAGCTAAAGGATGCTACTGACACTCAGGAGGCTGACGATGACGACTTCAGCATACGTTCGCAGGAGGAGTTGGCGTCGATGATGAACTCTACTACCGACATGATGACGATTCTCTTGGGCTGTGTGGCTGGTATTTCGCTCATTGTTGGAGGTATCGGTATTATGAACATCATGTATGTGAGCGTTACGGAGAGAACGAAGGAGATTGGTCTGCGCATGAGTGTAGGTGCACGTGGCGTGGACATCCTCAACCAGTTTCTTATAGAGGCTATCCTGCTGAGCGTTACGGGCGGAATTATCGGTGTTATAATTGGTGTCGGCTCATCTTACGCCATAAAGTTTATTGCCCACTGGCCTATCTACATTCAGCCATGGAGCATCATTATGAGCTTTGCCGTCTGCACGTTCACCGGTGTCTTCTTCGGATGGTACCCGGCTAAAAAGGCTGCTCAGCTCGACCCAATCGAAGCACTGAGGTATGAGTAAAAAAAAATTACTATGCTCTACCCTTCTAAATACAAGAAAACGATAATTGCCATACACATTGCCGTATGGCTTATCGTTATCCTTGCACCCTTGACATTCTTCGACAAGGGCGACAAGTTTGAAATGGACAAGCTCATTCCGATGATTTCGAGTCCGGTGATGATGATGGCGGTGTTCTACACCATGTACCTCCACATCACCCCGAAGTTCCTGTTCCGCGAAGACAAGAGGAAATTCTGGATCTATACGGTCGTGCTCGTTCTCGGTGCCGGAATTTTTCTTCATCTGTGGCTTAGCTTTAGCCATAACATCTTCTTCAAGCCGGAGAGTGTTCCACCGGAATATTTCCCGAAACCTAAAGACGGCGGGCACGGCTTTCAACCCAGAATGAGACACAGCATGGAATATTGGTTCATGCTCCGCAACATCTTCAGCATGATTGTTACGGCTGCCATTGCCGCCATGTCGGTGATTTCCATCAAATGGCACTCTGCAGAAGTGGCACGACAGGAGGCGGAACTGGCACGAAGGAATGCGGAACTGGCTAAACAGAAGGCGGAGACGGCAAGGGCGGATGCGGAACTGAAGAATCTGAGAAATCAGATTAACCCACATTTTCTTCTTAACACTCTGAACAACATCTATGCCCTCACGGCTTTTGACCAACAGAAGGCGCAGGATGCTATCTTGCAGCTGAGCGGAATGCTACGGCATATTCTATACGACAACCAGCAGGAGTTTGTGTTGCTCCGGGATGAGGTGACGTTTATTCAGTCGTACATCAATCTGATGAAAATCCGCATCGCTAAGTCTTGCGACATTTCTATCAATGTTGATGTGCCGGAAAACTCTGAAATCCGTATCGCTCCGCTTATCTTCATCTCGCTTATCGAAAATGCCTTTAAGCACGGCATTGCTGCTACGGGGAAGAGTTTTATCAACATCACGGTGGGGGCTGACGAGGAGCACATCGAATGTTCTATAGAGAATTCTAACCACCCTAAGGAGCAGTCGGACAGAAGTGGGCACGGCATCGGACTGATGCAGGTGGAGAAAAGGCTGAAACTCTCTTATGGCGACCGCTTCTTGTGGGAAAAGGGGGTTAATGAAGACAATACTGTTTACCATTCTAAAATTATAATTTATGACACTAAACTGCGTAATAATCCCGACTAATACCCACCATGCACCCACAATACACGTATATTACTAATACTCAATATATTATGGCAATTTTCCTTCTTCTCATAAATTTCGCTATATGGTAGATATAAGGTGGATATGTTGCAGTTTTGTTACTATTTTGTTACTCGAAATCCTTGCTTAATTGAGAAATATAAACTACATTTGCAGAAACAAAACAGAGACCTATGGGAAGAAGGAAAACTATTGATAAAGAGCCTGTTACAATCAGATTCAAAGAACTTGCAAACGGCAACAAGAGTATTTATCTTGACATTTACAATAATGGGGAAAGAGTGTATGAGTTCCTAAAATTGTATCTTTTGCCCGAAAATGGGCGAAATAAAGCCGCTGTAAGGCAGAAAAATTCAGAAACTATGGAGGCTGCAAACATCATAAAAGCTAAAAGGGTTCTGGAAATAAAAGAAGGTATAGCAGGAATAAAATCCAGCAAAGGAAACATGTCTCTTAATGCCTGGATTGAAATATTCAGAAAATATAAATTGAAAAATACTCAGTCTCCCCAGAATGTGGAAATGCACATCTATGCTACAAAACTACAACTACAGAACTATAAAGGGACAGAAATAAAGCTATGCGATATTGACAAGAAGTATTGCCTCGGTTTCATTGAACATCTCAATAATGCAAAGCGGAAATATACAGAGACTCCGTTAAGCGAGAACACAAAGAAACTATATTATGCCTATCTCAACGACATGCTCAACAAGGCGGTGAAGGAAGGGGTCATTCTGAAGAATCCATTTCTGGAAATCGACAAAAAAGAAAAGCCCAAAGCACCGGAAAGCAACAGGGCTTACCTTGACTTAGAGGAAGTAAAAATCCTGGCACAAACAGAATGTGTAGACACAAACACTAAACAAGCATTCATGTTTTCTTGCTTTTGCGGATTAAGAATTTCCGACATAAGAACTTTGAAGTGGAGAAACATAAAAGAGACTTTGAGCAAAGACGGAGAAAAGATACTTCATCTAAGTCAGACTCAACAGAAGACGAACAGGACGGTATCTTATATTCTCCCAAAGGAAGCCGTTAAATGGATGCCGCAAAAGACAGGCAGCCCTTTTGTGTTTCCTTATTTAAAAAGTGAGAACACGATAAACAGACACGTCTCGGCATGGGTTTTTAAAGCAGGAATCCAAAAGCATGTAACGTTCCATACCGCCAGGCACACTTTCGGAACCATGATGATTACGCTTGGCGCAGACCTCTATACGACCAGTAAGCTGATGGGACATTCAAGAATTTCAACCACTGAAATCTACGCGAAAATAATAGACAAGAAGAAGGATGAAGCAATGGGGTTGATAGATAAGTTCTTTGACAAGTAAAAAAAGGGTAATTGCCGGCATAAGCAGTTACCCTTTACTGATACGAAACAATAATATTAAAATGGATGGATCCTTATTCTTGTATGACCAGTTGTTCGGATAGACGCTTCCTTGAATTTCTGCTTCTTCTCTTCAGCCAACAGTTTGAATCGTTCAGCTCCATCTGGATAGACAAGCATCATCCATTCATAGAGAGACTTGTATACAATGAAGTCATGAATATATACAGTCATCGTATGAACGCTTGTTGCAGAGAAATCCCTTGGCATAATCATTACAAGGTAATAGGCTTCCTCATCATTAGCTGGAGAACCGACACAATCCTCCCATTCGTCGGAATCAAATCCGCCTCCATGCATATCAACCTTACAGAAACGATACAGCATTTCCCTACAGTCTTCAACTGCAGAGTCAAGGATTCGTGCCAGTCTGTCTCTGTTGCCTACTTCCGCTACATCAAAGATATTATGCAGTGTATGGGGATCTATATCTTGTCTTGTCTGTGAATCAGCAAAAACATAAGCCGTGTTCTTAATGTCGTACACAAGCTCCTGCTTCAGCAATTCTATCATTACCCGATATCCATTACAACATGTCTTCATACTTTAAAAATTTCGCTTGGGTCTTTCCCTTTTACATAATGATGATTTTAGTGTACTGAGTGCAAAACCAGCCAAATCTGAATAGTCTTTAGCATCATCCTTATTGGTCATCAGAAACCAATCCATAAGTGCCTTGTTGATAATATAATCATGAATGGATGCAGTTATGGAATCCTTGATACCCATAATGAAGTTTGACGGAACTGTCAACTTAATGTCAATGTCTGTGTCCTCCATCAACTTGTTGCTTGCAGTGGCATCAGTTTCTCCATGCAGCATTTCGCTAAGTGCATTCAGGAGCTGACCGTATGCACCCTGAATACTTCTAAGAACTTGATTCATGTCTTCCTCGTCATCGCTTGCCTGCATGTTTGAAGCTTGCTCAGGAGATTTGTCGTCTGAGCCTTTGCTTCGTCCTGTGATGAACGCTTTGTTTTGGAAATCATATATGAGTTCACTCATATACAATTTTATGTTCAATATCTTTCCCATATCAATCTACTTTTTTCTTTGCGGCTTCAGCTTATTGTATAATTTGGCATTTATGCTTTCTATATGTGTGGCAACATTGTCTGAATATTCTTTTGCTTTGTCCTTGGCAACAATCTCGCACCATTTGTACATTATGTATGAAACAAACATCGAGAACATTGATGCAGAAATTGAACTTGTCAAGTTTTTGTTAAATCTGTCCGACATGGAAAGATTGAGTATATAGTCAACTGGACGATCATGTGTTATATCTGACACTGTATTGATAAACCTTTTTGTTATGTTCGTAACAGCATTGCATGCCTCTTTCCAAAACCTTTCAATCATCTTTCTGTCTTCGTCAGTAACAAAAACTTGATCGTATAATGTTTGACCGTCAGTCAATTGGGACTTTGCCCCAATATATGCTGTAGTCTTGGCAACTTCCTCCAGGACTGCATTCTTATTTATTGTGATATTTATTTCTTGCATTCTTCATCCATTTATATAGTTTATATCCAAGCCACACCAATATCATGCAGAGTGCTCCCATTGACCATACGGCATATTTGAGCTGAAACTTTTCCCACTTCGTCAGTTCCTTTTCCACAGGATATGGTACTCTTATTGTGTCGCATACGGAAATGTATTGGAAATCTCCATATTCCTTATTCTGCAAATCCATATTTTGCATCGAGAAGAAGTTGTATAGATACTCCCAATGCCACCTCTCCGAGTAGACTGTATCGCCTACCTGACGTGTAGAAACACTGTCTTTGATATATATGCTGTCTCGCTTGAATATGCTGTCAATGACGGTTCTGTCATTACGGTTCCAATTGACAGTACTGTCAGTCATATTATGTGAGATGCTTTCTTTCAATCCTGCGGAACCGCTTTTGCAGCCGAAGAATAAAATCAGGAACAACATGCTGATTATGCACATCGCTACCCTATTGCCAAATATATTCTTCTTTGCTCTCATACTATACCTTTAATGCTTTCTTTGCCCTTACAAGATATTTCTTTCGACTATCCAATCCTGTTGTTCCACCATTGATTTTCTTTGTTATGGTGATAAAAGAATCTTTGTCCGCGAGCTTGTTAAGTCCATTGCTGTTCCACCACCACATCGCAGACTTGACAGCACCGAGAGGCTTTTCCAACAATTCAGGATGAGCCATAATGTCTCCACGGCAATATGAACTGTCATTATATGTCTGATAGTTTGCACGTCCTGTAATCTGTATCAGTCCACGACCGCGATACTTGTAGCCGTCTCCGGTTTTCACGTTCCCAAGCATCTGCTTCAGCTTGCCTGTATCATACTTCGTGAAGTAGCTTATGTTACCAATCTCTTTCACGCTTCTCAGCTCATTGCTTTCATGTGCTATCTGAGCTAAGAAGTGTGCCATACGCAATGGAGTACTTATCTTGAATGTTTCTTTATATCCGTTGATATAAGGAAGATATTCAGCGACCTTATCCTTTGCATTTGGCATTATCTCCAATATCTGTTCTTTCGTTATTTCCATATTTTGTCTTTTTATATTCCTGATACTTTTTGAACATCGGCACTTTGTCTACAAATTTGAATGTAAGTACATAATGCAAGAAATCCACCAGCTGATACCAAGGAGAGCCTGGCACAAGAACACTTCGCCAATTCCTTATGATGTTGGTGGTAAAGAGATACATTGCTGCAATGCAGATATAGCGCACACAGAATATCGCCTGTTCGTCAGAATGGAGAAAATGTCCGCAAACGAACAATACGGCAACAGTAGCGAAGAACAGAAAGCAACAAACGAAAAACATTCCTGCCTTTTTCCAAGACCAATCTTCGTGATTGAACCTTGCAGCTACTAAACCGAACACGAAGTTCAGCGTAAACAGGACTACCATACTCGTCATGAAGTCCTTTATCGGGGTGAGCAGTGCCAAAAATCCCCATATCGTGCTTATTATAAATGCCCTTACATCATTCATCATTATATCTTTTCTACAAAGATAGGATAAGAATTTACAAAAGTTGTTTTATCCGTTAATAGAGTACAATGTTTTATTTGCTGAACAATGTATCTTATTCGTCTTCTTCATGCCTAATCCTTTTCATCTTCCCCCTCTTCCATATATTGTCTTTGTTCCGTTTTATAACTCTTCCAAAAACATCATTCTCATACAAGTCTGGACTGTCTTTTCTGCCTTGTGTTTCGGAAGCTATACCGCCATTCGGGTCATTTACTTGCTTCTGAGGTGCTCCAATGTTTTCATTTCCATTCTCAATACTAATATTTTCTGCCATCATACTTTATTTTATTTATAGTGTTATTCTGATAAAGGAGCCTGTTGCTCACTTGGTTGTATGCCATGACCGCTCAACATCTGTTGAAGCATTGCCTGTGCCTTTGGATTACTCTGTGATGCTTGGCTTATCTGTGCTTGCAGTTCGGGAGATATTTGCTGTGGTGCTCTGCCCTGCTGAATGTCCTGTTCCTGACTGTCCAGTTCTTGCAGCAAGTCGTCCGCGAATGGGAAGTCTCCGACTTTCAACAACTGCCTCAAAGATATAGCCTGCTTCTGCCATAGCTGCATCAGGAAGTCATTTGCCATCTGGCGATATACTGGAGTTGCCGTACTTTCTGTTATGTTTATGTCAAACTCTACATCGCGTATTTTCTTCGGGTCGTACTCTACGATCTCTCCTGCTTTGCCTACAATATTAAATGTACGCCTTGTGTCATAATACTGTTGCATATTCTTCACGTCCTTATATGCTCCGTCTATTATGAACTGGCTGAACGTTTCCAATATGTCAAGCAACGACATCGTGGCATTTTGTGTCTGCTGGGCATATAGCGAACCGCTCGTTCCAGATACTCCTGGCTTGCCTTGCAATGCACCGTTTACACCGCTTATATCCTCAAAGAACTTCAACTGGAATTTCAGCAAATCCTGTATTCCTATGTTGACACAATTGTTTGCCACCTGTACCGGCAGTTGTCCACTCTTGCTTGGTTTGAAGCGTACAAGTCCGTTAAACCTTGCCCATTCATCTGCTAAGTCATCCCATGTCAAATCATCCGGGCAGCAGTCATCAGGACATAGAAGAACGCCTTTTGCCGATGCACGCATAATGAAATCATACATCGTAACAAGCCTGTTAACATACCGTTGCTGGTCTACTACATCCTCAACGAAGCTGTGTATTTCGCCATCAATGAACGGATAGAATTTGAATACGTATGGATGCTCACCATGGGCATAAGGAGTTTCGCCCTCACGGAGAATATCGCCAAACGGAGAGAGGTAGTAGAAATACCAGTATTCATCCATGAACCATTCTGCTTTGATCAAAGGAATGTCTTCCTTTTCCATTCCTGCATTCAAACCGCGTTCTATACGATCCTTGTTTTCAAATTCTACTATATCGTGGTAGTCCTCAACGTCAATCTTGTAGTCATCCCCATTGTTGTAGTCATGGCAGCGGTATCTTGGCTTGCTTTCTTTACGCCATACTTCTATAACTCTACATAGAGAAGGGTTGCTTGGAGACATGAAGTCTACTTTCCGTGGATCGAACTCTCCAAACTGCTGCAAGCTGTCTTCTATCAGTTCTCTGTTGCTGGCATTACGGTATATCTCTTTCAGTCTTTTTACATCTGCTGGAGACTTAGCAAATTCCATCAGGATATTTCCGATAGTGGTATCATGTATCTCACCGATACAGCGTACATCCCACCCTCTGAAATCCTTCATATTATTGTCCACGAAAAACTCGTTCGGGTCTACATAGTCTGTCCAACAGTCCAGTCTGTTTCGCCTCCATCCGTATTTTTTCTTGTGAATAGCAGCACCACTTATAAGGAACTCTTCCATCGTTCGGGCATCAATCTCGCTCTCCCTATTGAGCTGACGGTTGCACTGCAAGACGATACTCATTGTCTCGCTGTACTTCTGTTCGTCTTTGTCTCTTGCATTACATGTTGGTTCCTTGCTTTGCGAGCGATACACACCGAGAACATTCTTGACAAGTCTTCGTATAAGATTATTCTTCAGAGGTTCACTGCCTTGCTCACGTATATATTGCGACTCCGTCATTCTCCTCACGCCACCGCATTTGGAGTGAAGCTCTATTATATCGCCCCACTGGTCTCCGTAATTGTACCGTTTGTTTCTCAATCTCCTTTTACGGAAATTATCCATGTTGTTATAATACCGCTGAGCCTCAAAGAGAACAGAATATGCGCGTTCATACGGCTGACTGTAAGAGTTGAATGAAGCCTTGACAGTATCAAGTTCTTCCCTGTTTGTTACTTTACTAAGCGACAACAGTTTTGTCTTTTCTTTTTCCTTTGCCATATAGTTATTGCATTTGAGAAGGTTCTATATCTACAATTCCTGCCAGATTCTTTGCGACAGACAGTAGTCCGTTGGCTGTATCGTTGTCGCCCAAACTGACACAGACAAGATAAGCCGTCATGTATTTTACGGCATCAGCCAAGCCCTGTGGCAAATCTATCGTGCCGGCATTAATGGAAGGTAACTTCACATAAGACAAGTCCAATGTAGCATCATCCGAATTGCTTGTGTATAGTTCTATATACCTTTGTCCTTCAGCATGTACTATTGCTGCAACAGGTCTTTCTACATTTCCGCGCACACCAAACCTGCTTGTCTGCAATTTATACTCGTCATCATTCTCTGATATAATCTTGCCTGGTCTTATCCAGTCGCTGACCTTAACAGACAAGACACGTATCAAGTCTGACGGTAATTCCACTTTGCCGAAATATGCACCGTAAGAATTTTGCCAAGTTACAATATTGTCTGCAAGCGTTGTTCCTTCCACCAATAGAGACGAAGCTTCTGTCAAGATTATTTTTGCCGCATCCACGATTCTGCTCTGGATAAGTTCTCCTTGAGAGAGAGTATCAGAGTCATCAGGCACAAGTACAGCACTCTCCTGATTGCGGTCAAGAATTACCTTGACTTCTTTCACCAAGTCAGATACAGCATAATTTACCATATTACTCCAGTCCTTCTAATTCAACACCATATTCATTTGCCACGGCAAGTACATCTTCTTTGGTCTTCATCTTTGTGCGTGATACTCCAAAAGTATCTGCGAGATAATCCTTGGCATCAGCAATATCCGACACACAATATGTCTTTTTCTCCTCTGCAATTTTCTTTGCCTTTGCCGCGGCTTTCTTTTTCGTCTCGGCTTCCAACTTCTTCTCGTCTATTGTTTCTTCAAGCCAGAACTTGTCGTTAAACCAGTAATGGCTCTCTATTGCCTTTTGCTCTTTTACGTCTCTCGTTGAATATATGCTTGTGCCATGACTCTGACCGTCAAACACAATTCGTTTAAGACCTCCCTCCAACTTTACGTTGAAAGCCAAGTCTGAATTTCCCTGATATGTTTTTAACATCTTTCTCTTCTAATTAAAAAGAGGGATGGGGCAAGTGCCCACACCCCTCATAAATTATATATACATGAATGAACCTAACTCTAAGTTAAGCAGTCGCAAGCTTCATTCTTGCGTGAGCTTTCGGGTATTTCAGATACAGACACGCTACTTCCTGAATTACCACAGCATCCGTGTTGCGAATACCTGCTGCTTTAAGGTCAAGCACGTTACGCGCCCAAGGCAAGTGTACTCGCTTTACAAGGAACTCTGGATCGAGAACCAATGCACAGTCGCTCATTCCCTGCAAGTCGAAGAACTCTGAATGAATCATCAGCAACTCCCCGAAGTCTGTCTCCCAACTCTTGAACTTTAAGTTGAATACTTCAACGGTATCTTTCAGTCGGAACTTCTCTGAACGTATCTTGGAGAATGCCGTTACAACCTGTGAACCGGCAATAACGACCTTGCGCTTGTTGCCAATGCCTGTACCTACAAATATATCTTTTGTAATATCCACAAGTTCATTGTCCCAGATTACAACATCATCCTTCTTGAAACCTTTCTTTTGGTCATCCTCGGTTGCCTTGTGTCCTACTTCAATGTCCTTTCCAGCCATCCACCAAATACCTTTGGTAAACCACTGTGAGGAATTGTTCTTTGTCGTATGCTTGATACAAGCCATGTCTCCAAACAAGAAAGTTCCCTCCATTGCAAGGCGCATGTCATAGATAGAATCCTCTTCCATATCAGAGAAGCTCCAATCCACTTTCTTTGCAGCAATCTTGTCAAAGGTACTCTGCTCAATCTGAATCATAAAGTTCTGACAATACTGAGTATCGCTTGTCGGAAGGTTGTTGAAACGTCCTGTCTGTACGTCAAGCTCTCCACAAGCCTTTGCCATACGGATAAGTACAGTCTTTGCCGGAATTGCCGGCACTCCGATAGCCTGCTTCTGATACATGTTACCATTAACGGCAAAGACTATAGGCTGACCATCTGTATTCTTACCGCATACGCACAGTTCCAAATCCGGAACTGGAACGCCTTTGTTCTTATCATCTGAATATGCAACACCATTATAGTCTGTAATTGCCTTTACTCCTACCACACGGATAGTATCATCAAGAGTAAACATGTCTGGATCATCAACTGGCAGCACAACGGATGAACCTGTACTTGCCTCAGTTGTGGTCTTTACTGTGGTCTTGATTGGACGTGTACCGATAGAGTAATATTCCACTACAAAAGAATCGGCGGTCTTCGGTGTAGCGTAACGTGAAATCTGGTCTACAGGAGTTGCCATAGGACGGATTTTTGTAATCTTGTCATTCAAATCATTTGAATAGAAGTTTACATCACCTTCTGCCCATTTCGTTTCACGTCCACGTGTCTCCGTTGCGATTCCTTCATTCTGCCTTGCAGCACCACCATTGCCGCCTTCTCCGGCAGTCTCTGCTCCACCAGCCTCTGCCGCATGTCCACTATTGGTCGTACCTGCATCAGGCAAGTTTGTAGCCTCCGCCATCAGAACAGAGCCGTTTACTCCAAAAATCATAGCCAAAGCCATGAGGAACACGGACATCAGCCAACTGAATGTTTGTTTTGTTGTCTTCATTATCTGTAAATTTTAAATTAATAAATCCTTTTATCTATTGTGTATTCTCTTCTCTCCGCCTCGTTCCCATATAGAACCGCCTCTTGCCATTCGTCCGAGTGCTCCGAAGTCAGGTTGGTTGTCTCCGTCCTGTGCCGATTCTGCTGTTGCAGAATCCAAATCAGCCACTCCATCGCCTTTCTTGCGGAGTTCCAGGTTTTTCTGGTGTTTAATGTTCTTTCCACGTACCTCACCCTCATGTGCAGCATTGGCTACGTCTTCATCATGACTTGCAGCGAGTCTTAGCATTTCAAGAGCTTCCCTTGTGAACTTGCCCCGGATAACGTCATTGGCAACAACGAACATCTTGCCGATTAATTCATTGGTAACGTCTTCACCAAACTCTTTGTCCATTGCGTCAAAGACTTCATAGCTTTTCTTGATATTCTCTGCATACTCATCATCAAGTTTCTTGCTTTCGGCAACTCGTTTCAGATAGTCTGCTTGTGCTTCACCGATTGCATCTGCTTGTTCCGGGTCTGTGAGTATATCCACAAACTCATCGCCAAAGTTCCTTACAAGTTCCACGGCAGGATTTTTACCGCTTCTCATTGCCTGCAAGAAAGCTGCAGAACGAGGGTCGGCAGTCATCATGTCGCTCATAGCCTTTTCGTTTGCCTTATAGCCTTCGATTGTCTTTTGGTCTGCATCGTAGTCATCATTGATTGCACCATAAATCGCTTCATCGTCAGCATAGTCTTTATCTGGGTGACGTGTCTTCAAACGTTCCAAAGCCAAGTCTCTTTTTGTCTTGGCAGCTTGCTGTGCCGCAGCTCCAGCGTTCTGAATATTGTTTGTATTTCCAGCCATATTTGAATAACAGATTAAAAATATTGCCCAAAATTAATGCTTTTCATACTTTCTTCTTTTTTATCCGTTAATATTCATTATCCATATTTGATTTTGTCAGTATATTTTTGTATATTTGCAGTGTCTAATATGAAGTTCAAAGGCTCATCTTGTGACTTTACACAAGAACGTGATGCTGACTTGTTGAGGGCTTACCGTGAAATAATATCGGGAAGAGACAATTTTAGTCTGTCTGAGATTGAAAGGAGAATACTTCAATCTCCGAGTAGAAGGTTTTGGGTATCTGAAGGCAGAGCTTACAGGGTCATATTAGATTTATTAAAAGGAAAATCCATTGACTACATGATTCCGACAAGGAAAGCTATGTTCATGGAGATTTTCCGAAGGTTCCAGATATACAGCAAAGAGCATCCGTCTCTCACGAAGATGGAAATAATATGGCATATTTGTAATGAGGAGGCACCAAGCTTCTATCTTACTCAATACACTATCCATGTCATTTTATGCAGAGTGAGGAAGGAGGAGAAGAAAAGATGTTACGAAAAAAGAAAACGCAGATTGAAGTTTATGTTTGGTTCATTTTGATTTTCGTCCTTTCACTCCTTGGACATGACGGCATGGGACTGTATCACGGATGTAGCGTTCTGCAACGTCTTACTTATCCTCTGTTTCATCAGAACGTATTCCATGCTCTTGTAAACCTTTGGGCATTATATCAATGTTTGAATGCCATTCAGTGCAGATGGAACTTGATAGGGTTCTATATAATTGCCGTCAGTTATCCTTTTGCAGCAGATACTCCGATAGTAGGATTAAGCGGTTTTGTATATGCCTATATGGGGTATATTGCACCTTATGTAAAAAAGAAGGTGAAATACAATCTTACAATATTATTATATATATCTATTGGGCTTGTGTTTCCTTGCATGGCAATTGGAGTCCACATCTATTGTTATGTACTTGGTCTTTTGTGGGGTTATTTAAATGCACCATTATGCCAAGACAAGTATTGAATGATAAGCATACGGAAATGATTCTCAAAGAGAATGACAAGAGAATCAAAGCTATCTCCACAGAGTTCAACCCGATAATTGGTACCGGTTGTGGAGACAAGAGGTGTCATCTTCATCTTGATGATTTTCCTATTGAAGACCAATACTTGCCAATAGAACTAAAAGATAATCCTTTCATTAAGCAACTTGCTAATGCCGGCAGTGTTGATGCATACCTGGATATACTGTATGACGAATGTGATGAAGAGGCAGAGAAGAACGGGGAACCACCTGTTGAGCGAAACTATGCCACTGACCGAGAACAAATTGTTGAGCAATTTATACGGCTTCGCATGAAGTATGATCCTTTCTTTTTCTTTGGCATGTTCATATACATTAAACCTAAAGGAGGAGGACTACCTTTCCGATTTGTTCTAAGAAGACCGCAGAGGAGACTTCTTCGTTGGCTGGAGGAAAGAAGGAAGAAGGGAAAGCCGATACGCCTTATACTCTTGAAAGCTCGACAATGGGGAGGCTCGACAGTTATACAGATGTACATGCTATGGCTGCAACTGATGTGGATGAAAGGTCTAAACTCTCTTATTGTTGCTCAGGTTAAGGACACGGCTGAGACTATACGTGGCATGTTTGATGAGGCATTAAAGAATTTCCCTGCTAAGTTCTTGCATGAAATGGGTGAAGCCTACTCTGATAATGAACCTAAGTTTGTCGGTGTCGGAACATCCGGTAATGTTAAGAAGGTTCCGCAACGTTTCTGCAAGATTAAGGTCGGTTCTATGGAGCGACCGCTTTCTGCCAACGGTGAAGACTATAACTTGGTTCACTTGTCTGAGGTCGGTCTATGGAAAAAGACTGACGGCAAATCTCCTGAGGAAGTTATTCAAAATGCCACTAACGGTATTTTGTATCGCCCTATGACAATGATAGCTCTTGAATCTACTGCCAATGGAACTGGTAATTTTTTCCACAAAGAATGGCTTGCCGCAAAGGATGGCAAATCGCAGTTTGAACCGTTCTTCGTTCCTTGGTTTGAGATATACGATATGTATCATCTTGACTTCGGAACGAAGAAAGAAAAAAGTCTGTTTGCAAAATGGCTGTATGAGAACAGGAACAATAGCAATGCCATGTCGGATCGTGAAGAGCCTGGTACATATCTATGGAAACTATGGACGCTCGGAGCACCGCTTGAAGCTATCAACTGGTATATTGCTGAACGCAAGAAGTTTACAGACCATGCGGATATGGCAGCTGGTTATCCTACTGACGACATTGAAGCATTCAAGCATTCTGGAGCAAGGGTGTTTGCAGAAGACAAGGTTGACAAATTCAAAAAGGGATGCAGGGCACCCAAGTATATTGGAGATGTTTATGGTGATGGATATAAGGGCAAGAAGTGTATGCAGAACGTCAGGTTCTGTGAAGACAAGCAGGGACAACTGTGGATATGGAATCAGCCTGAGTTCTTTGATGACTGCAAGGTAACCAACCGGTATTTGGTTGTCGTTGATATTGGAGGACGTAGCAAGGGTGCTGACTGGTCTGTTATTGTTGTCATTGACAGATACTGGATGATGGAAGGCGGAAAACCATATATTGTAGCTCAATGGTACGGTCATATTGATATGGACTTGTTGGCATGGAAGGCTGCACAGATAGCCAAATATTATGATAACGCCCTTCTTGTCATAGAATCAAACACTCTTGAAACCAAAGACAAGGAACATATTCTGGAAGGTGGAGACCAGTCCGAGTTTATTCTTAATCAGATAAAGGATGTATATGATAATCTGTATGCACGCAAGCAAAGTGAGTCTGACATAAAGAATAAGGTTCCTGTAAAATACGGTTTCCATACTAATGTCGCTACTAAGCCTATGGTCATATCTGTTCTGGTTCAAGTTATACGTGAGCAACTGTATGTTGAACGAGACGAGAGGTGTCTATTTGAATATTTGACATATGAGAAGAACGGCACTGTTTATGAAGCCGCTGACGGGAAGCATGATGATTTGCTTATGACGAGAGCCATCGGTCTTCATATCTGTTTCAACGAAATGGAGACGCCACGGATGATAACAAAGGAAACAAGGAAACTGACAAGACGTGTATCTGTTTCGGCAGCTACAATAGGATAAATAACTATTTAAATACAACGATTATGAAAATTGGAAAAATTATCAAGCGTGTTAAGTGTGAGTTGATGTACCGCAAAGCCAAGGCTGCGGCACTTAAAGCATCATCCAAGGATGGTAAAATCTATTTCGTTCTTCCAATGCAGAGCGGAAAGCTGATGGTTATTAACCGGAATCAGTATCTGGCATACCGCAGAGTTGGCTTGACTCCGAAAGACGCAAAGCCTAAAGATCTTTTCCATGATTGCGTGTACCATACTAATGCAAAGAGTAAAAAGGCACTGCAAAATAGAAAGAGAAAATTTCTTCGATGGAAAGGTCTTGTATGATATTGATTCGTTTATTAACGGATAAAAGGTAGGGGAATATTTTTTCTCCTATCTTTGCCGAAAAAAGTACATCGCATGATATATCGAATTGTAAAAGGTAATGGCTTCAAGTTGCATATATTGGTAAGCAAACTTGAAATTGCTCAAAACAGCAACACTCTCGTGGATTGCGATATGAATCAAGCCGCCAACACGAAAGTTGAGCTTGTTGACGGTTCTTGTAATAGTATTGAATTGAGACACAAAGTGTCGGGGGATGCAAAGAATGAACTAATTTGCGATTTTCCTGATGATATTGATATTGGTTGCTATGCCGTTAAGGTATCTTTCGTTATTGGCGGTATTCACTTGTCAAGTTGCGAGAGTAACATGTTTGCCATTGTTCCTTTCAACCGCCAGAGCAAGATTCCTGTCGGCATAATTGATGGTGAACCTTGTGGCTTGTATAATTTAAGGTATTATATCACGACCGGCAACAGTTATGACTACAAGTTCTGGTATGGCAGCTCTTCTGCAAATAGTGTGTCGGAACTTAACAAGGATGAGCTTGCATGTGATTTCAACAGGGCTTCAGGTAGGACATTCACCATTGAAACAACTGACAGTAAACCGTATGTATGGTTTGTCTGTACTTCGCCTATAACTATCACACAGGCTGGACTGCCGACTGCTTTCAATATGGAACAAGTTGACAATTTGTATTTCTACTGGAGTGACGAACTTGTTGCAGGTAACGACAACATTTATTCGATAGGAGATTAAGAGGTATGGCTGGTGAAGTAAAATATGGAAATTCTTTGGTCAGTTCACGTAAGGATGGTGTCCTGACTTACGCTAAATACATTAAAGATTTAAAAAGTGGGAAAGATCTTGAATCTCTGCTTGAAGAGTTAAGAAGCAGCATTCCTGAAACAGATGAAGACGGACGGTTTCCTTCTTATTATATTCCTGATGAATTCAACAATGTTTTCATCTTGGACGCTTGGGGCGAATCTTTCAACGAACCTACTCAAAAGGGACAATACGGTTACAATACTTTAACTAAGAAAATTTGTTACAGTAAATTTGAGGCTAAACTCCAACGTTTCGTTTGGGTTAATGCTGACAGCGAAATCTATTCTAACACGAGATTGTACATAAACAAAACAGACAACAGCATTTGGAGGTGGAACGGAAGTGATATGGAATGTCTTTCCAACAATATTCAACTGATAACTCCTAAAGATATTGATGCACTATTTTAGGTAATAGGTATAACGCAATACTGATAGATAGTATAATTATTAATATTAAACAATATGGCAGATAATAAATTTTTAGATCAGACAGGATTGGAACATCTTGTTGGCAAAATCAAAACTGAGCTTGACAAAAAGCAGGATAGTGGAACTTATGCGACATTGGTTGATGGCACTGTTCCAGCGTCACAGCTACCAAGTTATGTTGATGATGTAGTGGAGTTCAGCGGTTTCGTACTACAAGCTGATGTTCAAGCAATGAGCACTACAAAAAAATCCACAGATACGTTATGCAGCGTAGCTTATGTAAAATCAAACAACAAATTTGCCCTAAGAGATGGTACTAAATTTTATGGCAATTGGTCAGACGCTTCTACATGGGGAGTTGCAACTTCTGATTTGTTAGGAGGTGCTGGCGTACAGCCCGAAGCTGGTAAAATATATGTAGACATAACGACAAACAAAACCTATCGTTGGAGTGGTAGCAGTCTTGTTGAGATAAATAGTGGCGGAGTAGTTCTTGGTGAAACAGCAGAGACTGCCTATGCTGGAGACAAGGGAGCACAGAATGCTAAGGACATAGCAGCTATTAAGAGTGGAGATTTACCTTTGGTTTCTCCTGTTATCTCTAATAAGTGGACTATACTTTGCAGTGATGGTTCTGCATCTGGCATTACCGCAAATCCTGGAAATCTTAATACCATATATGGATATAAGGTCAACTTTACAGGTAGCATGAAGTGGACTCATGCTGATGGTTATAAAGATCCTACTTCTATGAATGGCGGTGATTGGTCAAATGCTCAACTTCCGGCATCTGGTGAAAACTCTGTTGAGATTACGAAGCAATGTACTTCTGACACAACTATTACGGCAAGCATCAAGGCTCCTAAACAGGGACTTGTGCTTAGCAACGGTATCATCAAACAGGCAAGTTCTTCTGATGTTGACACTAAGTCTGCTTCTGTAAGGGTACATTTCCAGTACAAGGTGATACTGGCAAGAACCGAGGGAGATATTACAGCTGAAAAGCTTTCAAGTTTACTAAATCCTGATTCTGACGATAGTGCTTATGACTTGAAGGACGATAAGAACAATGTATATACAAATGTTAACGCAGGAGAGACTGAATACCTTGTTTATGCCTATCCGTCAAAGCTTGGTGAATTGTCTAAGATTACAATGAATGATGCTACCCCTTTGCTTAATGACGGCTTCACACTATCAAAGGTGACGGTAACAGACCCTCAAACAAAGATGCAATTGGAGTATAATGTATATAGAAGTGTACAGAGAGGTGCATTTACTGGTGCCAAACTTGATATTGCTTAATGAATTGTTTAACGGAATAAATAGGAAAGGAAATAGAATATGGCAAAGAAAGGTTTAGCACAGGCAAACACACTTCGTTCTAACAATATCAACTCTACTGGTTATGGTATTGTATATGCTGATGAGATTAGTGGTCATAGAACAGTAGCTGATCTTGATGCTCTATATGCTTTGTTTGATTGGCAGCTCTCTGCAAGTGGTAACAATACTGAAAATGATGCCATTGGTCAACTATGGTATGTTGTGAATGCTGATGGTAAGGGTAACGGCAACTTGTATCAGCTTATCAATTGGGATAAGAGAAACACAGCTGATGGATGGAGGGTGTTTACTGCAAATTCATCTGTTGACCTCAGTAACTATCAGACTACCGCACAGGCTGACAGCAAGTACGCAACCAAAGAATCACTATCTGGATATGCCACTACAGCTGCTTTATCTGAAACGAGAAATGAGTTGAATGACAGCATTTCCGGGTGTGTAAAGAATACTGAACTTGGCTCCATTTCAAATACTGAGGTGGATAACATCTGGAATAACACGCAACAAGCATCGTGATGTTATTGTATAAGGTATTACTAATTTAAAACATATTTATTCATTAAAATTTTAAAGAATCATGGCAGAGAAAAAATTTATCACATCTGACAATTTGGGCTATTTCAGCTCATTGGTAAAAAAGGGATATGCTGATGCAGATACAGCATTGAGCAATACCCTTACACCAAAGATTACGGCTGCACAGACAAAGGCTGACCAGGGCGTAACTGATGCTGCTAATGCGAAGAAAGCCGCAGATAATGCAGCAACAGCGGCAGCTGGCGCTCTTGCTGAGGCACAGAAGAAGATTGCAAAGGGTGGCTTGAAGACCATCAATGGCACAAGTATTGAGGGTTCAGGTAACCTCTCTCTCGCTGATATTGGTATTGATGGCAATATTGCAGAGATTGTTACTGCTCTACCAGAACTTACTGCTGCAAAGAGTAACAAGCTCTATCTCCTGAAATCTGCAGAGAGTGTTGAGGGCAATACCTATGGTGAGTATATCAAGATTAATGACGGCAAAGCCGACAAATGGGAGAAAATTGGAGAGTGGAAGGCTTATATTACTGTGGATGACAAAATGTCTGACACATCAACCAATCCAGTCCAGAACAAAGTGGTCTTGGCACAACTTAATAGTTTACAAGACGCTTTAATAAAAATCATTGACACGAAGGTAGGTAAGGAAACAGGCAAGGGACTTTCTACAAATGACTACACCACAGCTGAGAAGACTAAGCTTGCCGGTATCGCAGAGGGCGCAAACAAAACTGTTGTTGATTCTGCACTTAATGCAAACTCAACCAATCCTGTACAGAACAAGGTAATCAATACCGCTCTTGCAGGCAAGGCATCTACTTCTGTAGCTACCACTTCTGCCAATGGTCTTCTTTCTGCTGCTGACAAGAAGAAACTGGACGGCATTGCAGAAGGTGCAAATAAGATTACTGTGGATTCTACTCTTAGTGGCACCTCTACCAACCCGGTTCAGAACAAGGTTATAGCCTCTACAATAAGTGCCACTCAGCAGAAACTGCAGGATGTAGAAGCTACCGCTACTGACGCCTTGTCTCTTACACAGAATATTAATAAGGACTATATCAAGTCTACCGATTTCACGGACATTTCATCTGAAGAGATTAAATCTCTGTGGGATAATGCTCAGGTTGCAACTGCATAAGTAATAACTTTCAAATCCCTCTGACACAACACTCTATATTGTTATAGTCAGAGGGATTATTATAAACATTGGACAATAGAATAACTGTGCTCTTTGACTTATTGGAATACCGCTTATTTTGCTATGGATTATATTCTTCCAAAGAATGAAAATAATCCAGAACAATTAGAGTAAGCTATATCATAGCAATTTTAAAACAATAGGACGCAAGTCCACTTCGGGCGGTATTCCATAGTCGGAGTACCGCTTTTTTTTGTTTTATAAAAAAACGTAATTTTATGGACGAAATATTGAAAATAACAAAAGAAACTCTCAGCAGTATGTTCTCCAGAATAAAGACTGGCATTGAGAATACTGCCAAGAATTATGCTGACAGCAAGGATGATGCCATTATTGCTGCTGCATTAATAGGGAAAAAAGTTGAAACTATTAAACTTCTAAATTTCAAATACCTTGAAAATATAAGAAAAGATAAAGGTACATTTTTAGCAGTACACATAGGTTTTAACTCTACAATTCCTATGGGTTATTATTATTCATATTCCAACGAAAGTGCACCAATTCAAATTAATGCAGATAATTTAGCTGAAATATTACTAAACTTTGAGTCTTATAATGCCTCCTATCCTTTTGGAATAAACAAAGATGAATGGTCTACTCTCACACCGATAATAGACGAAAATAAGCAAATCTCCGCCATATACAAAGGGGAAACGGTTGGGGACTTCACCAAGTGGATAATAATGCTGAATACTGGCAGTGACTGCGAAACAGAAGACCAAAACTACACAGCATATAAAAAAGGTAATACACGATACGTCTATGGGACGCACTCTTATTATTATGAAATGTACAACAAACCATGGGAACTTTGGTTGCCTTCGGATGCTGCTGCCGGCAGTGTGATAATTGATATTTAACAGAATCCAATCAGAGCAAAAAAGAGCGAGATAGAAATTATAATCTACCTCGCTTTTTCTTTTGTGTTATTTGTTATTGTTCACAACATTCCTATTCGCTCTTTCCAACACTTCAAGTATTCTTCTTCTCAGTTCACGAATATCTTTCATTCCGTCTGCATCATAGGAATCCTTGCCGTTATACAAGAAACCTTTCTTGATGCTTGAAATTGTAGACCTGTCATAAGCGACCTCTTCGATAGCCTCAATAGCTGCTTTGTTTGCCTTGTAATATGCGTCTCCTTTTTCTCTTGAAATACCGTCAATAGCCTCATAGCGTATTTTGAAACTGTTCAGCTTCTCATAAAGCTGCTTCATCTTCATGTCCTCAAAGTCATCTTTTGGAGTAGCATGAGATTTGTATACATCCTCGCCTGTGGTCTTGTGCGCTTTGTATTCCTCACCTGTTTCCTGAGCCTTTTCTTTTTTCCTGTCTTCCTCGTATTTCTTCACAACTTTGTCGTCTTCCTTGTATTGCCTGTATTCGTCAGAGCCGAAGAATATGTCAAGTGTGGAGTAGTCTCCATCAACCTTTGCCTTTTTCTTCAGTTTGCTTAGAGTGTTGGCAGCCCTGTCATGTCGCTCCTTTACATTCCAGAATTCATCGCCTTGCTTCTTGCTGACAGGTCTGTCATCAGGATTGGAAACAAGCTTGCTTGCCAACGGAATATCCGCCATCTTGATTTCATCACCATTCAATGCTTTGGTCATTACACCAAGCGTTTGACTGCCCATAGTATATGCACCACCGAGATAAGATGAAAGCACATGGTCAACGACAGCTGGATTGTTCAGATTGAAGCGTGAATTCACTGCCCTGTCTATCCAATTTTGTTGAACGTCAGGATAGTCATTCCCTATACTGTTCACCATTCTTGATATACGTACCAGCCATTCCGGAGTACCTACGTATGCTTTCGTGAAATTCGGGTCGTATTTGTTGTACTCTGAATCCTTGAACAAAGGCTTGCCTGTAAAGTCTACATTAAATGCAAGTTCAAAGAACGGACGAATTGGATTTGGCATCAGGCTTACTGCTACATTGCCGTCATACCCTGTAGGATCAAGTGGCAACATGTCTACTATCTGTCCCATCAAGTCCAGTGCGTAATCACCCCAACTCTCTTCAGCCTTCTCTCCGCCCCACAACTTTGATGCTATCATATCACCAATGCCATAGAAGCCACGGAACTCCTGAGCAAGAGGTATCTTCACGAACTCATGTGTAAATGGTACCCACATAATGAAGTTGTTCCGTCTGTCCCATTTCGTGAATTGCCAATACTTATCCTTGTCATCGTCTCCACCGAAGAAACTCATCAGCAAGTTGTTTACCAATGGAACTATCACACCGCTTGTCAACCATGTCGTTGTTACTGCTGTAAACTTTACCGGATGATGCTTTGCCAAGGCTCCAAGCGTCTGCAATGACTGGATTGCTGGATTTATGAAAAGATAGAGGTTACGGATTGTCTGCCATCCGTGTTCGCCTGTTCCTTTACGGTTGAAGTTCAGAGTAACATCTTTCGCATTGTTTACGGCTTCGTCTATACTCCTGCCATATTCTATTGAAGTCATATATACCATAAATCTGTTGCTGTCCTCAATAGCTCGGTTCAGCGTCTCGATACTGTCCATGATAACATGACCTACTTTCTTTGGATTTGCAGCCATACGGTTCATATCCTTCAAATCATTTTTGAATTTCTTCTTCAAGTCTTCCACGTCAAGCGAAGTAACGAAGCCGGTCTCACCACCGTTCATCATGAAGTCATAGAACATCTGTTCCACTTTGCTTGCGCTACCATTGCGTACCTTTTCCCTTAGAGTGCCGTTCTGGTATCTCAATACCAATGGGAAGGTGTTCCAATGCCTTAGCATATTTCGTCTCAACAGATAGTTGTATCTTGCATCCTCACGGATTGCTGTTGATGCAAGCGTCATCGTGAGGTCTCGCATGTAGTTTGACGGAATGAACAGGGGGGACATTGATGTATAGGCTGCTGCCATGTATCGTCCTGTCCTTGCAATTACTCTTTGTGATAAACTGTTCTCCAGTCCTTCTCTTACCTTTCTTGCTCTGGTATTGTTCATCGCCTGTGCAAGCTGCGGATCTCCATTTATATATATCACATATTCCTCGCCATTCTTCATCACTCTCACTTCGTGCTCTCGCTCCTCTCCATTGGTCTGTGGATAACTTATCTCTAAGTGCTCACGCTTCTGTGTCGCATCACCTTTCTGTGCCATTTGTTCCATCTTCTTCTCAAAAGTTTCAAGAGCAGTTTCCACCTGTTTGCTGTTCATGCCGGCAGTAATCTGCGGAGATGCCGGAATCCATTCTTCGTTGCCTTGTGCATCTGTAGTCTTGATATACCATGCCTTGCTCACATTGAGCAGTGAAGTCGGATGATTCTCTGCCAACAACAGAAGGTGTTGTTTCACCCAGTTCCTGTTGTTCATCAGTATTCCGCTCTCTGCCATATTCTCTATGTAAGCAATAGGATCATCAGCAAGAGACTTACGACCTTGGGCTTCTTTTACAACTTGACTGAAGGCACCTTTACCACCACCTACATAATTCCACACTTGGTCTGCATTGGTATCGCCCCAACCACGAAGAGGAATATAGTTGTTATACATGCCACGGACAAAATTGTAAATATCTTCCGTCATCATGCCAGCATTATAGCTGTCCCGGAGAATCTTCTTTGTTGCATCGTTTGTTGCATACCACAACTCATCAGTGTAATACTCATTATTGTCTTCCACATCTTTCACTAAATCTGCAGCTGCGCTTTCAAAGTCATCGGCATCAAACAGAGCGGTCAAACCTGAATAATCCAGGGTGTTGCCGTCTTCGTCAAAGCGATACTTTGAATATGAAGGAGCATACTTTGTTCTGATGTTTACATCATTCTGCTTCCATGTTGCAAAGTCTATTCTTCCTGCCTCAAAGTCTGCATCATTGTTAAGTCTGTCTATATCCGCCTTATAGTTGTTGTAGGCATCCATACGCTCTTCGTTCTTCTCGTAGTCTTCATCCAGAGCCTTTTTGAAAGCTATATGGGCATTGCGTTCCAAGCCATGCTTTGCAATCATATATACTTTCACGTTGTCATAGCTCTTACCAAGTCTATGCATCAAATCATTGTACGCCTTGCGTAGTGGCTGTAAGAACTCGTCATTGTATTCCTCAAACTCGTTCTTTGCCTTTCCATGACTTCTATTCTCTGCCGTATATGCATCCTCTGCAAAGTTCAGCTTGTCAACGCCCACTTCTTTCATTATGGCTTCCTGTGCCTTACGGATGGCAAGCATAGAGTCTTGCAGTGTTATACGAGCCAAAACTGTCTTGCGCTGCATCTCCAAGTTAAACTGTCCCTGTGCTGTATCAGAAGTCAAAAGGTGTTGCTCGTATGTCGGTGCCGTTGCCCACAATGCGGCTTGCTGTCTGTATTCCTTCACTCTCTTCAGAAAGTCTGCTGCACTTTCGTTTGGCTCTCTGATAGGCAGTTGCGGTCTCTCTGCATCCTTTGGCAGGTTATTGTCTCTCTTCCACTGGTTCAATTCTTCTCGGTATCGGTCTACACGGAGTGAATATTTTTC